>JBDHAS010000046.1:0-21403 GCA_039588015.1 Gemmatimonadota bacterium | reverse complement strand
CGAGGCGCGCGGTTCGAGGAAAGTCCGAGCTCCACAGGGCAGGGTGCCGGGTAACACCCGGGCGGCGAAAGCCGACGGAAAGTGCCACAGAGAACAGACCGCCTGCGATTCGGACGCTCGTCGTCCGGCGCCGGTAAGGGTGAAACGGTGGGGTAAGAGCCCACCGCCCGAGCGGGTAACCGATCGGGGCACGGTAAACCCCACCCGGAGCAAGGCCAAATAAGGGGAGAGTGGTGGCCCGCCGCGACAGATCCCCGGGTAGGCTGCTAGAGGCGTCGGGAAATCGGCGTCCCAGAGAAATGGCCCAACAAACAGAACTCGGCTTACGGCTCCCCCTCGACGGCTAGGCCCCTCCACCCGGGAGGGGCTTTTGTTGGCGGGTTTTGAATATCGAATGTTGAATATCGAGTGGTGATTGTCGAAAAACGCGTCGGCACTTGCCGCTCGGCAGCGAGCGTTGGGAGCTACATGGCAAGAGGGCTAGGAACCGGCGTCGTCCACTTTGACCTTTTGGAACGCACGCTGGACAACGGGCTGCGCGTCATCGTACAGGAAGATCACACTTCGCCGGTGGTCTCCGTTCACATCATGTATCACGTGGGGTCGAAACACGAACGACCGGGGCGGACCGGGTTCGCTCATCTCTTCGAGCACTTGATGTTCCAGGGCTCGGAGCACGTCGTGGACGATGCACACTTCAAGCACGTCCAGGACGCTGGCGGTACGCTGAACGGGAGCACTTGGTTCGACCGCACAAACTACTTCGAGACACTGCCGTCGAACGAATTGGACCTGGGTCTCTGGTTGGAATCGGACCGGCTGGGCTTCTTCGAGTCGGCCATCACTCAGGAAAAGCTGGACAACCAGAGGGACGTGGTGAAGAACGAGCGCCGGCAGTCCTACGAGAACCGACCGTATGGCTTGGCCGTCGAGACCGTGCTGCGGTTGGCCTACCCGGAAGGCCATCCGTATCGGCACCCGACGATCGGGTTCATGGAGGACCTGGATGCCGCGAGCCTGGAAGATGTGCGTGGGTTCTTCAAGACGCACTACACTCCAGACAACGCGGTACTCGTCCTGGTCGGAGACGTGGAGCCCGATCGCGCGTTCGAGTCGGCCGACAGGTACTTCGGCGAGATCCCGGCCGGTCCGGGTGCTTCGCAGGTGACGGCACCAATCGTTAAACCGGGGGATGAGGCTCGGGGTGTGCTCGAAGACAATGTCCAATTCCCGCGCGTCTACATGTTCCATCACGCGCCGGCCCTAGGGCAACCGGACTTCGAGGCCGCAGACGTTTTGGGCTACGTGCTGTCCGAGGGGAAGAGCTCGCGCTTGTACCGAAAGCTCGTGTACGAGAAGAGGATCGCACAGGACGTGACGGCCCAGGTATGGCCGACGGAAGATTGCGGGATCTCGTTCACCGTCGCCACTGCTCGACCGGGCGTCGATGCCGAGACGCTGGAGGCCGTGATCCTGGAGACGCTGGACGAGGTGCGACAAGGTGGGTTGACGGAACGCGAAGTGGACGGAGGTGTGAACCGGGCGTTGCGCGGCCTCGTGAAAGTGATGGACGGTGTGGGGAATCGCTCGGATGCGATTGCCACGGCGACGACGTTCCTGGATCGTCCCGAGTACGTGAACGAGCTTTTTGGCCGGGTGCAGTCGGTCACGCCGGATGCCGTTCTGGATGTGGCCAGCAAGTGGCTCACACCGGAGCGCCGGACCACTCTTCATGTAGTCCCCGGCGACAAAGTCGGTGGGGGTGAGTGATGGCTAGTCGAGCGAGAATCGACCGGTCGCTACGGCCCGCTCCGGGCCCGGCGCCGAAGATCAGCCTGCCCAGCTTCGATCGATTCAGCCTCGACAACGGGATGAGCGTACTGGCTATCCGCCATGACGATATCCCGGAACTTTCCGCCCGCGTCGTGTTTCCCTCCGGCGCGGCAGAGGATGACAAACAGCATGCTGGCACGGCGCTGCTCACGGCCAGGGTCCTGACGGAGGGGACGAAGGGCCGCTCCGCGCCGGAAGTCGCCGAATGGCTCGACTATCTGGGCGCTCGCTTCAGCGTCGATGTCGACTTCGACGCCTCGGTACTGGGCCTCCACTTCCTTAGTCGGGTGTTCGATGGCGCTCTCGAGTTTCTGGCCGAGATCATCTCGGAGCCGGCGTTCCAGTCTGCGGAGGTAGAGAGGCTACGGGACGAGCGGCTGGACGAGATCGCGAGAGGCCTGGATGAACCTCGTACCGTGGCGAACCTACGTCTCAACGAGGTGACGTTCGGGGCTCATCCGTACGGCGTGAGGATTGGCGGTGTCGAGGAGACGGTGCGGGAGATCGAGAGCGCCATTCTCGAGAGCTTTCACTCGCGTTTCTATCGCCCCTCCGGTGCAACGCTGATCGTGGTTGGCGATCTGCCCGAGGTAGGGGAGTTGAGGAACCGCCTGCAGGCTGCGTTCTCGCGTTGGGAGGGGCAGACGGATGCGACCCGAGAGCTGGCAGACCCGGAGCCGGCGGGCCGTCCGCGGCTCTGGGCCGTGGATTGGCCGGGTCCGCAGTCGGAGATCAGGGTCGGCGGCGTCGGGATCGCTCGTTTGGATCCGGACTATCCGGCGGTCCTTGTGATGAACTCGATCTTGGGAGGTCTGTTCAGCTCGCGCATCAACATGAATCTGCGCGAGGACAAGGGCTGGACCTATGGCGCGTCATCGCGTTTCGATACGCGAAAGCGACGCGGTCCCTACTACGCCGCTACGGCTGTCGATGCCAAGGCCACCGTGGCTGCCGTGCGTGAGATCGTCGGTGAGCTGGAACGGATGAAGAGCGAGCCGGCGACCGACGAGGAGCTCGAGCTGGCGATCAATGCGCTCACGCTCTCGTTGCCGCGCATGTTCGAGACAGCCAGCCAGGTATCCGGTCGCGTCGTCCAGCAAGTCGTCTATGGCCTTCCGGACGACTACTGGGAGTTGTACGCCGGTCGTATCCGCGCCGTCACCAAGGAGGATGTGCAGCGAGTCGCTGAACGGCTCCTGCGGAGCGATCAGGCTGCGACCGTGGTAGTGGGTCCCGTGGACGAGTTCCGCGCGGAGTTGGAGGGTCTGGGCGCGGTCGAGATTAGGGACAAGCACGGTCGTCCTCTCGGCGACTAGCGGCTAGCCGCGGTTAAGGCGGGCTTCGAATCGCCAATATAGAACATCGAATGTCGAATTTCCAAGAAGAGTTTTTCATTATTGGCTAATCGACATTCTGCCTTCGATATTCGAAAGCTGCCAACCGTCAGTAAGATTGTGATCAAAAAAAAAGCATAGGTAGTGAGCGGAAGCCCTTGACCAATCCCATCACGGTCCGCCTTCTCGACCTATTCCGCATTGGGCTGGGACCCAGCTCGAGCCATACCGTCGGCCCCATGCGCTCGGCGCGGTTCTTTCGCGAAGCCTGCCTGGCGGGGCGGATCGTGCCGGACAGGGTGGAGGTCGACCTCAAAGGCTCATTGAGCGCCACCGGCCGGGGTCACGCGACAGATCGGGCGGTTCTTGCGGGACTTCTCGGATGGGATCCGGAGACGTGCGATGTGGACGCCGTCCAGGTTCTGCCACAGACTCTCGAAGCGAATCCGGAAATCCCGTGGGGCGCAGGCCGTGTTCGCTTATGTCCGGATTCCGTTCGTTTCCTGCCCTTCGGCGCCAGCGGACGCGAGGATCTGCCGCATCCCAACACCGCCGTCTTCCGCGCTCTCGACGGAACGAGATTGCTTCTCGAACAGACCTGGTGCTCGGTGGGAGGGGGGTTCGTTCAGCAGGCCCAGAGGTTGGGCACCGAGTTGACCGCGCCACCGCCGGAGTCACCGCCGTATCCCTTCCACGACTGCGAGTCGCTGGTGTCGGCGGCAGAGGCTGCGGGAGGCACTTTGGGCGACATCGTGCTGGCCAACGAGGGCGCTTGGGAGAGCCGTCCGGGAGAGGTCGCGAAAGGACTCGATAGAGTCTGGGATACCTTCCGCGCCTGCATCGCCCGCGGCTTGGCTCGGCAAGGGGTTCTGCCGGGCGGGCTGGGCGTGAAGCGACGCGCGGCCGAACTGATGGCCCGGGTAGAAGAGGGACGCCTGGAGGGTACCTACGCTCCAGTCGCACGGGCCCAGGCGTACGCCTTCGCCGTGAACGAGGAGAACGCGGCCGGCGGTCGCGTTGTGACGGCTCCCACGAATGGGGCTGCGGGCATCGTTCCAGGCGTGCTGGTCGAGGCCGCGGAGAGGCTCGAACTGGACCGCGGGGCCATCCGCAACGCGCTTGCCACGGCCGGCGCCATAGGGATGCTGGTGAAGACTCACGCCAGCATCTCGGGAGCTGAGGTCGGCTGTCAGGGTGAGGTGGGCACGGCCACGGCGATGGCAGCGGCGGCGCTTTGCCAGATTCTCGGCGGCAACGTTACCCAAGTGGAGAACGCTGCAGAGATCGCTATCGAGCACAATCTGGGTCTCACCTGCGATCCGATCAGCGGTCTGGTTCAAGCCCCGTGCATCGAGCGCAACGCCATGGGTGTGGCCAAAGCCTGGAGCGCCACTCACCTGTCGCTGCACTCGGTCGTAGGCCCCGTTGTCAGCCTCGACCGGGTCGTTCGCGTCATGAAGCGGACGGGCGATGACATGCGGCGCGAATACAAGGAAACCAGCGAGGGCGGGCTCGCGGTTTCGCTGCCAGAGTGCTGACGTTGCTTGCAGGCCCGCCGAAGAGGTCCAGGCTCACCGTCAGGTTCGTGCAGCAATCCACCACTTAGGGCGAGTACCTTCATATTCGGGTTATTTTCGGTTAGATTATAGGCAGTAGAGACAGTTGCCACGGCTTTTTGGTGGGGTCAGGAAACCATTCGCCTGGCTAAAGCGTCTATTATTAGTGAGAAGGGGAAGTCCCCCTTTGCCGGCACGGTCGAGATCTTTGGGGGCTTCCATTGTCGGACCGGCAATTTGCGCGTTGGGGCGCGTTGAGGACGCGCCGGGAACAAGGAGGTCAAGAGGGACGGTTCTTTGTTAGAAAGCAAACATGCGCTGAGGTGAGGTTGGGTGGGGAACGTGGACGAGCGTCGGACTGGTAAGGCGCTCAGCGGCCAAGCAAGCAGCCACGTCGCCCCCGCGAGAGGGAGACGTGCTCGGTCGGGCTGTGCGCCCGATTAGGGAGAGAGTGCAGGCATAGAATGATACAGGTAGCGAGAAAGAGGGCCGAGAAGAGGCCCCAAGAGAAGCTCACGGACCTGCCAGACAACGAGCTCGTCGCTCGGTTCTTGGAGGGCAATGCCCTGACATTTCCGGAGCTCGTGGGTCGCTACCAGTCTCGGTTATTGAACTTCATATACCGGACAATCGGCGACCGAGATCGGGCCGAGGACCTGGTGCAGGAGACATTTGTTCGGGTCTACCGCCACCTGCAGCGATTCGACCAGACGAAGAAGTTCTCGACCTGGATCTACACGATCGCGAGCAACCTGGCCAAGAATGAGCTGAGAAACAGGTCTCGAAACCCGCTGGTACTGTTTCAGACGATAAGAAAGAACTGGGAGGCGGATCACCGACCGCTGCAGTGGGAGGATCCAACGTACCGTCCGGACGATCTGTTCCGGAAACGGCATCTGCGGGAGATGGTCGAGCGCGCGGTAGAGCAGCTTCCCGAGCATCATCGTGCGGTCTTCGTGCTCAGAGAGATGGAAGGTAAGACCTACGAGGAGATATCCGAGATCACGGGTGTCAACCTGGGCACGGTCAAATCGCGCCTGAATCGGGCGCGCAACAACTTCGCGCAGATCATAGCGCCGATGCTTCGCTAACAGGCTACGAGCTGGCAGGCTCGTTGGAGCTCGGGGCGCCACCTTCGCAGGGCGGCGTCCCGTTTTCTTTCTTGCCGCCCTGGCCGCCGAATGGGCGGGGCCGCTGCGGGTGGAACTCTGGAGGGCGCTCTAGAGTAATAGGGGCGGTCCGACGATTCAGCGGATCTGCGTTGTTTCCGGATCAGCCTTGAGGCGCTTGCCGATGGATTGTGAAGAATTCCTGGAAGGTTATTCGAGCTTCCTCGACGGGGAGTTCGACGAATGCCACTGCAACGAATATCGCGTACATCTCGCAGCTTGCCACGACTGCGCCGAGTACGATCGAGTGGTACGTCGTGGACTGCGGCTGGTCAGGGAGCTGGACCCCCCTGACACGGCTCCGGATTTCATGCCGAGGTTGCAGAGGAGCTTCCTCAGCCAGAGCCAGGCCTCCCGCACCGGCGATTACGTCTGGTTGGGCGGCGTCACCGGTCTGGCGCTTGCTAGCTTGATCTTGGTCTTTGCGGTGCCGGCGTTGCGGCCCGGTGGAGGCATGCTGGAGCTTCCGCCTGTAATTGTCGAAGCGTCGGAACGGCCGAGCGGGACACACTCGCTTTGGGGACCGCCGCCCAGGTTTGTCCCGTCCGCGAGTTTTCTCACCGTACCGAGCTTCTCCAACGAGCCTCTGCTCGTTCAACCGTCGCAGCGGTTATCGATCTTCCGCGAGTCGGTTGGCACCCCCATGGTCCGTCGGGCCAGTAGTAGACTCCCAAGGGTGGGTCTCGGGAGCCGGGAGTTGGCGCCGGAATAGTCTTCTCCCACAGCGCTTCTGTTGACACCCTCCGAACCGCCTTTCAATACTTGGGTATGGGAGCACTGACGTACGAGCAACTCAGTGAGCGACTGGCGCAGGGGAAACTGGGCGGGGCCTTCTTCCTCGAGACCGAAGACCCGTTTCTACGCGACGAGGCCATCGCACTCATAACAGAAGTCCACCTTGACGGCGGGTCGACCGACTTCGATCTCGATCAGCTGAGCGGCGATAGCGCGGACGCTGCGAGCCTGGCATCGGTGCTGGAAACGCCGCCGATGATCTCGCGCTTTCGGGTCACCGTCATCCGTTCGGCCCAGGGCCTGAGTCCGTCGGCGCGGTCGGTGGTGGAGCGCGCCGTTCAGGAAAAAGTGGCCGGCCGGGTGTTGATCGTTGCGGCGGAAGTGCCGAAGGGGTCGAAAGCGAAGTTCTACGACGCGCTGCGCACACATTGCGCCGCGGTGTCGCTGAGAACGCCGCAAGCGTCGGAGCTGCCGGGCTGGCTGGCCAAAAGAGCAAGATCGGTGCACGGGGTCGATTTGGAGATGCCGGCGGCGCAGCTGCTGGCGTCCGGCATCGGTTCGCGCCTTGGCGTGCTGGCGCAGGAACTGGAAAAGTTGGTCACTTACGTGGCCCCCGAGACGCGAGTCGGTTTGGAGCAGGTGCGTGCCAGCGTCAGCGCGTTGCCGCAAGTCGATCGTTGGCAGTGGATTGACAAAGTCGTCGAACGGCGCATCAACGACGCCCTCGCAGAGCTGCCGGCCCTGCTCGATTCAGGGGAGAGTGGAGTGGGCTTGATCGGGGCTATCGCGGAAGCGCTTCTCAGGGTCGGGCTGGCGCGGGATGGGTCGGACGCTTTGGTGAAGGTTCTGAAGCGGGACGGCAGCTACAGGAACCTCAACTGGAAGGTTCGTATCTACGCGAGGCAGGCGAGAGGCTGGACCGAGAACGGGCTGGCCGACGCCTTGGATGATTTGCTGCGTGCCGACCGCCTGATAAAGTCTGGCGGGCTGTCGGACCGTGTGGCGTTGGAGGAAGCGCTGCTCCGCATCGGGACACGGAACGGTGCGCGGGCCGGAGTAGCTGCCGCGGGAGCGGGAGGGAGACGTGGAAAGAGCCGTTCGAGGACTCGGTAGGCCGTTCGGGTTGCTGGCGTGCTTCATCGTCGTTGTGCATATAGCAGCGGCGCAGGATGCCTCACTTCTCGATCAGGCGGAGAGCCGTGCCGACCGAGGGGAAGCGCAGGCGGCGCGGCAGGCGCTGGCGAGATGGGAGAGTGAGTTCGGATCTTCGGCGCCGCTCGATCAGCAAGCGCGCGCTTGGTTCCTGCAAGCACGCCTGTCCGAGGACGGGGCCACAGCCGAGCTACACTATTTGAGGGTCGTGATCGAAGGATCGGCGACGCGGTACGCCGACGACGCGCTGCTTCGTCTAGCGCAGTACAAGTACACTCAGGGGGAGCACTCGAAGGCCGTCGAGTATCTGGGGAGACTCAGGCGCGATTATCCTACGAGCGAGCACGGCCCGACCGCTCTTCTCTGGATCAGCAAAGCGGCGGCTGCTTTGGGCGATGCCGAGCGGGCCTGCGAAGCTGCGGAGCAGGGGCTGCGCGAACTCCCGCCGGGTGACGTAGAGTTGGAGCGTTCGCTGCGCGAGGAACGTGCCGTGTGTGGTGAGGCGAGCCGCACCTACTCGGTCCAGGTCGCAGCCTTACAGGATGCGGAGGCGGCTCAGAACCTCGCCCGGGTATTGCTCGGTGAAGGATTCGACGCCTGGGTTCTCAACGCCACCGCGCAGGATCCGCTCTACCGAGTTCGGGTTGGTCGCGGACTGATCGAAGCGGAAGCACAAGCGTTGGCCGATCGCCTGGTCAGGGCGGGGTATTCGCCCTTCCTGGTCTCGCAGACGGGCCGAACGGGAGGAAGCGATTAGGTGCGAGGCGCTGGAGTACTGGCGATGAATGACTCTGAGGTGAACGTGAACAGCGTGTCACGGTCGGAGGTGTGGCTTGTCGAAGGTCCCTAACACGCCTCTGATGCGCCAATACCTGGAGATGAAGGGCCGTCACCCGGACGCTATTCTATTCTTCCAGGTGGGCGACTTCTACGAGATGTTTTATGAGGACGCCGAGGAGGCCTCGCGTCTTCTCAACCTGACGCTCACTTCGCGCAACAACGGCGAAGCCGCCGACGTCCCGCTGGCCGGCGTGCCGATAAAGGCGGCTCAGGAGTACGTGCAGCGGCTGATCAGGCTGGGCCGGCGCGTCGCCATCTGCCAACAGGTGGAAGACGCCTCACAGGCTCAGGGACTGGTACGCCGCGAGGTCGTCGAGACGGTAACGCCCGGAGCTATCTTTTCCGAAGGCCTGCTTTCCTCTAGCCAGAACAACTTCCTCGCCGCCGTGGCGGGCACGCCCGACTCGCCGGAGTTGGGGCTGGCTTGGTCCGACATATCGACGGGGGAGTTCCTCTGTGCAGTTGTCGCTCGCGAGGATCTCGCGTCCGAATTGGACCGAATCGACGTGCGGGAACTGCTTCTGCCGCGCTCGTGGGAGACAGCAGCAGCCGCTGATGGCCGGCTGCGACTGAACGATCGACCGTTGGCCTTCCGAGAAGACTGGTGCTTCGACGCCGACCTGGCGGGCGAGCAGGTCTGCCGCCACTTCCGGGTCAAGAGTCTGGCCAGTTTCGGTCTCACGGAGGCGGGCGACGAGCCCGCAGTCCGGGCCGCGGGCGCGCTCCTGGGATACCTGACGGAGATTCAGCCGGGAGGCTGCGGCCAGCTTCGGCCGCCACGCGCTGAGCGTGGCGGAGCCATTCTGCATATGGACGAGATGACGCGGCGGAACTTGGAGATCATCCAGCCGCTGCGGCTCGATCCGGGTGCGACTTCTCTGCTGGACGTGATCGACTCCACGCTTACGCCGATGGGCGCGCGCCTGATACGCTCGTGGCTGCTGAGGCCGTTGGCCGACCCGGAAGCCATATGCCAGCGACTCGACGCCGTTGAGGAGCTGTTCGAGTATGGAGCGCGGCGGAAGAAGATGCGGGAGATACTTCGATCCGTCCGTGACCTCGAGCGGTTAGCCGGAAAAGCCGGCGCCGGACGCGCCGCTCCGCGCGATCTGCTGGGTCTCGCGCAATCGTTGCGCGAGGTGCCGGCTGTGATCGATGCACTCGGCGACCCACAGAGTGGACAACTGAGACAGGTCGTCGAGGGCCTGGATCCAGCGGAAGACGTGGCTGATCTCATCGAGCGGGCGATCGATGCAGAGGCGCCGGCGGCTTTGGCCGAGGGTGGAGTCATCAAGGACGGCTACTCGGAGGAGCTGGACGGACTGCGCGGAATTCGCGACGGCGCGGTGGACTGGATCGCCGAACTGCAGGGCACGGAGCGCGAGCTGACCGGCATCGCATCGCTCAAGGTCGGGTACAACAGGGTGTTCGGCTACTACATCGAGGTTAGCAAGGCAAACCTCGCGAAGGTCCCCGAGACCTATCAGCGGCGTCAAACGTTGGCTAATGCCGAGCGATACATCACACCCGAGCTCAAGGAGTGGGAGTCGAAAGTCCTCAGCGCCGAGGAACAGATCGGCGAGCTGGAGCAGGAGCTGTTCCGCGAAGTACGCGAGTCGATTGCGGCGCAGCTTGGACGCCTGCAGGATCTGGCGAATCGCGTGGCGCTCGTCGATGTATTCTCTGCTCTCGCGTACATAGCGGAACGGAACGACTACACGCGGCCGCAGGTCGATTCAGAGGACCGGCTCGCCATTCATGGAGGACGGCACCCGGTTGTCGAGTGCATGATGCCGCGCGAGCAGTTCGTGCCGAACGACGCTCGGCTGGACGGGGAAGAGCGGGTGATCATCCTTACGGGCCCGAACATGGCGGGGAAGTCGACGATCTTGCGTCAGGTCGGCTTGATCGCGCTCATGGCGCAGATGGGTTCGTTCGTGCCCGCCGACGCGGCGGAGATCGGGATCGTCGATCGAATTTTCACGCGTGTCGGTGCCTCTGACAGCTTGGCTCAGGGCCACAGTACGTTCATGGTCGAGATGATCGAGACTGCGGCCATCTTGAATGGAGCGACGGATCGAAGCCTGGTTCTGCTCGACGAGATCGGCCGGGGGACCTCGACGTACGATGGTGTGTCGATCGCTTGGGCCGTGACCGAGCATATCCACGAGCACATCGGCGCCAAGACGGTTTTCGCCACGCACTATCACGAGTTGACTCAGATCGCAGATCTGCTACCGGCGGCTGCGGCGTACAACGTTGCGGTGAAAGAAGTCGGGGATGATATCGTGTTTCTGCGGCGACTTGAACCTGGCGGAGCCGACCGCTCGTATGGAGTTCAGGTTGCCCGGCTGGCTGGACTGCCCGCGGAGGTGATCCAGCGCGCGCGCCAGATTCTGCACGACCTGGAAGGCGTGGACGGGGTAACGAGCCCGGTCGGACGCCGTGGACGACTGCCGGATTCCATCGATCGTACACAACTTTCGCTGTTCGAGCTTCCGGAGAGCCCGGTGGTGACTAGGTTACGATCGATCGACACGGAGTCGCTGACGCCGCTGGAAGCGCTCGTTCTGCTGGCGGAACTCAAGAGTGAGATCGGAGACGCGTGAAAAGGCTCGTCTTGGTGGCACTGGTGATTGCGATCGCGGCGGTTGCATACGCTGCGGCAGGTGATCGCTTGGGAACGGGCGGATTGCTGGGTTGGCTCGGGTCGGGACAGCGGCTGCCGGCGCTGCGTACACAGGAGCTGCCGTTCCTCTATCCGGCTCACCTCTGGCGTTACGATGTGGAAGGCGAGGTTGTCCTACGGATCCACATAACCGCGGCCGGCACAGTGGATTCGGTGGAGTTGAAGGAGTCCAGCGGCAGCGAGGAGCTCGATGAGATTGCCCTGCGAGGAGCCAGGGAGCTGGAGTATCACCCGGCTCTCAAGGGGGAGGATCCGGTAGCGACGTGGGCGTTATTGCCGGTTCGGTTCAAGGGGCGCTCTGTGAGCACGGGACGGGAGTCGGAGTAACGATGGCGGACGTCGTGAGGCGGGTCCATGGGGGGAAGGGGATGGGGTTGTGAAAATCGCGGTCTTGATGGGTGGAACGAGCCCCGAGCGTGATGTGTCGCTGGCGACGGGACGCGCGATCAGCGAGGCCCTCCGATCGAGCGGCCACGATGTCGTGGCGATCGATGCTGCGGGCGGTCGTCTGATTCCCGAGGAGAACGATCGTGCAACCGCTGGTATCCGGCGCCAGCCGCCGGGTTCGGGAGAGCTGGCGAAGCTCTCGGATGCGCAGCTGGCCGGCAGGCTGGAGGAGTTGCCCGAATTGGAGGATACCGCGGCGATCTTCGTCGCGTTGCATGGCGGGTCCGGGGAGGACGGCCGCGTTCAGGCAGTCCTCGACCTGCGAGGCATCCCTTACACGGGAAGCGGCCCGCTGGGGAGCGCGCTGGCGATGGACAAGCTGGTGTCGAAGGAGCTGTTCCTGAGCGGTGATGTGCCGACGCCGCCTTGGCTTGTAGGGCCCGTAAAGACATCGCAGGTGGAGAACGAACTCGGCGGCTATCCCGTAGTCGTCAAACCCTCGAAGGAGGGGTCGACCGTTGGGGTGAGCGTCGTGAGAGACGGGTCGGAGCTAGCGGCGGCGCTGGAGGTGGCCTCCGGCTACACCGGTCCCCCAATCGTCGAGAGGTTCGTCGCCGGCCAGGAACTGGCCGTCGGCGTGCTGGGCGATAAGGCGCTTCCTATCGTCGAGATCCGCCCGAGTCACGAGATCTACGATTACGAGTGCAAGTATACGAAGGGCATGTCCGAGTACGAGGTGCCGGCGCCGCTCAGCAAGGAATGCACCGAGGAGGTACAGGAACTGGCAGTGAGGGCGCACCGTGTGCTCAGATTGTCGGCCTATAGCCGTGTCGACTTCCGACTCGACCGGAAGGGCCGGCCGTGGTGCCTGGAGGCGAACTCCCTACCCGGCATGACCGCAACCAGCTTGATACCGAAAGCCGCCGCCGCAGCGGGCATAACGTTCGAGGATCTCTGCGAGCGCATCGTAAAGCTGGCACTCGTGGCATAGACGTGCCTGCGGAACTCGCGTCGAGCGGATAGGTTAGGGAAGTAGAGCGAGAATGAAGCGGGATCGGTGATGAATTATCGAGGTGGACTCGGAGCCTTCGGCTACCGGCTGACCCCTTGGGTCAAGCGACTGATGATCGCGAACGCGATCGTGTTCGTGGTGATGTGGGTTCTGATTCAGGCACTGGACGTTTCGCTCAACGAGTTCGCGACCTACCTGGGCTTCAACGATTCGGACTTTCTGACCAAGCCGTGGACGATCGTCACCTACATGTTCGTGCACGGCGGTTTCTTCCATATCCTGATCAATATGCTAATGCTCTTCTTCTTCGGCCCACCGCTGGAAGAGCGTTGGGGCGGAAAGGAGTTCATCAAGTACTATGCGATCTGCGGCATCGGCGCCGCGCTCTTTAACCTGGTATTCAGCGAGGGGACCATAATAGGCGCTTCGGGCGCCGTCTACGGCGTGATGCTGGCCTACGCCCTCAACTGGCCCAACAGCCCGATCTGGATCTACGCCATCTTCCCGATCAAGGCGAAGTACCTAGTGCTTATCCTCGGCGGTATCTCGTTCTTCTCCGCTTTCGGCGGCGCCCAGGACGGGATAGCGCATTATGCTCATCTGGGTGGATTGGTCGTCGGGTATGTATACCTGAAGAAGGCGTGGGAGATCGGGGCGCGGCTGGAGGGACTAAAGAAGAGTCTTCGCAAACGCAGGCTTTCGGTCGTCCCGGGCGGTGCCCAGGGTGAGCCGGGGGCGCGTGGCAGGTCGAAGGAGGCCAAGAAAGAGGCCAAGAAGGAGGCCAAGATTCTCGACGTAGTGGACAAGCTGCTCGAGAAGATAGACGCCGAAGGGCTCGACTCGCTTACGCTGGAGGAGCGAAAGTTCTTGGACGACTACGCGCTGAAGCGCCGGTCGGACCACGAGATAAGGCACTGAACCGACGGTTCCGGGACGCCAGCCCTCGCGCCGCAAGCACGCCTGGCGACGGGCTGCGATCCCACCGGGCAGCCCAGCCGGATCCTTTCTCCTTCATATCGTCGGAGTTCTAACGGACCGAGGCCGTCTTGACTGACTGTGGCGGGCAAAATACGATAGCGGTCCCGACTCACAACCTGCACACCAGGGAGAGGGCACTTTGGCAGCCAAGACTTACAAGACTGAAGCGATCCGAAACGTCGTGTTCCTCGGGCACGGAGGGACAGGAAAGACGACGCTCGTTGATGCGATCTGTTATTCGGCAGGGGCCTCCAACCGCAAAGGGTCGGTCACAGAGGGCACGACCCTCACCGATTTCATGGCGGAAGAGAAGGAACGCGGTATTTCCATCGCTGCCTCGGTGGCCCACGCGGCCTGGTCGGACACAAAGATCAACTTGATCGACACTCCCGGATACTTGGATTTTGCGGGCGACGCGAAGGCGGGTGTGCGAGTCGCCGACGGGGCTGTGGTCCTGGTGGACGCCACGAGCGGCGTCCTGGTGGGGACGGAGAACGTTTGGGAATACTGCGAGGAGCGAGGGATTCCGCGAATTTTCGTCGTGTCCATGATGGACAAAGAGAACGCGGACTTCGACTCAGTGCTCGCGGATCTGCAGGAGCAGTTCTCGAAGGATGCTGTTCCTCTCGAGATTCCCATCGGCTCGGGTGAAGAGTTCAGGGGTGTCATCGACCTCTTGTCCGGCCGCGCCCGGATCTTCGACCCCAAGTCCGAGAAGGGTGAATACAAGACTGAGGATATCCCCGCGGATCTTCAGGACGAGTTCGCCACGGCCTACCAAGAGCTGGTGGAAGCGATCGCCGCTACGGACGACGCCCTGATGGAAGAGTACTTCGAGAAGGAGACGATCGAGCCGGTCAGGGCGGCCGAGGCCTTGAAGACGGCGATGAAGAACGGACTGATCTACCCGGTCGTGTGCGCGGCTCCGGAGGTGGGCTACGGCGCGCGCGGCCTGTTGGAGCGACTGGTGGAGATCATGCCAAGCCCGGCGGAGGCGGTCCACGAACTCGGGAAGGACGGCGACACCGAGATCGAGCTTCAGGCCTCCGACGATGACCCGCTCACGGCCCTGGTGTTCAAGACCACCTCGGAGCCCCATGTCGGCGAGCTCTCCTATTTCCGGATCTTCTCGGGCACCGTGGAAGCTGGAGCGTCGGCGAAGAACACGACGCGTGCGGCCTCGGAGAAGTTGGGCCATCCGGCCGTGCCGCAGGGGAAGGATCGAGCGGAGGTCAAGCAACTGCACGCCGGCGACATCGGAGTGGTGGCGAAGCTCCACGATACGCATACCGGCGACACGCTCGCCGGTGGCAACGGGTCGCTGGTCTTGGTGGGAATCAACTTCCCGGATGCGGACATCTCGGTTGCGGTGAGGTCGGCGAAGCGAGGTGAGGAGGACAAGGTCTCCACGGGACTGCACAAGATCCACGAGGAGGATCCGACGTTTACGGCGGCGTACGATGCCGAATTGGGCCAGACGATCGCGCGCGGCTTGGGTGAGATGCACCTTGAGGTGGCGATCGACCGCCTGAGGCGCCGCTACGGCGTCGAGGTGGCGATGGAACAGCCCCGTATCCCTTATCGGGAGACATTCACCAAGACGGCGGAAGGCCAGGGCCGCTACAAGAAGCAGACAGGCGGCCGCGGCCAGTACGGCGACTGCTGGGTCCGCCTGAGCCCGCTGCCGGCAGGGAGTGGTTACGAATTTGTCAATAAGATCGTAGGCGGTGTGATCCCGGGTAAGTTTGTCCCGTCGGTTGGCAAGGGCATCCAGGAGGCGTCGGAGAGGGGGGTGGTGGCAGGGTACCACGTCGTCGACTTTCGAGCTGAAGTCTACGATGGCTCGCACCATTCGGTTGACTCTTCGGACATCGCGTTCAAGGTCGCCGGCTCGCTGGCGTTCAAGAACGTGGCGCCGGACGCCGGCCCGATACTTCTCGAACCGATCTATGAAGTCGAGGTAACCGTGCCGGAGGAGTACATGGGCGACGTCATGGGCGACATGAACCAGCGGCGCGGCAGGATCCTGGGGATGGAACCGAGGGGGAAGAAGCAGATAGTGAGGGCGCAGGTCCCGCTCAACGAAATGGACCGCTACTCGTCGACAATGCGCTCCATCACTCAAGGGCGCGGGAGTTTCAAGATGAAGTTCTCGGCCTACGAGCCGGCCCCACCGAATATCACCGAGAAGGTCAAGGAAGAGGCGGCGGCACGCGAGGAGGAAGAGGCAAAGAAGTAGGCCACGCGAGGTCGGGCGGCCGCGACGACGGAAGCGTAACCGGTCATCCCGGCACGGGCCGACGGCTCGCTACTCACGCCGCCGATTGGTTTGATTGGGCTTGTGCGCGCCTGTATCTTTCGTGCAGGATCATCAGGCTATTCAGACTCAAAACTCCAGGAGGCATCCGTCCATGGCCGGCCACAGCAAGTGGTCGCAGATCAAGCGCAAGAAAGCGGCCGAAGACAGCAAGCGCGGAAAGCTATTCGGTAGATTGATCCGCGAGATCACCGTGGCCGCGCGTGAAGGCGGTGGCGATCCAGACGGCAACCCTTGGCTGCGTACGGCGATCGAGAACGCCAAGGCGGCCAACATGCCGAAGGATAACATCGAGAAGGCGATTCTTCGGGGTACAGGTGATTTGCCGGGCGCATCGTTCGAGGAGGTGAAGTACGAGGCGTACGGACCCGGCGGTGTTGCGATACTGGTACAGGCGGTCACCGACAACACGAACCGAACGGTCGCCGGCGTTCGCCGCGCGCTCGAACGTCACGGAGGTCACCTGGGTAGCTCGGGTTCCGTGGCCTGGAATTTCGAGCGCAAGGGACAGATCCTGATCGATGCCGGCCGCTATGATGAGGAAGCCGCGTTGGAAGCGGCGCTCGAGGCGGGAGCGGACGACTTGGAGCTCGAGAGCGACGCCTACGTGGTGACGACCGATCCGTCCAGCTTCCACGCGGTGCAGGAGTCGCTGCGGGGCGGCGGGATCGAGATCATGGAAGCTCGGCTGGCGATGCTGCCGAAGACGACCGTGCGGGTGGAAGGGCGCGAGGCCGAGAAGCTGGTCGTGCTGCTGGAAGCGCTGGAGGATCAGGACGACGTCCAGACTGTATACTCGAACTTGGATATCGACGAAGCCTTGCTGGCGGAGCTGGCCGGGGCCGGCCCGTAGCGAGCCGGGGCGAACGAAACCGGGGCAGCTGGAGGAAGGGCAGTCCCGCTGGAGAGGGGCGCCGGTTGTGGGGTCCCGGGGTGGTGGCGAAACGGATTGGGTCGGTCGATGATCGTACTGGGAGTAGATCCCGGCACCCAGACCACTGGCTACGGTGTGGTGGTGGAGGACGACGGCCGGAGGTCGCTGATCGAGTGTGGTGTGATTCGCCCGACGGCGAAGGGTCCACATGCTCAGCGGCTGTTGGAGATCTTCGAAGGACTGTCGGCGGTGATCGACCGCACGCGCCCCGACGTTCTGTGCGTCGAGGGCGTTTTCTATGGCCGCAACGCCCGGTCGACGCTTGCCCTGGGTCAGGCGCGTGGCGTCGTGATGCTGGCAGCTGCGGTGCGCGGGGTTTCGGTGGCGGAGTACCCGCCGGCGGAGGTCAAGAACGCGGTCGCGGGATCGGGGAGAGCCGGGAAGGAACAGGTGGCACTCATGGTCCAGCAGCACCTGTCGCTCGCCGAACCGCCTAGCCCCGCTGATGCCGCCGATGGTGTGGCGCTGGCGCTCTGTCACCTCTTCAGTTCTGTGACGCAGCCCGGCGTGGGCGCGGCCCGAAACCGCGGCGGCGTTGGGAGGCATCTTGATTAGCCGGATCCGTGGAAAGCTGGTTCACAAGGAAATCGACCGGGCAGAGATCTCCTGTGCCGGAGGCGTGACGTACGAACTGTCTATTCCGGGATCCGTGTTCGAGCAACTCCCGGCGATCGGCGAAGAGCTCGAGCTTCACGCGGCGTTGCTCGCCCGCGAGGACGGGCTCGAGCTCTACGGCTTTCACGACAGACTGGAGCGGCAGCTGTTCTTGAGGCTCAAGTCCGCTTCCGGGGTCGGACCGCGGCTGGCCCTCGCGTTGCTCGGGTCGATGAGAGCGGGCCAGCTGATCGAGGCGATCCGGGGTAAGGACCTCGGACGTCTGCAAACCGTCAATGGCGTCGGCAAGAAGAAGGCGGAGAGGATCATCCTGGAACTGGCCGACAAGCTGGACGACTTGGTTTCCGAGGCAGTCGAGGTGGAGCCGGAGGCTGGGCTGGTCGAGTCGACGGTGACGGCGTTGATGGCGCTCGGCTATTCGAGGGTCGAAGCGGAGAACGCGGTTCGGGTTGCCATGAGGGACGGCGATGGCCGCGACAGGGACGTAGAGGGCCTGGTGCGGGAAGCGCTGGCGGGGTTGCGATGACGACCGAGATAACGACGCCGAGGGCGCTGGACGGGGAGAAGGTGAGCGAAGCGGCCCTGCGACCGCGGCGCCTCGAGGAGTTCGTCGGCCAGGCGAAGGTGAAGGAGAGCCTCGGCATCTACATTGAAGCGGCTCTGAGGCGGAAGGAACCGCTCGACCATTCGCTGTTCTACGGGCCACCCGGGCTCGGCAAGACTACGCTAGCTTTGTTGATCGCTAACGAACTCGGCGTTGACATCAAGACGACATCCGGACCGGCGCTGGAGAGGCCGGGGGATCTCGTGTCGTCTCTCACGGGGCTGAAAGAGGGCGATGTACTGTTCATCGACGAGATACATCGGCTGCGCCCGGTCATAGAGGAGTTCCTCTATCCGGGGATGGAGGACTTTCGGATCGAGATCCGTCTCGGCGACGGACCGAAGGCCCAGACGGTCGGCATGAAGCTGGAGCGTTTCACGCTGATTGGAGCGACGACGCGGTTCGGGCTGCTGACACCGCCCATGCGTGCACGGTTCGGTGTGGTCGAACGCCTCGGTTACTATCCTCCGGCTGAGCTGAAGCAGATCGTATTGCGCTCAGCAGGAATAATCGGGATCGCGATCGAGGAGGCTGGTGCCGAAGAGATCGCACGGCGCTCGCGAGGCACTCCGCGCGTTGCGAACAGACTACTGCGCCGCGTTCGCGATTTCGCGGAGGTGCGAGCCGATGGTCGCATCACCCAACCTGTCGCCGAGGCCGCGCTCAAGATGCTGGACGTGGACGAGTACGGCTTGGAGCAGATGGACGCCCGGATGCTGAGGCTGATCATAGAGGATTTTGACGGTGGGCCAGTCGGCCTTTCGAGCCTCGCCGTCGCTTTGGGAGAAGAGGCAGACACCCTCGAGGAAGTGTACGAGCCGTACCTGATTCAAAATGGGCTTCTGCAGAGGACCGCGCGTGGGCGGGTGGCGACGCCAAAGGCGTACCGCCGTTTCGGCTACGATCAGCCGCCCGGAAGCGGCGTCGACCAGGGCCAGCTGTTTGCTGATGGCTGACCGCGCGCCGGTTGAAGATGCTACCGCCTCACCCTCGCGCCACGAGGATTCCGCCCAACGTCTGGGGACTGCTGCATTCGACTACCCGCTCGATGAGGGACTGATCGCGCAGCGGCCGCTGCCGGAGAGGGATGCCAGCCGACTCCTGGTCGTGCATCGCTCCGATTCAACGTGCGAAAACAAAACCTTTACGGACATCGTCGAACTGGTATCCGCTGGCGATGTTCTGGTGCTGAACGAAACTCGCGTATTCCCGGCGCGACTCGTGGGCCGGAAACCGACGGGGGCAGCCGCGGAGCTGTTGTTGGTCGAACCGCTCGACACAGCCCGGCTACGGTGGCGAGCGCTGGTGCGACCGGGCGGCAAGCTGAAGCCCGGGAGGGTGGTGCGCGTCGCCGACGACCTCGAGGTACGGATCGAGGATTCGGTTTCGGGCGGTGCGCGGATCGTCCGACTCCTCACGCCGCTGACCGCCGATGAAGCCTTGGGGCGCTACGGGCACGTGCCGCTGCCTCCGTACATTCGACGGGAGGATGACGAGGGCGATCGGGGCCGCTACCAGACGGTCTATGCGCGCGAGCGTGGCAGCGTTGCAGCGCCGACGGCCGGCCTGCACTTCACCGATCGGGTATTGAGGGATATCGAGGCTCGAGGTGTCGGCATTGCCAAGCTGACCCTTCACGTCGGGCCGGGGACGTTTAGGCCGGTGGAGGTCAGCGATCCCGCCGCGCACCGGCTCGACGCGGAGCGCTTCTGCGTCGGTGAAGAGGCGGCGGACCTGGTGAACCGCTGTCGCGATCGGGGTGGAGCGATTTGGGCGGTCGGGTCGACCACGGTGCGCACCCTCGAGGCGATCGCCGAGGCTGACGGCTACGTCCAAGCGGGCGAAGGGAAGACCGACCTTTTCATTCGCCCCGGCCACCGATTCAGAGTCGTTGATCGTCTGATCACGAATTTCCATCTGCCTCGTTCGACGCTCCTGATGCTGGTGGCCGCGTTTGCAGGCTATGAACTGACGATGGAGGCCTATCGACAAGCCGCGGCGGACCGTTACCGCTTCTACTCCTACGGCGACGCCATGGCTGTGATATGAGCGCGGTCTCTGAGCTTGAATCGGGTGGGGGGGGCGCCGAAAAGTCGCCCGTCGGTACCTTCACGCTCGAGTCGGTCGATGGCGCTGCGCGGTCCGGCGTGTGGCAGTTGTCACACGGGTCGGTGCGGACGCCGGCCTTCATGCCGGTCGGTACTCAGGGGACCGTAAAGGGGGTGTCTCCGGCAGAACTCGAGGCCGTCGGTGCCGAAATGATTCTGGCCAACGCGTATCACCTCTACCTGCGACCCGGGCATGAGCTCGTACGTCGACTAGGCGGGTTGCATAGTTTCATGGATTGGCCGGGTCCGATCTTGACCGACTCGGGAGGCTATCAAGTCTTCTCGCTAGCGAGAATCAACGAAGTGACGGACGAGGGCGTCTGGTTCCAAAGCCATATCGACGGATCGCGGCATTTCATCACGCCCGAACTCGTGATGGATATCGAAAATGCGCTGGGTGCGGACGTGGCCATGGCCTTTGACGAATGCCCACCCGGCCGTGCCGACCGCGAGACGGCAGCGCTAGCGGTGGGGCGAACACAGCGCTGGCTGGAGCGATGCGCTGCCCGTTTTGACGAGCTTCAGGGAGACCGACCGCGTCAAATGCTGTTGCCGGTTCTTCAAGGAGGAACGTTCCTGGATTTACGAGTAGAGTCGTTGGATGGTGCCGTCGCGTTGCGTGACTGGCCGGGTCTTGGGATTGGAGGCCTGTCAGTCGGCGAGCCAAAGGAACTAACGTACGAGATCCTAGGAGGGATCCAGCCGAGGCTGCCTGGATCAGGCGTACGTTACTTGATGGGCGTCGGCTATCCGTCAGACCTGGTGGAGGCGGTGCGGCTCGGTTACGATCTGTTCGACTGCGTCGCGCCGACGCGCAACGGCCGGAACGGAACGGCGTTCACTTCGACCGGGCCGGTCAATGTCAAGGTGGCTTCTTGGCGTGAGGATGACTCCCCCATGGAGCCGGGCTGCGAGTGTTGGGCGTGCCGGCGATACTCGCGAGCGTATGTTCGCCATCTGTTCGTGGCAGGCGAGCTATTGGGGTTGCGGATCGTATCGATACACAACCTCCATTTCCTTACGGATTTGATGAAGCAAGCTAGGGCGGCCATTCGGGCGAGCCGCCTCGACGAATGGGCTGGGGAGTGGCTGAAGCGGTACCAGGACAACTAGAAACGAGGGACGAGAATTGCTAGCTCT
>JBDHAS010000045.1:0-21882 GCA_039588015.1 Gemmatimonadota bacterium | reverse complement strand
ATCGAAAGCAGCATCGCGCACCGCGCGCTCGTAGCGGCGCGCCTGGTAGAACGGGCAAATCGCCAGACGCGCCCGATTGCGCAACACGGCTGCGGCAAAGGCCTCGCACCCGTCGAAGCCACAAGCGCCGCAGTCCCAATCCGTACCATCGGCGGCCCGGCCGATCTCCTGCTCGATCAACGACTCTGTATCGGCCTCCGTGACCGCCCCGCCACTGCCCATGGGCTGTCGGGCGGTGGAGAGATCCACCCGCAGTCCTTCATCGAACACCGGTTCGTCCGCTCGCGGCAGCTCTGATTCTGCGGCGATCTCGCGCCGGAGATACAGCTGCGACTTCGGACCCATGACCGGGTGGTCGAGATCCCGCTCGTACAGGAGCAGGTCAATGAACCCAAGTTGCGCGTCCCCGCCACTACGTTCCATCGCCTCGGCGATCGCGGCGACCTCGTCCAGGCCCCGCACCTTCCTGAAGCGGCGTGAGACCACGCGCTCCTGTTCGAGCACCGGCAGCGGCATACCGCCCGCCGTCGAGAGGTGGCGCTGGCGCCCCAACGTCTCCACCTCCAACTGCTCCGGCTGCTCGAGGGGGGTGATACCTTTCTCCTCTAACAGCCTTTCCAGCTCGGCGAAGGTGACCGCCGCGTCGATCGGGCCCGTCCCTTCCTTGGCAACCCCGAACGAAGCGACTCCTGAGTAGACGATCATCACACCATCGCCGTGCAGCGCTCTCAGATACCTGGCCTGCGCCACCGCAGGGGTGACGACCGGCGCCAGGTAAGGCAGCAGCTCCGGATATTTCCGCGTCACATACTCCACCACGATCGGTGAGGTCGCGCGGATGGTGGTTCTAGTCTCGCACTGCTGCCACAGCCTCAGGTACTCATGGGCAACCAGCTCATCGCCCAGCGCACCCGGGTAGACCGCCCTGAACCCGGCTTTGAAGCAGGCGTTCAGCAACTGCTCCGACTTAGCCGGGTGAAAGTGGACAACCGATTCTGTGGCCAGGATCAAAACCGCGCTGCCGCGATCCAAGATTCTCCGCACCGCATTAAGATCGCCGGCCACTTCTATCGCGTCGTGCTGGCACGCCGGAACGCAGAGGCCGCATTCTATGCAGCTATCCGTAACGATGTGTAGCGTGCCTTCAGGCGCCTTTACTGCCTCGACCGGACAGGCCCTCACGCACGCCAGACAGTCTACGCAACGCGACGGCGTTATCCGGAACGTCAAACTCATACTATTGTCCTGGGTAGCCGGACAGACTTCTAGGGAATTGATCGAACGGGGAGGTACATAGTAGCTTCAATTTCATTCACTGTCAAGCGAGAACCGTGATCAAAATTACATTGTCTAGCCTGCCGCTCCTGGGAGCCCTAACGCTTGCGTGCGCCGAGGGGCTAGAGCCCGTGCCCTTCCAAGGAGTAGGCGGAACCGTCGAGTATCGCGGCGAATTGCCGGCCTCGACGGAATGGGTCCGTGTGGGCGCCTTCCAGGAGCTGCCGCAGACAATCTTCGAGCTCCTGGACTTCTCGGCGATCTCGGATCCGCTTCCGCTGGACTCGACATCGGCACCATACCTTCTCAGCCTCGAAGCCGGAGTGTACCGCTGGCTGCCGGTCGTGTGGAAGCAGGCGAACGTCCCCCTACCCTCCGGCCTGCGAATACTCGGGTGGTACACCGGGACGCAGGACCCGTTCGGGGACCCGGACTCTTTCCTCGTGCGACAGGATACGCTGACCGAAGGAATCGATATTGTGGCCGACTTCGACAATGCCCTGACCCTCGAGGAGGCACTGGAGGTGTTGCAGCGATGATTCGGCTTCCCCTCTCCGCCCTCTTCTGCCTGCTATCGGTCACGGCCGCCATCGCTCAGGAGGTCGGGTCTGTTTCCGGCCGTGTGATCGACGCGGATACTGGCGACCCCGTTCCGACGGCTTCGGTGAGGGTGCTAGGGACGGTCCTCTCCACGTTCGCGGACGAGACGGGTCATTTCGAGCTGCGCGGGATTCCGGCGGGCCTCCGGCGTCTGTCGGCCGAGCGCATCGGCTACGCGCCACGACAGCTGGAGATCCGAGTGACGGGGGGAGGTCGGACCGAGATCGAGGTCGCGCTGGAGCCCCGCGCCGTGGCCATCGGCGAAGTCGTGACATCGGTGACCAAACGGGAATTGAGCAGCCTGGAGGCGCCGGTCTCAGTGGCCGTACTCGAGGAAGAGGAGATACGGGAGCGCGTTCCCGACACGGCGGCCGACGCCGTCGCGTACACGCCCTCGGTGCAGTTCGTGGGAGACCAACTCAACATCCGCGGATCGTCGGGCTACTCGCGCGGCGCCGGAAGCCGCGTGTTGGTTCTGCTGGACGGGGTCCCGGCAAACGCCGGCGACAGCGGCGCAATCAACTGGGACGTCATCCCGCTGACGGAGGTGGACAGGATCGAGGTCATGAAGGGTGCCGGCTCGGCCCTCTATGGCACCTCGGCACTTGGCGGCGTGGTCAACGTCGTGACGGCCCCTCCCCCGGCGGACCCGATCACCCGAATCCGCCTGCGCGCTGGCTTCTACGACGACCCACCCCACTCCGAGTGGATCTGGGCCGACCGGACTTCGGGCTTTGGCTCCGTGGAGCTGAGCCATGGCCGACGCCTGGGCGGGCTGGGAGTCTGGCTACGGGGCGGCCGCACCAAAGACGAAGGTTACCGTATGAACGGTGACCTCGAGCGCACGAACGTGGCGTTCCAGTTCGGAAGCCGGGGCGGCAGAGATGAGTGGGGGCTGTTCGGCAGTTGGGCCCGCGAGCGCTACGGGGCAAGTCTTATCTGGTGCATGGCGGGACAGTGCGAGGACCGGAACCGGCTGGAGTTCCAGCCAGCTCGGGTGCCCGATGACGCCCTCGACGATCGAACCCGTTCCGACAAAGGCCGGCTCCACTTCACACACCGGCGTCAATGGAGCGAAGACGTCAGCAGCTTCGGGCGCCTCTACTACCAGCGGAACGACTGGGAGACAGACTTCGGCGACAGCGAGATCGGCGCGGTGGCCAACCGTATCGGGGCCGAGTTGCGTTCCGACTGGAAGATGACGAGCTGGCTGTTCCTTACGCTCGGCGCCGAAGGCACGTTCACCGAGGTCGAAGCGCAGAACTTCTTTGGCGACGCTACGGGGATCGAGCCCAAGGCCACCCATGACATCACGGACCTGGCCATGTACGCGCAGGGAGAGTTCGGGCTCACGTCGTGGCTCGCCCTGACCGCAGGAGCCCGATTCGATGTCGGTTACCTCGACGGCGGTCCCCTCAGCGACCCTTGGACGTCGCAGGTCAGCCCGCGCGCCGGATTGGTGCTGTCACCGGACCGGCTGACCCGAGTGCGAGCATCGGTGGGCAAGGGTTTTCGCGCTCCCTCCGCCGCCGAGTTGTTCACGTCGACCGAAGTAGGCGGATTCCTGGTCGTACCCAACCCGGATTTGAAGCCGGAGCGTTCCATCGCCGGCGAGTTGGGAATCCAGCGGCTTGTCACATCCTGGTTGGCCCTGGATGTAGCCGGTTTCATATATGAGTTCGAGGATTTCATCGAGGCCGACACACTTCTGAGTCCGCAGGGCATTCTCATTCAATTCGATAACCTGCCAGAGGCCAGAGTCGCAGGCATCGAGGCCATCGGCCGCGTATCGCTCCTGGGCGACAGGCTTCAGGGCTTCGTCTCGTATACGTACCTCGACCATGAGGACAAGTCGACGAAGGAGCCGTTGGCGTACCGGCCAAACGACCTACTGACGCTTTCGGGCAACCTGGACATCGGCGGGCTGGTGTTCGGTTCGGACTATCGCTACGCGTCGGCGTTCGACCATGTGAAGGTCTTCACAAACCCGCGCACTGACCCGTTGCTCCCGATGCGAGTCTGGGATGTCCGATTGGCATACCGATTCGGGCGTCAGACGCTTCGCTTCGTGGTGAACAACGCCGGCAACTACGGCTACACGACGATCGAGCGAAACCTGGAGCCGATCCGCCGCTACACATTGTCGCTGGAGATCGAGTTCTGACACGTTATGAGCTGTTGGCGAAGCACCGCTCTTGCCAGCGAGCCCGCATTCAATTAATGATGCGCCGCCCCAGAAACGTCGGCGAGGAATTGGGAGGCACAGTTGGTCAAGATAGTCCCAACGGCGAAACGCAAATTCGAGGCGCCCAACGGGCGTAAGTGGGAAGCCGAGATCTGCATGCACTCCGGCGACGGCGAGCAGGCCCCGAACCTGATCGTAATCTTTCGAGACCCGGTACGCGTACAGGCAGAGCGGTACAACCTGCTGCCGCCCGGCTCGCCAAAGGTACCGAAGGACGCGGCGAAAGAGATTTCTGACGACGCGCTGCGAGCCCTGCTCCAGCGGTCCGTACCCCTGAAGAGGGCGTAAAGAGGAGTCGGCGCTCATGCGGCGGACTTTCATGGATGATCAATTCGACGAGTGGGAAGCGTACGTGTCCGGCGGCCAGCCAGGTAGTTCGCTGGTCGCCCAGTTGATGTTCGTTTGTATCTCGAGTCCCGAGCGCCAGCCGCGATACATGAGGCACCCCAGCGGCGATCCGGCCGAGGCAGAACACGCGCTGCACAACATGGACGACGCCGGCCTGATAGAGCTGTTCGAGGGTTCAGAGCCGATACCATAATCCATCGCCCCATTCCATGAACATCCTGATCATCGGGGGGACCCGATTCGTAGGCCATTTCGCGGCTATGGCGTTGCGCGACGCGGGTCATGACGTAGCTGTCTTCACTCGCGGTAGACACCCGTCCGACCTGCCCGACGACATCCAGCATATCAAAGGCGACCGGAAGAACGATGCGGACCTCGAGGCCGCCGCCGCTGGCCGAAGCTGGGACGTGGTCTGGGACAACATGAGCTACACCGCGGGCGATGCCCGTTCCGCCACGCGCATCTTCGACGGCACGTGTGGTCTGTTCATACATACCAGCACGCTGGCCGTCTATAGCGTGTGCGAGGGGATAGCGAGTCCTTATCGCGAGCAGGACTTCGACCGCGGCCGCCCGCTCGAGGAGCGTCGCGACCGCTACCCATACGACTACGGGATTCAGCGTCGCGAGGGCGAGCAGTTGCTTCAGGAGGCGCACGCCGCCAGCGGGTTCCCCTTTGTGAGCGTTCGCCTCCCAGCCGTGATCGGCCCGCGCGACTACAGCCTGCGGGCCTGGTCATACTGGCGCCGCATCGGTGAGGACGGCCGGCTTATCCTACCAGACGGCGGCATCGAGGTGCACCGGTCGGTCTTTTCAGGCGACGTGGTCGCTGCGCTGCTGGCCATCATCGCGCGCGGTGCCGAGGTCGCCGGCCGAGCCTACAACCTCGGGGGCTACGAGATCGCCAGCCTGAGGCAGTTCGTCGTGGAGTCCGCCTCGATTCTGAACGTCGAGGTCGAGATCCTCGACATCCCGAGTTCAGCGCTTCGGGCCGCGGGCTTGGAACCGGAGCAGCTTTCGCCGTACAGCACTTGGGCCAATCATCTCCAGTCGATCGCGAAGGCCCAGCACGAGCTAGAGTTCAGGCCCACACCCGTGGAGAGTTGGCTAGCGCCAACCATCGAGTGGCACCTCGAGCACCGGCGCGACGCGGATCCGCCCGGCTGGGGCCTCCGCGAAAGAGAGGCCGATCTGGCGAATCGCTGGAACGCGTTCATCGAGGAACTCGGCTGAAGAGATCCTATCCGGTTTCATCCTGCGGCTGATCCTCAGCTGCTGGTCCATCCTGGCCGAATGCCAGCTTCCAGACCCGCAGTCGGGCGCCATCCTGGCAAGACGTCTGCACGGAGTAGAAGAAGGGACCCTCTACGCCGACGACTCGTTCAGGCGAGCGGAGGCCGAGCGCGATCGGCGTGCCGTCGAGGCCGTAAAGATCGTAGAGGTGCTCCGAGGTGTTGTCATTCTCGACGTACTGGGCGATCAACGGGCCGCAGGCTGTGGCAAAAAGCCCGCGCAGTTCATGCGACGAATAGCGACTACCTTGCTCGCGCGTCTCCAGCGGCGCGTTGAGATTCGAGAACGAGACAACGGCTCGCGCTTCCACATCGTAGACCGCGAAGGAATCCGTGTGGCTGTGCCCTATGTAGAACGCATCGCCGGCGGCCGCCGCGTAGGCTCGACCCGGTGGCTGTCTTTCCCTGGGTTCGCCGAACAACGACTCGATATAGTCACCTTCAAGAGTGTATAGGTGGACCAGATGGCCCACGCCTGCTCCCCAGCCGGTTCCCACCACGGCCAAGCGCCGATCTCGGAGGTTGACGATCTGAACGGGGCGGTCGAGCTCCGGGAGTGGGAAGCGACGGATGAGGCTACCGCTTTCGTCGAGGAGCGCGACCGCGGGTAAGTACCCATCGAGCACAGCGATCCAGCGCTCGTGCAGCGACGTCATGCTCACCGGCTGCCTCAATCCCGTGGCACGGCGATCTAAGAATCCAACGCGACGACCATCGTTGGAGTAGACCTTGAGCAGCCAAGCCCCTGCATCGGCGACCCAGAAGCGGCCGCTCGTCATTGGCAATAGATCATCAACTTGCAGAGTCTCGCCGGGCTCGGCTTGGAGGGGAATCGTCAGGAGTGACGAGAAAACGGCGCCAAAGGCGAACTCGACCCTCGGTCCGGCAGCCGCGTTCATCCGTCGGCCGCTCGAGATGCCACCGTCTTTCCCATGTTTGGACGCCACTTTACCGACCTCATCCCCTTGCCAAGCCTGAATTCCGCTTCGCTGCCCTGGCGCTCCGGATCCAGCGCGAGCGTGAGGCGAGGTTAGCGGCAGACCGTCAACAGGACGTCAACGCGAGGCATCCGAATCGTGGCCCAGCGTGATTCTAGAGGGGAAAGATATGGAAGGCCGTTGCTTTGACCTGGGCTACGACAGCCGTTCCGACCCGTAGGCGTAGGTTTTTCAGCGAATGCCGGGTGATCACGACCTCCAGGCTCAAGCCGTCCGACTCCAAGCGAAGCCGAACGAGTCCGCCCTGCGGGTGAATGCGCGCGACCGTGGCCGCGATGCGATTGCGGGCACTGGTCGCGGGCGAGTCCGGAGGCCCGATCACCACGTCTTCCGGCCGGTACGCCACGCGCACGCGCCTGCTGGCGTCGCACTCCCCGACTACTTCGAGTGAATGACCCGAGTCAAGGCGAACGATCACGGTATCGTGCTCGACCTTCTCTACGCTGCCGTTCAACATGAACTCAGCGCCCGTGAAGGATGCGACGAACTCGGTGGCCGGCGCCTCGAAGATGTCGGCGGGGGTCCCGGTTTGAACGACGCGACCCTCCTCCAGCACGGCCAGGCGGTCCGCCAGCGCGAAGGCCTCACCGGGGTCATGGGTGATCAACACGATCGACGAGGCCGCATGGCCCAGAATCCGCTCCAGGTCGGCGAGCATACGGCGCCGGACCGTGACATCCAGGTCGGCAGTGGGCTCATCCAAGAAGAGTATCTCCGGCTCCAGCACCAGCGCCCTGGCCAGCGCGACCCGTTGCGCCTCTCCGCCGGAGAGCGTATCCACCGGCGTTTCCGCCAACCCCGACACATCAAGCATCTCGAGGGCCGCGCGAACGCGCGCCTTGCGCTCTGCCCCCGGCACACGTCGCAGTTTCATCCCATACTCCACGTTCTGAAACACGGTCCCGCGCCACAGGTAGGGGCTCTGCAATACGGCCGCCGATGCACGACGTAGACTCCGATCATGCTTTTGGACCTGCCGGCCCTTGTAGAATAGCCGCCCCCCATCGGGTGGCTCCAGGCCGGCAAGCAGGCGCATCAACGTGGACTTCCCCGCTCCATTGGGACCCAGAACCGCCAGTACCTCTCCTCCCCGTACCTCGATCGAGTCCACGTCGACCACGCACCTGTCACCGTAAGACCGTATCAGGCCTTCGCCTCGGAGCAGTGGATCCATCGCCGAAGAACCGTTCACCTGTGCCATCAACTCGTTAGCGGACGACGACGACGAGGTTGAGCCTGCTGGACGCGAGTGATGAACGCATTCGCGGCGAACGCGATCGCGAGCAGTATCAGCCCTAGAGCCATCGCTGTGGCAAAGCGCCCGCGGCGGGTCTCGAGCACTATCGCCGTCGTGATCACCCGAGTCTCGCCTAGGACATTCCCGCCAACCATCATGACGGCGCCAACTTCGGAAACAACCGCGCCGAAACCGGCCGCGACGGCCGCCATCAGCGATAGGCGCGCCTCGCGCAGATGGAGGAGTAGAGCCTGCCAACGACTGGCACCCAAAGCGCGGGCCTGCAACCGCAGCTCCGGAGGCACCGATTGCACCGCAGCGAGCGTGATGGCGCCGACGTACGGCGCGGCAAGTACGAACTGAGCGGCGATCATCGCGCTCGGCGTGTAGAGCCACCCGAGGTTGCCGAGCGGACCTTGCCTGGACAGCAGAATGTACACGAACAGGCCGACCACTACGGGTGGCAGCGCCAGTCCGGTATTCACCAGAGCGACGGCTAGGCCGCGGCCGGGGAAGCGTGCGAGCCCCAACCAGGTGCCCAGAGGTATCCCTGCCAGCAACCCCAGCACAACCGCGAGCCCCGAGACCTGCAGCGATCGACCGATGATCTGCCACAGATAAGGATCACCGCTCACTAACAGATTGAAGGCTTCGCGAAATGCTTCTAAGAAGACATCCATAGTGCAAAAAGAACGTGGCGGCCGGCTATGCTGGCCTCGGCCGCCCGTGGCTTCTCACGGCCAACGAGTTGGATTCACCTTTCTATAACAGAACGCGTTCGATCCCGACAGGTTCGGACAGAGAGACGCAGGCTACCTCGTCTCCGCGATAGGTGTGAAGAGAGGGCGACTGAACTGTACCACGCCGTACTCACCGATCAGCGATTGCGCAGGCGGCGAGGTGATCCAATCTGCAAAGGCTCGTGCTCCCTCGAGGTTCGAGGCGCCGCGCACCACCGTTACCGAGTAGGGGTTGAGCAGCATCGGACCCCTTTCCACGAGCACGCTCAGCCGCAGGCGATCATGCATACTCAAAAACGTGCCGCGGTCCGTCAGAGTGTACGCCTGCTTCTCACTCGCCATCATCAGAACCGCGCCCATGCCCTGGCCGGCCTCGAGGTATCGTTCGCCTTCGGGCTCCAACCCGGCACTCGACCAAAGCTCGCGCTCTCTCGAGTGGGTTCCCGAGTCATCGCCGCGGGAAATGAACAGACCGCCCGCATCGAGGATACACACGAGAGCCGCGGCAGCGTTCAACTCGCCACAGGCCGTCGCAGGGCCAGAATCGGGCCCCACGACCACGAAGTCGTTGACCATCACGAGGCGTCGCGACTCACCGTGGCCGGCCGCCATGAACTCCTGCTCGGCGTCAGGCGAGTGGGTCAGAACGACGTCGGCATCACCTCGGGCCGCGAGGCGTAGCGCTTCGCCCGAGCCGACCGCGATGACGCGAACCCGGTACTCCGGGTGCTCCTCCTGAAATGCGGGCAGTATCTGTTCGAAAAGCCCCGAATCTTCCGTCGATGTGGTCGAGGCGAGCACGACTTCACGAGGGCTCGGTGAGCAGCTGAAAAGAGTGAAAGCAAAAGCGAGTGCCAGGGACGGTATGTGCCAAGCCGCGCGGTGCATCGGTCGACCGAGGAATTAGCCCGCTCGCACTGAGCGCCTACTCCTCGCCGGCAGAGCCCGTGCGCTCCGTACGGAGCTCTAGGTAGGGATACTCGTCGCGATACCTAGCGATTACCCGCAGGCGCATCTGCCCGCCGCCCTTGCCGGGCAGAGAGATGATGCACCCGTTGTAGCTCGCCGCGTAGATGAGTTGCCAATCACCGCCGATCTCGGAACCCTCAAAGAACTCCTTCAGCTGAGCGGTATTGTGGGCGCTCATCTTGCTAACCAGCGTGACCTGCTTGTCTTCCGCCACCTACATCCTCCCCAGGCGGTTGCCCTCTAGGCAGTCAGCATGTTCGCGAGGTGGGCAAAAGCTAATTGTGAGAATTGGTACTTACAAGACCTACCACTACTTTGCCAAGCCCGCCAATCGCGTCGCAGCCTTCTCCAGGGTTTCGATCGTCTTGCAGAACGCGAAGCGCACCTGCGCCCTTCCCTGCGCCGGATCGCTGTAGAAGCTCGAGCCGGGAACCGTCGCGACGCCGACTTCCCTGGCAAGCCAGACGGCGAACTGATCGTCGGGCATGTCGCTGATGCGCGAGAAATCGGCAAGCAGGTAGTAGGATCCATCGGGACGGCGACACTCGAAGCCGGCCGCGATGATCCCATCGTAAAGCACGTCGCGCCGCCGCTTGTAGTCGGCCGCGAGCTGCTCGTAGTAGTCGTCGCCCAGCTCTTCGATCCCAACCGCGCACGCCTCCTGGAGCGGCGCCGGGGCGCCCACGGTCAGAAAGTCGTGGGTCTTGCGTATGGCGTCGGTGAGATCGGAAGGCGCGATGATGGTACCCACGCGCCAACCGGTGATGCTAAAGGTCTTCGAGAGTCCACTGATCGTCACGGTTCGCGAGCGCATCCCGTCCAGTTTGGCCAGCGGGACGTGTTCGTGCCCATACACGATGTGTTCGTAGATCTCATCGGTGAACGCGATGACATCGTGCTCGATACAGAGCCGCGCGACCGTTCCGAGCTCGTCGCGAGTGGAGACGTGACCCGTCGGATTGTTCGGAGTGTTGAGGATGACTCCGCGTGTCTCGTCACTGAACGCCGCGGCAGTTGCCTGTAAGTCCAGGCTGCCATCCGCAAGAGTCGGCACGAAGACGGGTTTCGCGCCACAGAGGATCGCATCAGGCCCATAGTTCTCGTAGAACGGTTCGAAGATGACGACCTCATCGCCCGGGTTGATCAACGCCAACATCGACGCAGCCATGGCCTCCGTGGCACCGCAGGTGACGGTGATCTCCCGTTCCTCCTCCACCTCGATGCCGTAGAAGCGGCGATACTTGGCCACCAACGCCTTGCGGAGACGCGGCGCGCCCCAGGTGATAGCGTACTGGTTGATGTCCGCATGGATCGCTGCTGCGGCGGCCCGTTTGAGGACATCCGGCGCCGAGAAGTCCGGGAAGCCCTGCGCGAGATTGATCGCTCCGTGCTCGTTAGCAACACGGGTCATCTCCCGGATGACCGACTCCGTGAATGTGTGCGTTCGATCCGCTGTGCGTGGCATCTTCATCTCAGCATTCATTGATCTGGGTCAACCGGCCTGAGCGTCGCGTCCTCCTCTCGCGCAGCGCGCCGACCGGCCTCGATATCCACGCGCGACAGCAGCCACATGCCGCCGATGAAGAAGATGACGAGCGACACGATGCCGTAGCGGCCAGAGCCGCTCACGGCCGCGATCCAGCCGACGAGGAACGGCCCCATGATGCCGGCGAACTTGTCGAAGACGCTGAAGAAGGCGAAGAACTCGGACGACTTGCCCTTCGGTATGAGCGTCGAGTAGAGCGATCGGCTGAGACCCTGTGCGCCACCCTGCACCATCGATATCGCCACGGCCAAAGTCCAAAAATGCCAGGCCGTCGTCATGAAGAAGGCGAAGACGGAGATGACGGTATAGACGCTCAGCGCGATGTAGATGCCATTGCGGGCTCCGATGCGGCCCGCCAGCGAACCGAAAGCGAAGGTGAATGGGATTCCGAGAAACTGGACCAAAAGGAACGCGCCGATGATATGCGTGTCGCCGATGCCGATTTCAGCTCCGTAGACGGCGCCCATTTTGATGATGGTCCCGATGCCGTCGCTATATAGCCAGAAGGCGAGCAGGAGGGTCAGCAGTTCACGGTGCCCGCGTAGTTCGCGCAAAGTCTCCGACAGACGGCGGAATCCCGCGCGCACCGGATTGACGTGCGCCTCTTCGCTCGCCTCGAGACGACGCGGCGGCTCACGGACATCGCGCAGAAGCGGGATGGAGAAACCGAGCCACCAGACCCCGACGCTGACGAACACGAGGCGGATGGCGATACCGGAATCGGCGAGCCCGAACAGCTCGGGCTTCGTGTACATCGCCAGGTTGATGGCCAACAGTAGGCCGCCACCCACATAGCCGAGCGCGAAGCCCGCGGTGGAGACGCGGTCGACCTCCTCCTCGGATGCGATGTGGGGAAGGAGCCCGTCGTAAAAGACGTTTGCGCCGGAAAACCCAATATTGCCCAGGATGAACAGGGCCGATGCCAGCAGCCACTCGCCCTCGGTCACGAAGTAGAGGCACGCGCTGGCGACGACGCCGAGGAACATGAACCCGGTGAGGAAGCGCTTCTTGGCGCCCATGTAGTCGCCGATCGCGCCCAGCACCGGTGAGGCAATCGCGATGATCGCCAGGCCGATGGCCGACGTGTAGCCCCAGTAGGCCGTGGCCATGTTCTCCTGCATGTGGCCCGCGGCTACGTTGGCGAAGTAGACGGGTAGCACGGCCCCCATGATGGTGGTGGCGAAAGCGGAGTTGGCCCAGTCGTAAAGCGCCCAACTCCGGAGTTCGCGACGATGCAGGCCGAGCCTGTTGAGCCAGCCTGTTGAGGCGGATTTGCCGGCTTCGTTCACCGCTGCCTCCTACTTTCGTCCATCCACTCCGCAGCCAGAGCATCGAGTTCGCCGGCGAGCACCGCCCTCTGATCAGAGAGTGTCTCCCGGACTTGCGGCCGGCGAATGACCTGGAAGAACGTCCTCACGTCCTCCCACACGTCCTGCCGGCGGTGGTGCCAATACAAGGTCGCGAAGCCCAGCGGCGGCAGCACGACGGCAGCGACCACCGCAGCCGGTGCACCCGCGACCGACGCAGCCAAGACGATCCAGAGAACATACGTGACCGGGTAGAGGACGATACCCGACAACAGTTTCACAGTCGCGACAGTCTCGATCTCCGGCTTCATGACCCGGCAGACCAGACCCGTCAGGAAGTGAGGAAGATACCACGCGACGGTTCCCAGCGCTGCAACCGGGAGACCGAGCCCCAGCGCGCTGGTTTCCCGCAGCATATAGCGTGCGACACGCCCGGCATCGTAGCGCGGCGGCACATCCGCTTCGCCGCTGCCGAGCAATTTCAGCCACCTACCGTAGCTACGCAGCAACTCCGACAGACGATCCCAGCGCGTCGGATCATGATTCCGCACCCAGTCAAACTGGTCGGCAAAGCGTTGCAGGCGAGGAAGCCGCTCCTTCCAGGGTTCTCGTTCGCGCCAACGCGCCCAACCTTTGGCGCGGGCGTATAGGAGGTCCGCCGTCTCGACCAGTCGCCGGTCCGACTCTTCGGCCAGGTTCAGAGTCTGCTCCGCCAGCCCTCTGGCTACGGCGTCGGTGAGAGAACCTATGGCAACCCCCCGACGTTCGTCATACTCTCGGCGCCAATTGCCAACGAGGATCGAATCACCGATGCCCGCAACGACCCGGCTTCGAAAGCGATGCTTGCGCTGATAGGCCAGCCCGAGCGGTACGATCTTTACGCCGAGCTGCCAATCGGAACTCTCCTCGGCCTCCAGCGCCATTCGTGCGACGCCTGTCTTCAACGGTGCAAGCGCCGGCTGTGAATGGCTCTTCCCTTCCGGAAACATCAACAGCGTGCCGCCTGACCGCAGTGCCTCCACAGCTTCTTTGAAGGCCCGACGGTTGCGATGTAGTTGGTCCGGATCGTCTTGAACGCGATAGAGTGGAAGGGTGTCGAGCGACCTCAGCACCGGGCCGAAAAGAGGGATTCCAAACAGCGGCGCCTTGGCCAGAACACGGACACGCCGCCCCGCGGTTCTCAGCGCCAGGAGCGGATCCATGAGCATGTTCGGGTGATTGGTGACGATGACGACCGGGCCGGCCGGCAGTTCGGCTCCTGCTTGCTCTACCCGATAGAAGACTCCGGCCGCCCAAACCGTGGCCCTAGTCACTAAGCGACCGAGGAATCTCATCGTTGGTATGCCTCCACTTGCGCAACCGATGTACGGCTCAACTATCTTGACGTCAACAGCGTGACGGCTTTCTTGAAGCGAGATGGCCGCCCACCGTTTCCGAGGCTGACCGATGACGGATGCGCAGGACCTCAAGAACCTGATCGACCTACCGGCAAGTGAGCTGGCGGCCCGAGTCGAGGCCGCTCTGGACGAGGCCAGGCAGAGCGACACGGAAGACGCCCACTCCCAGCAGCTGGATGTGGCGGTCGTCGAGCTCATCCGCGGTTCTCGCGATTGCGACTCGATCCTCGAGAGTCTGGAGCTGGAAAGTCTAGCCGGCATGCTTGAGCGTTTCGTGGAGAGGCTCAGCGACGAGGACGAAGCGCCCGATGATCTGCGGCGCTACACCTGGGATGCCCTCGACCTAGCGCGCCGTCCAGCGGTACTGAGGCGGATCGATGCCAGCGGAGCCACCGGGCTCTGGGCACAGAGAATTCTCTCCGCCGTGGAAGCTTCTCACCTGACGGTTGGGCCTTTATACAGGCAGCGTGCGCAACTCTACTCGGACAAGGTGCTGTTCGAAATCCCCAGCAGTAGGGGCGGAGAAGGCCTGACCTGGCACCAGGCTTCGATGCGCGTCGAGGCGTTGGCGCGTGGCCTGTACTCGCTCTACCACCCCCAGCCGCCGGCCCGAATCGCCATCCTGTCGGAGAACCGACTCGAGATGGCGCTGCTCGACCACGCCTGCCTTACGTCAGGTCTAGTGAACGTGATGGTACCGGCGAACGCAACGGACGGGGACGTGGGTTACATCCTGCGCCATGCGAAGGTCGGCACCGTGGTGGTTTCCGGGCAGGAACAGCTCGACAAGGTAGAGAAGAACCGTGCGTCGCTACCGGATCTCACACATGTGGTCACTATCGAGCCGGCGGCCGGTTTGACCGGACGCGTCCTGAGGTTGCGCGAAGTAGAGGCAGGAGCGCGCGATGTCCCAGCCTCGTTGATCGAACAGAGATCCAACGCGGTCCGAATTGACGATCTGGCCACCGTCATGTACACGTCCGGTACGACCGGGATGCCCAAGGGCATTCAGTATTCGCATCGCAATCTCGTCTTCAAACGGTTCGCCCGGGCGCTGGCGCTTCCTGAGATCGGGGATGGAGACGTATTCCTTTCCTATCTCCCGCTCTTCCACACGTTCGGCCGTTACCTAGAACTGTTGGGTTGCGTCTTCTGGGGTGCCAGGTACTGCTTCCTGCGCGACCCGTCGGTCGAAGCGCTCGTCGACGGGATGCGCCGTTACCGACCCACCGTCTTCATCAGCGTCCCGAGAAAGTGGATCCAACTATACGAGGCGATAGCGAAGAAAGCGGACCCGCTGCACGCGGCGGACGATGAGCTACGAGAGGCGATGCTGAGCACCACGGGCGGTCGTCTGAGCTGGGGTCTATCGGCCGCCGGGCATCTTGACACCGACATCTTCCGCTTCTTTCACAAGCAAGGTGTCCAACTTCTCAGCGGCTTCGGGATGAGCGAAGCGACCGGTGGCATTACAATGACGCCTCCGTTCCAGTACAAGGAGAACTCGCTGGGGGTTGCCCTACCCGGGATCGAGACGAAGCTGGCCGAGGACGGAGAGCTACTGATCCGGGGGCCGTATGTGATGATGGGCTATCTCGACCCCCCGGACCGTCAGCCTTCGTTCGACGAGAACGGCTGGCTCCACAGCGGCGACCTGATGCGTGCGGATGACGAGGGGCACCTCCGCCTGGTCGATCGCAAGAAGGAGATCTACAAGAACATCAAGGGGCAGACGATCGCGCCACAGCGGATCGAGAACATGTTCCGCGAGTTTGCATCCGTCGGTCGCGCCTTTCTGGTGGGTGACCACAAACAGTACAACACACTGCTCATCTACCCCAACCCCGACTACGACGAGTTGGACTTCTCATCGATGTCGGCTCAGGACGTGCGCGACCATTTCCGTTCCCTGGTCGTATCGGTCAACAAGTTCGTGGCCCCGTTCGAGCGGGTGGTCGACTTCGCGATAATCGACAGGGACCTGGACGCGGACAAAGGGGAACTGACACCGAAGGGCACACCACGTCGGAATACCGTTGTCGACAACTTCGCTGATATCATCGAAACACTCTATCGGCGAACCTACATCCAGGCAGGGGGAGTCGACCTAACGATACCCAATTGGCTGTTTCAGACTCTCGGGTTGACGGCCCAGGACGTCAGCGCTGACCGAGACCAGCTCTCACTCCCGTCCATCGGCACGAGCCTGACCGTGAGACGGGAGAATTCGTCAACCGTGCAGGTGGGATCGTGCCTGTATCGATTTGATGGCCGCGCTTTGAATCTCGGAGCGCTGCTTGCCACGCCACGACTCTGGCTTGGAAACGACGAGCTGGTCGCCTTCGCGCCGCTGGAACTGGCCGACCGGCACCGGCCCGGACGCTCGGCCGAGATGATTGCCTGGATTGGCGGCGCCGAGCCCGCGCATCCGAATGCGGCAGACCGCCGATCGCTGGAGGAGTCGCTGGGCCACGCCGAGTGGAGCCTGCTGGAACTGCATCAGGCCGCGTGGATGCTGACTTCCCACGACGAACGGAGCGCTTTGGGCGCTGTGCGGCTGCTCGAGCGAGTCTTGTCGAGCGGTGAAGAGGGGGCGCTTGCCGAGCCCGCGCGTAGCCTGCTGGCCCGAGCCGCCGTGGTCCGCTCTGCGGATGCACGGCGCCGCGCGTTTCAGCTGCTCGTCCCGTTCGAACGAGCGACTCGGTTCCGAGGGACTGTCGGCCGCTTCCTCGACCGCGATCCGGAACTGCTGGATGCAGAGACGCGCGCCGTCCTGTGCGAGAGGAGCCTGCCCGACTCCAAGATCGAAGATCTCATCGACCTGGCCTGGGAGGCCAGCTCGAAGTCAACGCACGAGAAGGATGACGTTCAACGCGCGACCTCGCTTCTGGACTTCCTGGTCGAATACGGCGGCGCTCACCCCACGCGTTTCCGGCGTATTCGGGCATTCCTGGTCAGGGCGAACCTCTTTGCAGGTACGCCTGCGATCCGTGCGCGAGCCGAGAAGGCGAGGACCGAACTAAGGGACGCATTCTTCATGTGGCTCGGGCCAACACCGCGTATCGCCGTCGACACGGAAACCGGTCAGGAATACCGCTGGGAAGATGTGATCGTACTGGCCGAGGGCGTTGACGAAGACGACAAGCGGCGCTTGGTCTCGGCCATCAAGAACACGCCGTTCTTGAGCGGATCGATCTTCCTACTGCACGGTGGCAGGGTCGTCCGGTTAGCCGATATCCCCCCCGGTGGCGTCTGGATCCGTCTACTGGATGAACGGCATGGCAAAGCTGTTTATCGAATCACGGTTCAGACCCGCAGCCAAGAGGCGTTCGAGCTAGCGGCCAACCTCAACAAGTCATTGAAGGCCGACGACGTGCGAGCGGAGATCGACTGGCTGATTCTATGTGGTGATGCGGACCACCGTGCACCCGTCGTGGAGGACTTCGGCGGATACGTGCCCGACCAGGACATGTGGAGCGAGGAGTACATCGCCGGCGCCACCCTTGATCGCGAGATGCGTCGGCTGGCTCGACGTGCGGAGGAGGGCAGAGAAGATCTCGCCCAGTTGTGGCCGTTCCTAGCCTGGAGCGCGCTGAGCGCCTACGTGGATTTCTGGGAGCGAACCGGACGGCGCTACGAGATCGCCGACCTGAGCGCGAAGGACATCGTGCTGCCGACCCACGACTATCAGAGCGGATCCCGGCTCGTGTCGCTTTCCGCTCGCCGCGAACACCTCGGCATTCTATCCATGTTACAGTCGTTCAAAGACCAGTTCGTGGCGCCGGTCGAGCGCGATTACCCGGACCTCAATGGCCTGGTAGGCTGGGACGAGATCTTCTCGTCCGTACTCGAGGTTCTCGGTGAGCGAGAGGGCTTGGCCGAATACCAGCGGGCGCTGGAAGCGGAGGCCGACAGTGCGCAGGAGCTCAAGGGAGCGCTGGCTGATTACGTGTCGGTCGTGCGCGGCCGTGGCTTCCTACCGATGCGACTCTTCTTCGCGGCGAAACGATACCGCCGCTGGGCCCGTCTGAACGAGGACGCCACTCCGGAGGCACGCGCCCGAACCATGCAGGAGCTTTACGACACGTACGGTCTCGACCGTTTGGCCAAGTCTTATCCAGAGGTCAGGCTCAGATTCTTCCGGGAGACCGTGTTTCGCGGCAGCTCGTCCGAACTCGCACAGGGCCTGGACGATCTGATCGGCAAGGTGCGCAGCGGCCAAATGCGAGACGGCGAGCTCGCTGGGGCGGTGGCGGACATGCGGCATCGCTTCAAAGTGGAACCGGACGACGACTACTTCCTGGCGCGCATTCCATTCGCGTACCTTCGGCCAGAGGACGCTGTCGATTTCGTCAGCAGCGACATCGGCGGTGAATACCAGAGCGAGATCGTTGTCAGCCTCGAGGACGCGGATGGGAACCGATTCCGCGTGCGCCACGCTCTCCTGCCCAAGGAAGTGGAGCGGCTACATCGCCTCTTCCTCGCCGCGAAGCTGGACGTCCGCTTCGGTCCCGAGCATCGGTATCTCGTGGCCATCAACGAAAGGGAGCAGACGATCGGCGGCATCTACTACAAGATGGAAGAAAGCGGATCCAGTGCTCACCTGGAGAAGATCGCGGTAGCCGAACGGTACCGGAGGAAGGGCGTCGCGGACGGCTTGATGCGCCAGTTCTTCAACCGCCTACGCGCAGCAGGCATCAACACATTGACCACTGGTTTCTTCCGACCGGAGTACTTTTACTCGTACGGCTTCAAGATCGAGCGGCGCTACGCCGGGCTGGTCAAGGAGCTCACCGAGGAGGCGCCGGGATCGGGCGCGCACTGAACTCGAGCCTTCACTCACAGGCCCGCCGAGCAGGGCTCTGATCACCAAGGGAAGTTACCTGGCTCGTCACCGCCATCGCCCCGTAGCCCTTTGCCCCCGGGTGCATCGATAGCACCTATCGTTAGCGGACATCGGCCCTTCCACTTCCGCCCCACGCCGTGGCAGAACGTCCCTCCGACTCGCCCCGCACCCAACCGCAGCAAGGTCTCCGGCTTCGGGAAATCGCCTCAGGAAGCCGATCAGGTGGCCCGCTCCGGAAGTGCCTTCCGGGCATGAGATATGCACCTTAATGTTGAGCCTTAGTACGCCTATTCTGGAACCGACGGTCATTAGTGAGGCCGTTCCGCTCACACCTGCTGGGACCGGGCGGCCTATCGATGGTAGCCACAAGGGAGGCAAAGATGTCGCTTAAGGAAAAGCTCGCGGAGAAGATCGACGGTTGGCGGCCAAGAACGGTCAAACTGCTCAAGGAGCACGGTGGCGTCAAAGTGGGCGAGGTCACGGTCGCTCAGGCGATCGGCGGCGCTCGCGGCGTAAGGTGCTTGGTAACCGACATCTCATACCTTGACCCCAACGAAGGCATCCGCTTCCGCGGCTACACGATCCCCGAGACGCTCGAGGCGTTGCCGAAGTATCCGGGCGCGGAGATGCCGTACGTCGAGGGGCACATCTACCTATTGCTGACGGGCGACGTCCCCACCGAGGGAGATGTGAACGAGCTGGCCGCCGAGCTCAAAGAGCGCTCTGAAGTTCCCGCCTACGTGTGGGATGTGCTGCGGGCCATGCCGCGGGACACGCACCCGATGACGATGTTCTCAGCCGCGATCGTGTCGATGCAGGGCGAGTCCGAGTACCAGAGGGCCTACCAGGCCGGTTTGGGCAAGATGGACCACTGGCAGCCCACCCTAGAGGATGCCCTCAACCTGTGGGCCAGGCTGCCTCAGGTCGGCGCCTTCATCTATCGGCTGAAGTATCGTGATGACGATCAGATCGCGCCGGATCCCAGCCTCGACATAGGCGGCAACTTCGCCCACATGATGGGCATCGAGCGGCCATACGACGATGTGGCACGGCTTTACTTCATCCTCCACTCGGACCATGAGAGCGGCAATGTCAGCGCTCACGCTGGCCACCTGATCGCCAGCGCGCTGTCCGATCCGTACTACGCGATCTCCAGCATGGTCAACGGCCTCGCCGGGCCGCTACACGGACTGGCAAACCAGGAGGTGCTCCGCTGGATCCAGGGCGTGATGGACCAGATGGGCGGCAAGATCCCCAGCGAAGAGGAGATGAAGGAGTTCGTCTGGAACACGCTGAATTCGGGCCAGGTCGTACCAGGCTTCGGCCACGCCGTGCTGCGCAAGACCGACCCGCGCTACTCGGAGCAGCGCAACTTCTGCCTCAAGCACCTGCCCGACGATTCGATCTTCAAGTACGTGGACCTGCTGTACAAAGTGGTCCCGCCGATTCTCGAAGAGCAGGGCAAGGCGAAGAATCCGTGGCCGAACGTCGACGCGCAGTCGGGCGTCATCCAGTGGTACTACGGCCTGCGCGAGTACGACTTCTACACCGTACTGTTCGCGATCGGCCGTGCGCTCGGCGTTTTGTCGAACATCGTGTGGGACCGTGCACTCGGCTATCCAATCGAGCGGCCAAAGTCCGTCACCACGGCGATGTTGGAAGAGCTGGCCGGCATCAAGTAGGCAGAGCCGGACAACTCGTCCTGCGGACAACAAAGCTCCGGGCTCGGAAGTCGAGCCCGGAGCTTCTTTCGCACATTCTGTGACGCGTGCTAGGCCCGGAGGGTGTCTTCAAGAGCCTCGATCACCCGGGGCTCGAACCAGATACCGCTGCCCTTGCGGAGTGTCGCCAACGCATCCTCCTGGTCGTATGCCTCACGGTGCGCACGCGACTCGGTCAGCGAGACGTAGGACTCCGCGAGCCCGACGGCCTGAGCTCCAAGGGAGACCTCACCCCCCTCCAATCCCTTCGGGTAGCCCGACCCGTTGATCCGCTCGTGATGGCAGAAAACGTAGTCGATGGTCCGTCCGATGTGCGGCAGAGGCTGCAGGATCCCGGCTCCGATCTCCACGTGTTCCTGGACGTGGCGGTATTCCTCCTCGGTCAGCTGCCCCCGTTTGTTCACGACCGACTCGCGTATGCCGATCATTCCGATGTCGTGCAGCAGCCCTGCCATCCGGACCTCTTCCACCTCCGCTGGCTCGAAGGCCAGTTGCAAGGCGAGGTTCTCACTCAACTCAGCGACCCGCTCGCTGTGGCCCTTCAAATACGGGTCCTTGGCCTCCATCGCTCGCACGAGCGCTGAGAGCGTCGCGACCGAGACCCGCTCGAGTTCATCCGACTGGCGCACTACCTGTTCCGTTCGCTTGTCGACTTCGGCTCGAAGCCATACCTCGAACTTGTGACGGTGGAGCTGTTGTCTCCGTTGCCGGAGTGCCCGGTCAACCGCCTCTACCAGAGTGTCGGGAGCGATCGGCTTGGTCAGGTAGTCCTCGACGCCCAATCTGAAAGACTCTACCGCCGTCTCCGCGTCCGCCGCTCCGGTGAGAACCAAGATCGCCACGTCTGGGTCCTCCTCGAGGGCACGGCGAGCCAGTTCAACGCCGCTCATCGAGGGCATGCGGACATCTGTGATGAGGAGCGACACCCCGCCCTCGGCAATCCGACTCAAGGCATCCTGCGCAGACGCGAACGCCGCCACCGGATAACCTTCGCCCTCGAGGACCTTGCCAAGCAGATCGAGCACCGGCTGCTCGTCATCAACCACGACGATCGGTGTCGCCTCCGGCGCCGGCAGGCTGGCATCCATGAATCCCAGATCCTCGGAGTTGTAAGGCGTCGAGCTCATGATCCACCCCTTTACGAGCGAACCTTGTTATCGTGTTCGCGTGGGGAGCCCATCTATGAACCGGCAGGTAGGCGTGCGTGAGGTAGGCGATGTGCCGGCTTGGCCACCACGCCCGGTCCAATATTCGGTAGTATGAACTTTCGTTGACATCGAGGTTGAAAACAAGAAGCATGAGGCACCACCCCGTACCCGGTAGAGAAAAGGGGGTGCCCCATGCTTTCAGTGGAGACCGAGC
>JBDHAS010000044.1:0-23757 GCA_039588015.1 Gemmatimonadota bacterium | reverse complement strand
CCGTGATCCGATCTATGTAAGCGTCGTAATCTACGTCGAGAGGGAAAGCCAAAAGGGAATAGTCATCGGCAAGGGCGGTTCGTCTATCAAGCAGATTGGCCGGCTGTCGCGACTAAAGATCGAGGAGCTGGTCGGCGGCAGAGTCTACCTCGATCTACGCGTGAAAGTGCTGCAAGACTGGCGGCGGAAGCGGGCCCGGCTCGAGCGGCTCGGACTCCGGCTCCCGCCGCCGAACTCTGGTGGTGGACAACGAGCGGGTTAGGCCTTAGATAGTAGGGGGATGCAGGAGCCAGAATTGGACGAAAAGATGCTGGAGTTACTGGTTTGCCCCAAGTGCCTGGGCGAACTGGAGTACAGGGCGGTGGATTCTGCCCTCTTGTGCCATGCGTGCCATCTTCGCTACAATATTGAGGATGGCATCCCGGTCATGCTGATCGATGAGGCCGAACCTATCTAGCTGCGCACTGGTCGCCGCTTTGGCGACGCTCTTGGGCGCTCCGCCGTCGGCGGGCGCGCAGAACGTGTTGCCTGGCAGCGAGGAAGAGGCGCCTGAGGTCAATAGGCGTACAGAAGCGTCGAGGACCTCTGAAGGTGCCGAGTTCCTGCTCTTGCCCGTCGGCGCGCGAGCCGTCGGCATGGGCGGAGCCGTTACCGGTATGCGCGGTGCCGGCGACCTCGTTCTCTGGAATCCTTCGGGCGTGGCCAGCTTGGAGGGCATTCAACTGCTCTTCAACCACAGCGAGACCGCCTTCGATACCCGCAGCGAAGTTCTTTCTTTCCTGATGCCCGTGGAGAGTCTGGGTACTCTTGGCGTCACGTACTATCTGGTCGATTACGGCGAGTTGCCCAGCACCGGCGTCGACGGTGCCGTGCAAGGTTCCATCAATCTCCGTAACCAAGAGTTCCTCGTAACCTTCGCAGCCAGGTTAGTGAGCACGCTGGAATTCGGCGTGAATTACAAGCTCATTCAGCTGGTCTTTCGTTGCGACGGGCGGTGCGTGGACAGCGAGTCGTTCACGCGCTCGACGCATGCCGTCGATTTGGGGCTGATCTACGATCGCATCGCAGGGGTTCCGTTATCCTTCGGCGCGTCGGTCAGGCATCTGGGGTTCGCCCTGAAGGGCGCGGCAGAGGAAGACCCGCTGCCCACACGCGTACGGGTCGGGATGGCCTATGACGCGCTGGCCGCCTTCACGAAGGACGAGAATCTGAGGCTGACGCTGGCTGTTGATGTCGAAGACCAGACGCGGGATATGGGTGATCCGGACGTCATGGTCGGCTCCGAGTTCGGCGTTGCTGAGGCCTTCTTCCTGCGAGCCGGCTACGCCTTTCTCGAAAGGGGCTTGGGTGGTCCGTCGCTAGGGTTGGGCGTAACCTACGACTGGTTCTATCTGGACCTCAGCCGCGGGTTTGACGACGTCACCGCCGCGACAGGCGACGAGGCGGTGCAGGTCACGTTCGGCGTCGTGTTCTGAGTCTGTGCCGGACGATGTTCTCTCCCTTCGAAAGCCTTCCTAGCGAAGGCCTTTTTTTTACCTACCTCTTCCGACCTGACGTGACATGACGGACAGGAAGGCTGTACTTCGTCATCTGGCAGAGAATGCCGAGAGGCCATTGAAGCCAAAAGAAATCAGGGTTCGAAAAGGGCGCTACGCCGTCCCGGGTCGCATCAATCTGATCGTCGGTCGGCTGCAGGTGACTCGCGGCGGGCACGGGTTCGTGATCCCGGACAGCGGTGGAGACGATCTCTTCGTTCGAGCATCGAATCTGGGTAACGCGTACGACGGAGATCACGTAGCGGCCCGCGTCGAGCGCCGGCCCCGAGGGCAAAACCCAGAGGGCTCGATCGTGAGAGTGCTCGAGCGAGCCCGAACGCGCGTGGTAGGCCTTCTCCATCGCTCGAAGCGCTACACCTACCTGGTACCGCGAGAGGGATCGCTTCACCGGGACGTGTTGATCCCCCCGGAAGCCAGAGGCGGAGCCCGTGAAGGTGACGTTGTCGTCGCCCGAGTCACCGATTGGGGAAGCGAGCATCTCGATCCAGCCGGCGAGGTCATCGAGGTCCTGGGACGGGTAGGCGACCCCGGGGTGGACATCCTAGCCATCGTTCACAGCCACGAACTTCCTGCCGATTTCCCGCCAGACGTACTCGCCGAAGCCGAGGAGATCCGAAGCCGGGCCACGGACGGAGTCAAGCTCGAGGGTCGTGAAGACTTCCGCGAGTCTCTGACGTTCACCATCGATCCCGTTGACGCCAAAGACCACGACGATGCCGTCTCCATCCAGCGGCTCAAGAAGGATCTCTGGCGCGTCGGCGTTCACATAGCGGACGTCTCACATCATGTGGTTGAGGACTCCGCAATCGACGCGGAAGCTCTGCGAAGAGGCACCAGCGTCTATCTGGTCGACCGGGTACTCCCGATGCTGCCCGAGGCGCTGTCGGGCGACTTGTGCTCGCTGAGACCCGGGTTGGACCGTTTGACGCTATCGATCCAGTTCGAGCTGAACAAAGCCGGCGAAGTGCTGAAGACGGACTTATCGGCAAGCGTGATACGCAGCCGCTACGCTCTGAGCTACGAGGAGGCACAGGCGATCGTCGATGGAACCGCGACCGCCGACGGTGAGCTGAAGCGGGCCCTGAGCCAGCTGCGGGACCTCGCCTCGACGCTCCGAGAACGACGCCAGGCTCGCGGCAGCCTCGACTTCGACCTGCCCGAGGCTCGTGTTGTGGTGAACGCGGCAGGTGAACCGACCCATGTCCAGCGGCTGATGCGACTCGAAACTCACCAGCTGATAGAGGAGTTCATGATCCTGGCGAACGAGTCGGTGGCTCGTATGGCGATCAAGCGGAGCCTGCCGTTCATTTTCCGAGTGCACGAACCTCCGGACCCGGAGCGCCTGGACCGCCTTCGCGAGTTCGTCTCGCGGCTTGGCCTTCGCCTACCGGCGACAGAGGCTTCGCCGAGAGCGTTACAACGGCTTTTGGCCCAAGTGGAAGGGCGACCTGAGGAGGCGATCGTCTCGTCATTGGTGCTCCGCAGCATGAAGCAAGCGCGTTACAGTGCGGAGTTGAACCAGCATTTTGGACTCGCCTCGCACGCTTATGCGCATTTCACGTCGCCGATTCGACGTTACCCCGACTTGATGGTTCACCGGATCCTGCGCCGGACGATCCTCGAGGCACTCGCCGTCCCCGAGTCCTGGAGCGACCGCCTCGCCTCTGTTGCTCTTCAGTCTTCGGTGCGAGAGCGCCAGGCCGTGGAAGCCGAGCGTGAGTCGGTAGAGCTGAAAAAGATCGAGTACATGGAGCGCCACCTCGGCGACGCCTTCGAGGGGACGGTGAGCGGGGTCACTCCTTATGGCCTCTTCGTGCTCCTCGACGACCTGCTGGTCGAAGGACTGGTCCATGTGAGCCAATTGCAGGACGACTACTATCACTTCTTGGACGAGAAACATGCGCTGGTCGGCGAGGTCCGAAAGCGAAGTTATCGCCTGGGGGACAGGCTCGACGTCCAGGTGCTCTCCGTGGACCGGGAGGCGCAGAAACTGGACCTGGGCCTGGCGCCTGAGGAAGTTAGCTAATGCTCAGCCACCGTGGTGATGACGTATGAGGAGGGGGCAGCCGGTGGTTGAGGTAAGGCGGGCTTCGAATTGCCAACATCGAACATCGAATGTCGAGTTTCCAAGAACAGTTCTTCGTCATCGGCTAGTCGATATTCCGGTGTTCGAGATTCAAGGGGGGCCAACCCGCCAGCATCGCTATGGTCCGGTACTAGCTGCCAAATTGACGGCGTTGGGGCCCAAGACTAAGTTGACCGAGAATCTCAGGGGGGAACTCGACTCGCGTGGCGCTCGATGCCATTACCACCGATCATAGTCTTTTATTCATCCGTCGATCCGCAGCCTCCACAGGCTCTGGCAGCCCTTGTGGCGAATCACGGATCCAAGCTCCTCGTGCCGGCCGCCCCGGCCGAGCTGCCCTCCTTGGTCAACCGCGGCCCTTCCTCACTGGTGGTTCTGGACGGCGACGGCGACGTCGACGAGGCTTGCCAACTGATTAGAACTCTCAAGTCGGACCCGTTCAGCGCTATCGTCCCCATTGTCGTCTGGTCCGAGGATCCCGGCGTGGACATCCTGGAGCGGGTCCTTGAGGAAGGCGCCGACGATGTTATCAAGCACAATATGGACGAACGGGAGAAGATCCTACGTCTAGACACCGTGATGCGACGCGCGGAGCGAGACGTGAGCGTGCATCCCACGACGCGCCTTCCAGGAACGGGAATGATCGAGCGCGATATTAGCGCGCGCCTGGACGCGAATGAGAGATTCGCCGTCTGCTACGCCGACATCGACAGCTTCAAGGAATTCAACGACAGATATGGGTATACCCATGGGGACCGGGTGATATTGCTGACGTCCAAGATACTCCGGGATGTCGTGAAGGCCTTCGCTCCCAGCGGGTTTGTCGGACACATCGGCGGCGACGACTTCATCTTCAACGTTCGGCTGGATATCTTTGAGGCGTGCTGTCGAGAGATCTTGTCGATCTTCGACACCCTGATTCCGTACCAGTACTCAGAGGAGGACCGCTTGGCGGGGTTCTTCTGGGGAAAGGACCGGAGGGGACAGCTGCATCGGATCTCGCTCATGACGCTGTCGATCGGTGTGGTGACGACCGACCAAAGAAACTTCACCCATCCCGCCGAGCTCGGCGAGCTGGCCACAGAGATGAAGGCCTACGCGAAAACGAAGCAGGGCTCGATCTTCGTCGTCGATCGGCGTCAAGGACAGCGTGATTCTCGGGTCAACAGGCTACCAAAGCGAAAAACCGAAGTGACGAAGGGTGGATCATGAACGTCTCCTGCCCACAGTGTAAGACGGTTTTCCGAGTAGATCCGCGTAAGGTGCCGGCAGAGGGTGTGCGCGCTCGCTGTTCGGTGTGCGGGGGCGTTTTCGAGGTGTTGTCGGAGGAACAGATGGCGGACAAAGCCGCCGCCGTTGCGGCACCACCGCCGCCACCGCCGCCTCCTCCTCCCCCACCACCTCCACCTCCGCCGCCGGAGCCGGTACACGTCGCACCCGTTGAGCGAGAGCCTGCAGCGATGGAACCCCCGCCCGTACCGGAACCGGAGATAGCTGCGCCCGCGGTGGAGCCGCTGGACGAGGCCGACGATCTGATGCCGCCCGCGCCGCAAGAGCCGGCGCCGGAGCCGGTGCTCGAGCCCGAGCCTGAGGTGCCAGCCGAGGTGGCACCCCCACCTCCGCCGCCTCCTCCGCCTCCCGCGCCCGAACCGGCAGCGCCGGCGACACCGCCAGCCCCACCGCCTCCGACACCAAGACCGGTGACTGGGTTCAAATTCGGGCAGCCGGATCAGGATGCTCGCGCGCAACGCCTCGCTCGAGCCCTGATATCGGACCTGGCGGCGTACCACCCCGATCGTCAAGAGAAGGGGCTGAAGGAAGGCCGCTTGAAGGAGTTGTTCCAGGAGGAGCTGCGAAAATCCTGGCAGGAGTATGTAGACCAGGTCGGTCTCGAAGTGGCCAGAAGCACGCCTTACTTTCGAGACGCGCTGAACGAGATCCTCGCCAAGGGCAAGCGGGTCTTCTGAGTTTGCCGGAGCCAGGCTCCGAGGGGCTTAGGCGGCCGGACTCCGTTGAAAGGGCCGTTCCCCGCGAGAGAAATCGCGAGGGCGGGAGCGGTTGACCAGACGAGGGTGGATCGGGTAAGTTACGCGGTCACGGAAGGAACCCCAGGGCCGTCCGGTTGGACGGCCCTATCGCTTATGGATATTGCACTTAGCATATTTTCTGCCAGTAGATTCTAACCATCGAGGAGCCGTCATGGCAGTGGTAACAGAACTCGGGGTGCTGAAGCAGCTTCAGGAGCGCGTCGAGGAGCTCAGGGGGTATCTTTGACATAGCGGTCAAGAAGGCGCGCGTCACCGAACTGGAAAAGCAAACAACGGCATCGGGCTTTTGGGAGGATGCAGAGCGTGCGCGCTTCGTCATGCAGGAAATCAACGGGCTGAAGGGGTGGATCGAGCCTTGGGAACAGGCTCGGCGCAAGGCCGACGATCTGGTAGAGCTTGGGGAACTGATAGAGGCCGATAGCGAGCCCGAAATGGAGGAGGAGTTTCGGGCCGAGGTCGAACAGCTCGAGAGCGAGGTCGAGGAGCTCGAATTCCGCAACATGCTCCGAGGGACGGATGCGGAGCGCGAGGCCCTGTTGACGGTACACCCCGGTGCGGGTGGCACCGACTCCCAGGATTGGGCAGAGATGCTCATGCGCATGTACACGCGCTGGGCCGAATCGCACGGATTCGAGGCGGCGGTTCTCGACCTGGTTCCGGCGGAGGAGGCGGGTATCAAGTCGGTGACGCTGGAGATTAAGGGCCGTTACGCCTACGGCTACCTGCAGGCGGAAAAGGGCGTGCATCGCCTCGTCAGGATATCGCCCTTCGATCAGCAGGCCCGACGCCATACCTCTTTCGCCTCGGTCTTCGTCTATCCCGTCGTGGACGACGCCGTCGAAGTGGACGTGAACCCGGAAGACATCCGCATCGACACGTACCGGGCGTCGGGGAAGGGCGGCCAGCACGTCAACAAGACCGATTCCGCCGTCCGTATCACCCACATCCCCAGTGGCATAGTCGTGTCATGCCAGCAAGAGCGCAGCCAACATCGCAACAAGAACACGGCGATGAAGATGTTGCGGGCGGCTCTCTACGAGCGGGCGATGGAAGAGCGTCGCAAGGAGCGCGAGAAGATAGAGGAGGCGAAGACAGATATCGCCTGGGGTAACCAGATTCGCTCCTACGTCTTCCAACCATACACGATGGTCAAGGATCACCGAACGAACATCGAGCAGAGCGATGTTCAGAGAGTCATGCAGGGTGACCTGGACGAGTTCATCGTCGGATTCCTCAAACGGTACGGGGCGCAGATCGCATGACCGAAACGGGTGAGGCTCAGCACGTCATAGAGGCACGGCGCGACAAGCTGCGCAGGCTCCGGGAGCTCGGGGTCGAGCCGTATGCCTATCGATTCGAGCCGTCGTGCACGGCCGGCGGCGCCATCGCGGCCTTTCTCGACGCCGGCGAAACGACCGAAGTCAACTGCCGGTTGGCCGGACGGGTCCGCTCTCTACGCACACACGGCAAGACGACATTCGGTCACGTCGAGGACCTGAGCGGCAAGATCCAGGTCTACTTCCGCAAGGACATCCTGGGCGAAGACGGCTACGAGCTCATCGAGATCCTCGACCTCGGCGACTGGATCGGGGTGGAGGGCGAGGTCTTCAGAACGCGAACCGAAGAGATAACTTTGCGCGCCGTTCAAGTTCAGCTCTTGGCAAAGACCGTGCGACCTCTCCCCTTCGGCAAGGAAGAGACAGACGAGTCCGGGGAAGCGGTAGTACACAGCGGGTTCGCCGATGTGGAGGGCCGCTATCGGCAACGATACGCCGACCTCGCCGTGCACCCCGACGTGCGCGAGCTGTTCGTCATCCGAACGCGCGTCGTGCAGGAGATGCGGCGTTTCCTTGACGATCGCGGCTTTCTGCACATGGAGACACCGGTGCTGCAACCGATCTACGGGGGCGCCACGGCAAACCCGTTCAAAACGTACCACAGGGCTCTGGACACGGAGCTCTACCTGCGCATAGCCGACGAGCTGTACCTGAAGCGCCTCATCGTGGGCGGCCTAGAGCGCGTGTACGAGATCGGCAAGGTCTTTCGCAACGAAGGCATCGATCGCACGCACAATCCCGAGTTCACGATGCTCGAATTGTATCAGGCTTACGCCGATTACGAGGACATGATGGAGATCACGGAGGCGCTCGTACACCACGTGGTAACGGAGGTGGCGAGCTCGTCGAAGGTCACCTACCAGGGAGAGACCATCGATTTCAAGCCGCCGTGGCAGCGGATCGGCTGGCACGATGCGCTCCGACGTTACGGTGGCGTGAACGCGGCGGAGCTTGATGTCGAGGGCCTGCGTCGGGCGGCGCTCGAAGCCGGCGTCGAGGATGCGGATGACAAGGGTCGAGCGGCGCTGCTCGACGGCCTTTTCAAGGCCCTGGTCGAGGACCACCTGATCGGCCCAACCATCGTGTACGACTACCCCGTGGAGCTGAGCCCTCTGGCCAAGCACAGACGCGACGGGGACGCATCCCTCACGGAGCGGTTCGAGGTCTTTGTCGCGAGGCGTGAGCTGGCCAACGCGTTCAGCGAGCTTAACGATCCGTTCGAGCAGCGACAGCGTTTCGAGGCTCAGGTGCGAATGCGGGAGGAAGAGGGCTGGGAGGAAGCACATCAGATCGATGAGGACTACATCGTCGCTCTGGAGTATGGGATGCCTCCTACCGGCGGGATGGGGCTGGGGATCGATCGACTCGTCATGATCTTGACCGATCGGGCCTCGATCCGCGAGGTGATCTTGTTTCCGACGCTGAGGCCGGAGTCATAGGATGGCCCTGGAACTCTACGTCGCCAGAAGGTATCTCACGGCGCGAAGCCAATCTCGATTCCTGAATCTCATAACGGTGCTCGCCATCGGCGGCATCGTTGTGGGAGTGGCGGCGCTCATCGTCGTGGTCGGCGTCATGTCCGGGCTACAGACCGAAGTGCGCGACCGAATTCTGGGCACGAATCCGCACATCATGGTGTTGACCTACGGAGAGGGGTTGAGGCTGGACGGTTGGGAAGAACCGCTCGTCGAGGTGCAAAAGGACCCCTCCGTCACCGCCGCCGAGCCGTTCGTCTATACGGAGGCTTTGATCTACCAGGATGTGAACTACCAGCAGGGCGTCGCGCTGCGCGGGGTCACGGACCAAGCCACCGAACGGATCTCGGACCAGCTGGTCGTTGGCAGCTGGGAATTCGACGGCACGGAGTCGGAGCTGCCGGGGATGGTAGTGGGGTTCCGCCTGGCCGAGCGCCTTCTCGTGCACCCCGGCGACACGGTCAGTCTCATCTCGGGCCACGGGGCCGAGCTCACGCCGGCGGGCTTCATTCCCAAGTTCAAGCGGTTTGAGGTGATCGGCACGTTCAGGAGCGGGATGTTCGAGTACGACAATCAGATGGGGTACGTGTCGCTCGCCTCGGCTCAGGACCTTCTCGGGCTCGGGAACTCGGTGACGGGTCTGGCGCTCTGGGTCGAGGACGCCTGGGAAGCGGAGGTGGTGGCAGAGCGGCTGGAGGGTTCGCTCGGCTATCCCTTCATCATGAGGAACTGGAAACGAATGAACGAAGGCCTATTCGCCGCGCTGAAGCTGGAGAAGATGGGAATGACACTGGTCCTGCTTCTGATCATTCTGGTTGCAGCCTTCAACATCGTGTCCACGTTGGTCATGGTCGTCACCGACAAGACACGCGAAATCGGCATCCTACGCTCGATGGGCATGACCAGCCGCAGAATACGCAAGGTGTTCATGCTACAGGGGCTGATCATTGGTGTAGCGGGGACATTGCTCGGGTTCATGCTCGGCCTTTGGGTCAGTTGGCTCGTCGACACCTTAGGGTGGCTCTCACTTCCGGGCGACGTGTACATCATCAGTCGAATCCCCATCATCCTGAACCCGCTCGACTTGGCAGTCATCGTCGTACTCAGTGTGTTAATCTCTTTCGCGGCAACAATTTACCCGTCTGTACAGGCTGCGCGCATGGCACCGGTGGAAGCGATCCGTCATGAATAGCTCGGTGGCTGTCTCGGGGCCGGCGTTGGCGTGCAGCAGGCTATTCAAGTCATTTCTCGACAGCGACGGGTCCGAGCTCCCCATCCTCAAGGGAGTCGATCTCGAGGTGCAGGTCGGAGAGGTGGTGGCGGTGGTCGGCGCCAGCGGGGCCGGCAAGAGCACGCTGCTCCATCTGCTGGGCGGGCTGGACCGGCCGACAGGCGGGGAAGTACGCGTCGGGGGGGAGTTGCTCTCCAGAATGCACGAACGACAGTTGGCCGTCATCCGCAATCGGAGGATCGGCTTTGTCTTTCAGTTCCACCACCTGTTGCGAGAGTTCAGCGCGCTTGAGAATATTATGATGCCCTTGATGATCGGCGACACCGAGAATTCGAGGGCCCGAGCCCGGGCAAGGGTTTTGCTGCGTGAGGTAGGGTTGGACAAGCGGGCTGGCCACAAGCCGCCCAAGCTTTCCGGAGGTGAGCGTCAGCGGGTGGCGGTGGCTCGGGCGCTGGCAAACGACCCCCTAATACTCTTGGCCGACGAGCCCTCCGGCAATCTGGACAACAAAACGGCGGCTGGCCTTCACGACCTGTTCTTCCGGTTGCGCGATGAGCGGGAGTTCGCTGTCGTTTTGGTCACGCACAACCGTGAGTTGGCGCAACGAGCCGATCGAATCCTTCGGTTGCACGATGGGCGCCTGAACCCCGTATCGTTTTCGACAGCAGACCCAGAGGCGGTTCCGTAATGCTGTGTGACAACTGCGGAAATAGCGAGGCCGAGGTCCACCTGACGCAGATCGTGAACAACGAGATGGCGACGGTACACCTCTGTTCGGCGTGTGCTGCCGAGAAGGGATTGGACGCCGGCGGCGGAGGTAAGACGGTGCAGCTCTCCGACTTCCTAGCTAAGATGGGACAAGCGGCGCTCTCCGATCAGGAGGCGACGGGCGCCGGACCCTGCGGCTATTGCGGCACATCGGTGGAAGAGTTCAGAAGGACCGGCCGCCTGGGCTGCCCTCACTGCTACTCCACCTATGAAACCCAGCTGAGGGCGATCCTGCGGCGAATCCACGGCTCTACCTACCACCTGGGCAAAGTGTACGTTCCTCCGGCTTCCACAGTGGCGGACCGAAGTAGTCGCCTGGCCGGTCTGAAGCGAAAGTTGCAGCGGGCGATCGAGGCGGAAGACTTCGAGCAGGCCGCCGTCATCCGCGATCAGATCAAAGAACTGGAAACGGCGGTCGACGTATGAGCATGCACGAGTTCACGTCGCTGCCGGACTTCGGTCTCGACTGGATCGACGCCAGTGGTCCCCACAGTGACATCGTGCTGTCGACTCGGGTCCGCATCGCGAGGAATCTCCAGGGATATCCGTTCGCCGGCCGTGCGAAACCCAGCGACCGGGCCGCCATCCTCTCGACCATCAGGGACATACTGGAACGAACGCAGTCCATGATGAACGGCGTGGTCGTGGAGATCGATCAGCTCGACGATCGCCAGCGACGTATACTGCTCGAGCGGCACCTCGTGAGCCGCGAGCTCGTGGCCGAGAACGGCGGCGAGCGGTCCTCGGCCGCGTTGGTCGTCTCGCCGCGCGAGCCGGTAGGGCTCATGGTCAACGAGGAAGACCACCTGAGGCTGCAGAGTCTGACCAGCGGCTTCAACCCGCGCCATAGCTGGCTCCTGGTCGACGGCCTCGACGACGAGTTCGGCAACGAGGCGCCATACGCGTTCCACCACGAGTTCGGCCACCTGACCTCATGTCCGACGAACTGCGGGACGGGATTGCGGGCATCGGTGCTGATCCATCTGCCCGGCCTGGTCCTGACAAAGGAAATCAACAAGGTCCTGCAGGGCATCTCTCAGGTGGGGCTCACGTTTCGCGGCCTCTACGGCGAGGGATCCGAGGTCATCGGCAATCTCTTCCAAGTCTCCAACCAGACTACGCTGGGCAAGAGCGAAGAAGACCTGATCGACCATCTGCAGAAGATCGTCGGGCAGGTCGTTGATTACGAGCAGCAGGCACGATCCGTGCTGCTGCGTGATGCACCGACTGTGATCGAGGACAAAGTGTGGCGTGCCTACGCGCTATTGCTGCACGCGCGCTCCCTGGGCTTCGACGAAATGATGAACCTTTTATCCGGAGTTCGACTCGGCCTGTCGCTGAAACTTCTCCCAGAACCCAGTGTATACCTGCTGAACAGGACAATGGTATTCGCTCAGAACGCACACTTGGAGGAGGCCAGCGAGGGGACGCTGTCGGCCGGTGAGCTTGACATCCAGCGCGCGATCTACGTGCGTACAGCTCTGGAGGATGCGCCCCCTGAGCGGTGAGATTGGGGCGGAGACCATTTTGGGTGCGATGAGGGTTCGATGAATTACAATTTCACCGACCGGGTGAGGAAAGTACTGGCGATGGCCAGGGAAGAGGCCGTTCGCCTGCAGCACGACTACGTGGGCACCGAGCACATACTGCTGGGGCTCATACGTGAGGGGGAGGGTGTTGCCGCGGCAGTGCTCATGAACCTCAACGTCGACCTCGACCAGATACAGGAACGAACCGAGGAACAGGTCCGCAAGGGCAAGGCCGGAGCGGCGATCGGGGAACTGCCATACACCTCGCGAGCCAAGAAGGTGCTCGAGTTCGCCGTCGCCGAGGCTCGCGAGATGAGCCACAGCTACGTGGGCACCGAGCACCTGCTACTGGGGCTGCTGCGAGAGGAGAAGGGTGTCGCGGCCCAGGTCCTGGAGTCGCTCGGCGTGACGCTGGATCAGGCACGCGAGCAGACGCTCAAGCTGCTGGGAACGGACGTGCCGAGCCCGGGTCAGCCGCCGCTGAGCAGCGCGACCCCCAAAGGCGAGAAGAAATCGAAGACGCCGGCTCTGGACCATTTCTGTCGCGACCTGACCGAACTGGCGCGCGCCGGTGAACTGGACCCGACGATCGGCAGGGAGAAGGAGATCGAGCGGGTCATGGAGATCCTCTCCCGGCGGAAGAAGAACAACCCCGTGCTCATCGGCGAGCCTGGGGTCGGCAAGACGGCGATCGTCGAGGGGTTGGCGCAGCTCATCTCGCGGGGCGAGGTGGCGGATAGCCTGAAAGGCCATCGGGTCCTGGCGTTGGACATGGCGGCGGTCATCGCCGGTACCAAGTACCGCGGTCAGTTCGAGGAACGGCTGAAGGCCGTGATGAACGAGATCGCGCAGAACCGTGACGTCATACTCTTCATCGACGAAGTGCACACCCTGGTAGGCGCGGGAGCGGCGGAAGGGGCAATCGACGCGTCCAACATGCTCAAACCGGCATTGGCTCGAGGCGAGCTGCAATGCATCGGGGCGTCGACGCTGAACGAGTACCGCAAGTACATCGAGAAGGACGGCGCGTTGGAGCGGCGGTTCCAGACGGTGATGGTGGATCCGCCGACGACCGACGAGACGATCAAGATACTGCAGGGGTTGAGAAAGCGATACGAAGACCATCACAAAGTGGCTCTCCCGGATGACACGCTGATCTGTTCGGCGAAGCTCTCGGATCGCTACATAACCGACCGCTATCTTCCCGATAAGGCCATCGACGTGGTTGACGAGGCCTGCGCGCGAGTCCACCTGTCCACGCAGGTGCCACCGCCGGACGTGGCGGACCTGCAGGAGCAGGTCAAAGGGATCGGCGAGTCGAAGGATGCGGCGATAAGAGAGCAGGACTTCGAGAAGGCCGCGGAGCTGAGAGACAGGGAGCGCGAACTTCAGTCGGAGATTCGCCGCCGGCGCGAGGAGTGGGAAGAGGAACGACGCACGCTACGGCCCTCGATAACCGAGGACGACGTGGCGTTCATCGTATCGCGCTGGACCGGTATCCCGGTAACGAGACTACAGGAAGGCGAAACGGACCGCCTGCTGCGGATGGAGGAGCAACTGCACCTGCACGTCGTCGGCCAGGACGAGGCGATCACGGGCATCAGCAGAGCCATCCGGCGCAGTCGTGCCGGCTTGAAGGACCCGAACCGTCCTATCGGTTCTTTCATCTTCAGCGGGCCCACGGGCGTCGGCAAGACAGAGCTGGCGCGGGCGCTGGCGCGTTTCCTCTTCGCCGACGAGACGGCACTGATTCGGGTCGACATGTCGGAGTACATGGAGAAGTTTTCCGTGAGCCGCCTGATCGGGGCGCCGCCGGGATACGTCGGCTACGAGGACAGCGGTGCGCTGACGAAGGCCGTGCGCCACAAGCCTTACAGCGTGGTCCTCTTCGATGAGATCGAGAAGGCGCACCCCGATGTCTTCAACATTCTTTTGCAGATCCTCGATGACGGCCGTATCACGGACAACTATGGTCGCGTCATCGACTTCAAGAATACGATTCTGATCATGACGTCGAACGTCGGCGCGCGTGACATCGTCAAGGGCGGCGGCGTCGGGTTCCACACCCACGATCCGGAGGCCGCATACGAAGACATGGCGGAACGGGTGAAGGACGAGATCCAGAAGGTGTTCAATCCGGAGTTTCTCAACCGCCTGGACGACGTGATCGTCTTCCACCCGCTCACGCGAGACCACATCCGCGAGATCGTCGGAGTGCTGATGCGCGAAGTACGCGCCCGGCTCGAGGAGGAAGCGCTTAAGCTACAGCTTACCGATCCCGCGGTTGAGTTCCTCGTTGAACACGGTTTCGATGCGACTTACGGGGCCAGACCGCTCAAACGGGCAATCCAACGGCACGTCGAGGACCCCCTATCTGAGAAAATCCTCATGGCCGAACTGGCACCGGGTGACTTGATCGAAGTGGACGTTTCCGAGGACGGCGAGCGACTGGAGTTCAGAGTGCTCTCTTCCTCGTCGTTTACAGCGTGAGGCTATCGACTCGAATACTCATTGTAGCGGCCCTCGTCGCGCTCGGCGCGAGGGCCGAACCCTTGTCCGGCCAAACAGAGGCCGCGCCTCGTAGTGTCCGCGTAGATTCGGTACATGTGACGGGTAACGTTCGCCAGGCTACGCCGGTGGTCCTGGCCGACCTCGGAATCCGACCCGGTGACGTCGTCACGTACAAGCACATCCAACGGGCGATCCAACGACTGTTCGCGACCGGAAGCTACGACGACATCGCCGTCTACGTCGAACAGAGCCCCGCCGGCCCTGTGACCATGGTCGTGGCGATCGTCGAGCGCCCCTTCATCCTGGGATATCGTTTCGAAGGACTCCAGCACATCAGCGCCGGATCCATCCGCGATACCGTGGGGTTGGAATCCGCAACGCCTCTAAGTCCGGCGCAGGTGCACGAAGCCCAAATCCAGATCCGCTCGGAACTCTCGAAGAAGGGCTACGTACGAGCTCAGATCGACACCGCCCTGGTCGCCACAGACAGGCCGGGCGAGTACCGCTTCATCTTCACGGTGAACGAAGGACGCCGCCTGGTCGTCGCGGGGGTCGAGATCGTCGGAAACGAGAAGCTCAGCGATCACGAGATCATCGGTTCGATGAGCGTGAAGCCTGAGGGCTTCTGGTGGTGGGAGAACGGCGAGTTCCGCGAAGACGAGTACCGTCAGGACCTGGAGATCGGGCTGATCGAGTCCTATGGATCGCGCGGCTACCTCGACTTCCAGGTACTCGGCGACTCGATGGTCGTCGACCCGGAAACGGGCAAAACCAAGCTGGTGATCCGCGTCAACGAAGGCCAACAGTACAGGATTGCCGACTTCCAGATCGAGGGTAACAACTATTTCCCGACGGCAGTCCTCGAGGTCCGCTTCAATCCGCGCAGCCGGTCGTTGCTGTCGCGTCTTCCCCTCGTTGGCGGCGGGGGCGAAGAGGGCGACCCGGTCTTCGACACCCATGCATGGCAGGAAGCAACGGACAAGATTCACCAGCTCTACCGCAACGCCGGATTCCTCTACGTACAGATCGATCCGGCCGTCGAGCGCCTGCCGGAAGGCCCCGACGGCCAGCCGCGAGTGCGCTTGAAGTGGCGCATCGAAGAGAACGAACAGGCGTACGTGAATCTGGTGAACATCGCCGGAAACACGACTACGCACGAGCGGGTGATTCGAGATCGACTGACGCTGCTGCCCAGCGACGTCTACGGCGATGAGCGAGTTGTCGGGAGCTATCAGACCGTACAGGGATTGGGGTTCTTCGAGCCGCTGCCCCCCGACCAGGCGCTCGATATTCGGCCCAACGACGAAGGCAATATCAACGTCACGTTCAGAGTCAAAGAAAAGCAGACCGGTAACATCAACTTCGGCGCCTCGCTATCACCTTCGGCGGGAATGGCGGGGTTCATCGGCTACGAGCAACCGAACCTCTTCGGCCAGGCGAAATCGGGGCGCTTTCGCTGGATCTTTGGCAGCAGGACGAACGACATCGAGCTGGGGTACAGCGACCCGTCGATAATGGGAAGCCGCAACTCGTTTGCGGTCACCCTGCGAAGTTCACGTGACCGATTCAGCTTCATCGGTCTGGGCCGGCGCAGGCAGACGGGCGGAAGCATCACGGTCGGCACGCCGCTACTCGGCGCTCGTTGGACGCGGATATCCTTCACCTACGCCCTCTTCCGGGACGAATACGATTCGGACGAAGACGAGCTCGACCTCGAGCAGCGACAACTTCTCAACGTCGGTACGCGGAGTTCATTCGAGGTCCGCGTGGCCAGGGATACGCGCAACCACCCGCTCTTCCCGACGAGTGGCAGCCGAAACATGGTTTCTCTGCAGCATGTCGGCGGCTTCCTAGGTGGTGACGGGGACTACCGGAAGATCCTGGCCGAAAGCGAGTGGTATACGCCCATCGCTCGGCTGCGCTCCGACCCGACCCAGACGCCGATCGATCTGGCCCTGGGCTTGAGTTTCAGGGGGGGTACAATTGTCGGCAACAATCCCTTCTATTTAGAGCGTTTCCTGATGGGAGGAGTCCAGTACGGTCCGCCGTTGCGTGGCTACGAGGAATTGACGATCACTCCCGTGGGGCACGTACCGCGAGAGACGCCAGGTTTCAGTCGGCTCGATCGCGTGGGCGAGTCGTTCTTCGGCCTGTACGCGAGTCTGGGCTTGAACCTGGGCGGGAGCTTTTTCGTCAACCTCTTCTACGACGCGGGCAACGTGTGGGCGCGATCGTCCGGGCTCGACCCGACCGACCTCTACCGGGGCGTCGGCATCGGCGTAAGTATCGTGACCCCGGTGGGTCCATTGGGATTGGACTACGCGTACGCGCTCGACGCCCGCGACGTGTTCGGGAACCCGAACCCCGGGTGGAGACTACATTTCAGGTTCGGCCAGATCTTCTAGTTCAGCGTTGCCGACAGCCGGCATCTCGATCGCCCGTCGCGTAGTCCAAACGGCGACCGGGCAGGTGGCAAAGAAAGGGGAGTAACAGGAGTGCGTTACAGAGTAAGTGCGGTAGTCGTGGCGACGGCGTTGGCGATGCTCGGCTACAAAGGGATGAGCGAGCCGCAAGGTAGTGCGATGAAGCTCGCGTACATCGACTCGAACGTGATCATCGCTCAGACTCCCGGATCGGAAGAAGCTCAGGCGACATTCGACCGCGAGATGGCGCGCTGGCAGACCGAGGTTCAGGTGCTCGCTGACTCGCTGCAGCAGATGATGACCGCGTACGAACAGCAGCAGATCATGCTGGCGCCGGAGACGAAGCAGGAGCGCCAGCAGGAGATTCTGCAGAAGCAGATGGAGTATCAGCAGCGTGTAGCCGATTTGGAGCAGGTAGCGGCGCGGCGGCGCCAGGAACTGATCCAGCCCATCTTGGACAATATCACGGCCACGCTTGCTCAGATTCGTGACGAGAACGACTACACGATGATCTTCGATGCAGCGGCCGGAGCGCTCATCGCTGCGGACACGACGCTCAATATCACGGGAGTGGTCATCGAACGCCTGAAGCAGCAGGGAACAACACCGGGTAGCACGAACCAGTAGGCTCTCCGTGTGGGCCCGAGCTACGTGGCGCCTACGGCCTGGCAGAACGGCACCGTGGGCGCTCGTTCTGTATTGGTCGTGGCCTAACAGGGGCGAGTTCAAGGAGTACGTATGTCGACCAGCCTGAGACTGGGGCGTTTGGCAGAGCATCTAGGTGCCGAGTTGATCGGTGACCCGGAGTGCGTGGTAAAAGGCGCGGCGACGTTGGAGACGGCGACCGCGGACGATGTCAGCTTCCTGGCTCGGCGCAAGTATATCCCGCACCTTTGCTCGACCCGGGCCGCCGCCGTGATCGTCAGCCGCGACCTGGGGGAGATCGACGAGATCCCCAAGGACAAGAGTCTACTCTGGGTCGACGACGCGCACCTGGCGCTGGCCGAGGCTTTGGCGCTTCTTTATCCCGAACCTCCACGAAAGGCGGAGATCGCGCCGACGGCCAAGGTGAGCCCGGAGGTCGAACTGGGTGCCGACGTTTCGATCGGAGACCATTCGGTCGTCGGCGCAGGCTCCAAGCTGGCTGATGGTGTAAAAGTGGGCCCGCTCTGCTTCATCGGCGAAGGATGCGTCGTCGGCGAAGCCACCGAGCTCAAGGACCAGGTGAGCCTTTACGACAAGACGGTCGTGGGAGCCCGCTGCATCCTGCACAGCGGAACGCGAGTAGGAGTGGACGGCTTCGGCTACGTCTTCCACGAGAACGAGCATCAGAAGGTCCCGCAGGTGGGACGCTGCATCATCGAGGACGATGTGGAACTTGGGGCCAACGTGTGCATCGATCGCGGTTCGGTCGGCGAAACACGGGTGGGCGCGGGTACGAAGATCGACAACCTCGTTCACGTGGCCCATAACGTGAGGATCGGCAGAAACTGCATCATCGTGGCGCAGGTCGGGATCGCCGGCAGCACGAACATCGGCCACGGTGTCGCTCTGGCCGGCCAGGTAGGCATCATAGGGCACCTGAACATCGGCGACGGCGCCAAAGTGGCCGCTCAAGCGGGGGTCAGTCACGACATTCCCGCTGGTGAAACCTGGTTCGGCTACCCGGCACGGCCGCGTACGCAGGTCATGCGGGCAAGCGCCGCGTTTCTGAAGCTGCCCGAGCTGATCCGGCGCGTGCAGCGCATCGAGAAGAAATTGGACTCGGACGACGAGTAGTAGTACGGGTTCCGGACATACAGGAGGATTGTCGGATTTGAAGCAGAAGACTCTGGCGAGCGAGGTGCAGCTCGAAGGCAAGGGGCTTCATTCGGGGACGCCCGTCAAGATGGTGCTCCGTCCGGCCCCGGTCGATCACGGGATCGTATTCCGCAGGACGGATGTCGAAGACGCTTCCGACGTCCAAGCGGGCGTCGAACAGGTCGTAGATGTTGAACGACAAACGGTTCTTGGGGACGGGCGCATCAGGATCCGTACGGTGGAGCATCTGCTGGCAGCCGTGACGGCCCTGCAGATCGACAACCTGATCGTGGAACTGGACGCCGAGGAGCCGCCCGCGGCCGACGGAAGCGCGGCGCCTTTCGCCGATCTGATAATGCAGGCGGGAATCGAAGATCAGAAGAACGAGCCGCGAACCTGGAAGTGTACGACCCCGTTCGTTGTTAACGAAGGCGAGTCGCGGTACGCGGTGCTTCCCGACGACCGATTTGTGCTGTCGGCGTCGATCGAGTTCGATCATCCGTTGATCCGGCGCCAGCATGCTTCGTACGAGATCCTGCCCGAACTGTTCACCGAGGCAATCGGGCGTGCCCGCACGTTCGGCTTCTTCGACGACGCCGAGAAGCTAAGAGCCGTCGGCCTCGCTCACGGTGCGGACATCGAGAACACCGTCGTGTTGACGACCGATGGCCTGTACAAGGGTGTCGAACTCCGCTACGAGGACGAGTTCGTACGTCACAAGATACTCGACCTGGCGGGAGATCTTGCCCTGCTGGGCCACAGGATCAGTGGCCAGATCGTAGCCGAGCGCCCGGGCCACCGCGGTAACATCGAGGTGGTGAAAGCGATCGCCGAGCGGATCCGAAGTGAGAAAGCCGCGCGCCGCGTCGATATAACGGAAATATTCCACATCCTCCCACATCGCTACCCCTTCTTGCTGGTCGATCGCGTGATCGAGTACGAGCACGGCATTCGGATCGTCGGGCTGAAGAACGTTACGATCAACGAACCGTTCTTCATCGGACATTTTCCAGGCCTGCCGATCATGCCGGGCGTCTTGATCATTGAGGCGATGGCACAGGTCGGCGGACTGCTGTTCATGGACATGGTGGAGAATCCTGAAGATAAAGTCGTATATTTCATGTCGCTCGATAAGGTGAAATTCAGGCGCCCAGTGACTCCGGGAGACCAACTCGTTTTCGAACTCGAAATGGTCAAGCTGCGCTGGCCTGTGTGCATGATGAAGGGCGTGGGCCGAGTCGATGGAAACGTCGTTGCGGAAGCGGAGCTGAAAGCGCATGTGGTGGACAGATGAGGTGGTGGACTGGTGAAGACAACGATGGCTGACCACGGACCGGGAACGCCGCCGGAAGTTCATCCGGCGGCAATCGTAGACTCCGACGCGACGCTCGCGGACGGAGTGCAGGTCGGTCCCTATGCTATAATCGGACCGAACGTGACCATCGGCGAGGGAACGGTCATCGGACCGCACGTACTGGTCGAGAAGGATACGAGGATCGGACGCGACTGTTTTATCGCGAATGGAGCGGTGCTGGGCACGGACCCGCAAGATCTGAAGTACGAGGGCGAAGAAACCCTGCTCATAGTCGGGGACGGGACGACGATACGCGAATTCGCGACGCTCAATCGTGGAACGCGGTCGTCGGGCTCGACCGTGGTGGGAAGCCGCTGCCTGCTCATGGCTTACTCGCACGTCCCGCACGACACGCAGATCGGCGACCACGTCATCATCTCCAACGCCGTTCAGATGGGCGGTCATGTGGTGATCGAAGATTCGGTTGTGATCGGTGGCGTGACGGCGATACACCAGTTCTGCCGTATAGGCAAGCACGCGTTCGTGGGAGGAGCAACCGGGATACGCAAAGACGTTCCCCCGTTCATGAGGGCAGCCGGTAACCCGGCGGACTTGGTTGGCCTCAACGCCGTGGGGCTCGAGCGACGCGGCTTCTCGAAGGAGACCCGGCTGGAGCTGAAGCGGGCCTTCCGGACGCTGTTCAAATCGCACCTGAACATGAGCCAGGCCATAACGGAGATCCGATCGCGGGGCGTGAAACACGAAGAGGTGGAGTATCTGCTCGCCTTCATCGAGGCGAGCGAGAAAGGCGTTGTCGTCTGACGAAGTGGATCCAGTCGACCTTGGTGTGGTCGGTGTAGGAAGCCTCGGCTTCCACCACGCGCGGCTGCTTCGGGAACTTCCCGAGTCACGGCTCGCCGGCGTTTATGACATCGATTCCGATCGGGCGGCCTTCGTAGCCTCGGAACTGGATACGAAGGCCTATGCAAGCCTCGAGCAGCTTCTCGACGATGTCGATGCGGTCACGGTCGCCGTACCCACCAGCGCCCACTTCGAGGTCGCGCGAACGGCGCTGGAGCATGATTGCGATCTCCTGATCGAGAAGCCGATCACGTCGACCACCTCTGAGGCCGACCGCCTGATCGACCTCGCTTCCGAACGAGACAAGCTTGTCCAGGTTGGACACATCGAACGCTTCAACGGTGCAGTCCGAGCCTGCGAGCCGTATCTAGACCGCCCACTCTTCGTCGAGTCGCATCGGCTGGCGCCGTTCGTGCCCCGAGGTACGGATGTGCCGGTGGTGCTCGACCTTATGATTCACGACATCGATCTTATCCTCAGTCTGGTGCGCGGCTCCGTGTCCGACGTTCGCGCGGTTGGCGTCTCGGTACTCAGCGGCAACGTGGACATCGCCAACGCACGCCTGGAATTCGACGATGGGGCGGTGGCCAACATCACGGCGAGCAGAGTATCGGTGCAGCGCCAGCGCAAGATCCGGTTCTTCCAACCGAGCGGCTACGTGAGCCTCGATCTGGGGAAGGGGACAGGCGAGTTCTACCGTCGCAAGGACGGTGAAGCCATACCGGATGGACCTTTGAACCTTGGCCAGTTCGTCGAACACATCAGTCTGAGCGGCGACGGAGCGGAGCCTCTCCGGCTCGAACTGGAAGCGTTCGCGCGTGCCGTGCGTCGAGAGGCACCCGTACAAGTGTCGGCAGAGGAAGGTCGGATGGCACTTTCAGTCGCGCTAGACATCGTCGAGCGCATCGAGAGGCACCAAGAACATGTCCTTGATTCAAATTCGGCGTGAAAGGAAGCAGCAGGGAGCCAGCGAGCGACGGGGCATGCGGACGCGAACGCTGGTGATCCTGCTGGCTTGCGTCATCATCGCCATCTGGTATCTCAGCTCGCGTGTCTGAGCCCCGCATCTTCTTTGCAGCGGGTGAAGCCTCAGGAGACCTGCACGGAGCGGCACTAGCCTGCGCTCTTCGGCGGCTGTTCCCCGATGCCGTGATGACGGGGCTTGCCGGGCCACGCATGGCCATGGCCGGGGTGACTCCGATTGTAGAGTTCGATCGGCTGGCCGTGATGGGGTTGGTCGAGGTCGTCTACCGGCTGCCCTTCTTCCTGTCACTGCGCCGGCGAGTCCGGCGCATGCTGGCGGAGAATCCTCCCGACCTGGTCATTCCTATCGACTATCCCGGTTTCAACCTCCGGCTCACCCAGGAGGCGCACCGGCGAGGCATACCCGTCCTGTACTACATCGCGCCTCAGCTGTGGGCGTGGCGGCAGGAGCGGGCTCGAGTCCTGGCGGCCAACGCCGACCGGGTGGCTGTCGTCTTCCCGCAGGAAGAGCCGTTTCTACGAGATTTCGGCGTGGACGCCGTTTTCGTCGGCCACCCGCTGCTGGACCAGGCCTCGGGCTGGGAATCGTCTGAGGAGGCGATTTCGGCCATTGAAGCCGATCCTGGGCGGCCGATTCTGGGCCTACTGCCCGGATCTCGGCCCCAGGAGGTCGCTCGCATGCTCGGCCCCTTCCTGGCTGCGGCCGCCGAAGTGACCCGGCAGCGACCCGAGGTGCAGGTGATGGTTGCCGGGGCGGCTGGGATACCGGAGGGCTACTACCGAGCTGCCAAAGGCTACAGAATCGTCGAGGACTCGGTCAGATTGCTGAGGGCAGCGACCGCCGTGTTGACGAAGTCGGGCACGACGACCCTTCAGGCGGCGCTAACGCAGACACCGCTGGTCATCGGCTACAGAAGCCACCCGTTGACCTTCAGTCTGGCTAGACGCTTGGTCCGCGTCGATAGTATCGGCATGGTCAACCTGTTGGCGGGCGAGCGGTTCGCGCCCGAGTTTGTGCAGGAGCTACCCAGCGACCGGATAGCGGCACGACTGCTGCCACTTCTGGATCGGGAGTCGGCCGACCGCAAGGCCATGATCGACCGGCTGGAGAAGGTGAGAGGATTGCTGGGCGAGCCCGGAGCTGCGGAACGGGTCGCGCGGCTGGCGGCGGAGCTGCTGGAGCGGCACCAGTGAGAGGAAGAGACCGACTGGCGATCGGGCTCTTGGGACGATTGGGTCCTTTGCTGTTCCGGTCGGTCTACTCGACCCTCAGGTTCGAGGTCACGGGCGCGGAGAACCAGGAGACCTGGAAAGCGGGTCGAGCCGTCGTGTTTGTGACCTGGCACGGACGCCTGCTTCCCTTACTCTACTTGTACCGCGGGCAAGGGCTCGTCATGCTGGTCAGCCAGCACCGCGACGGTGAGTATCTGACGCGATTGGGTGGAGGCCTGGGCTATGCAGCCGTCCGGGGGTCGAGTACCCGTGGCGGCTTCCCAGCCCTTCGCGAGCTCGTACGGGAAATCCGGAAAGGGCGATCCCTGGCCATCACGCCCGACGGCCCTCAGGGACCCCGCGAGAAGTTCAAACCAGGGGCGCTACAGGCGGCACGAATCACCGGTGCTCCTGTGATTCCTGTCGTTGCAGGGACCGAACGAGGCTGGTGGGTGGAGGGCTGGGACCGTTTTCTCGTTCCGAAGCCGTTCGCGAGAGTGCACGTGGCGGTCGGGCGGCCGTGGCAGATCCCGAAGAGGAGCACGGTAGGCGAACTGGACAAATACGCGGCCGAGCTAGAGAGCTATATGCAGGAGCTCAAGGCGTCGGTGGACCGAGGCGAATAGCCTTCGCCAGGGTTCA
>JBDHAS010000043.1:0-27676 GCA_039588015.1 Gemmatimonadota bacterium | reverse complement strand
GGTTGAGCTGGTAGCGTTAGGAGTCGAATTCCAGGATGGGATTCAGGTAAGGTCAACCCTACGAAGGGACGCCGCCTGATGGACTCCCGTTCCACAACATTTGACAATTACTCGGTGCCGTCGCCGCCGCCAGCCGATCCGCAGCGGGCGGGCGGGCGTTGCCTATCAAGTCTCGGTCACCCTTCCTCCACGCCGAGCGCTTCTTTCAGCTTCGTTGTGATGGTCTTGCACCAGTGGACCTCTTCTGAGCTCGGCGAACCCGATTGGGGGAACGTTTGCACAGCAACCCGTGTGGCGATCTCGGCAGTGCGCAGAGTGATCATGGCGACGGTCGAAGTGCAGACCAGGGTACCAGAACCAACGCCGGTTCCGGGTGGCTGCGTCCGACAGCGTCTACGCTCACCTCGAATCACGTGGTCGTCATCCTGCGAAATTGAGAAGCTCTCACTTCGGAGGACACCGACGGCAGCTTCTCGGACCTCGGATGCAGCCAGGCTCGTCTCGAACGTCTCCACTAGGTCCTCTGGCGCGACCTTCTTCGGAGCACATGCAATAGCAGCGGACACGGAAACGATTAGAGCGGCGAGAAACGGAGTGCGCAGACCTGCTCTCCAGGCAACCATGGCAGGCTCCCGGCTTACTGGCGGGGCTCACACAGGACTTCTTGGTGGGTACCTCTAAGATGCGGTGTTGGCGGGGGACGTGCAACGAGGACGACAGTCTCCCGTCACTCAAGTATCACGTTAGTATCACGTTTTGCCTGGATTATCCTCATTGCGAGAGCTAAGGTGTGTAGCATGGACCAGGCGAAGTCGGTGTATTCCGGACTCTGCACATCTATACTGCCGAATACTTCAGGGCCTGTCTTGGGATTAAATGGGTTGACAAGAAAAGCGCTTAACCACTGTGCGGCTTCAAGTCGTCCTGCCACGTCTAGCCCTGGACTCACGTACTTGACGTAGCGGGCGAAAACGTTGTCGAACTCCAACTGGATTGTGGCGGTCAGCTCGAAGTACTCCGGGAAAATCGTCTCCTCGAACCTCTGTCTGAACTTGTTTAGGTCCTCGCGTCGTTCTCTCGGAAGCGCACCGATCTCCTCAATGGAAGGCAGCTCTTGCTTCGAGATAGCGATCCTTTCCTCCTCCTCAGTGGGCTCTCCCTTGCCAAGAATCAACCATTCCGGCCTGACGTGGAGCAATTTTGCGGCCTCCTGAAGCCACCTCAGCTTCGGCGTTTCCTGCCCCATGAGGTAGTTGTTGATCTGCTGGCGTGAGCCCGCGATATCTTTCTCCTTGCGCAGGTCACGCATCAGCTCCTTGAACTCCTCTATCTTCCACCGTCTTCGCTTGATCGCCCTTCGCAACCGTTCTGCAATCTTCTTACTCTCACCGTCTAGTTTCTTAGGCTTTTTAGGCTTTCTAGACACCCGATCCCCTCCAGCGATGGATGCGAGCTGGTGCAGCGGTCCAGTTTTCTGGACTATAATGTAACTAAACTTGCCTATAACAGCCACCCCCACTTATCGTTGTTCCGGTTCACTCAGGCAAATCACTCCGTATGCACAACAGGAGCGAAGCATCGTGAAGAGCCCGATTAGAAAGCGACGAGAAGCCCTTGGGCTCAGTCGAGCCGAATTGGCTGTCGTTCTGAACATTAGCTACACACATACCTCAAGCCTTGAGCGGTGCGAACAGCAGCCGAGTCCGGAGCTACTCAGGGCGCTCGCCCGCTTGTTCAATGTTGAACCGAAGACGCTTGAGCACGAGCTGACTGCTTACAGGGACAAACTTCGACACGAAGTCCAAGAGCGGGTCACCAATGTCGGCAGCACCCGACGGTAGAATCATCCTCGACGCGGCACTCAAGTACAACCGGCGCGGGTTCAACGTCGTCGCGTGTACGTGTAAAGGAAAGCGGCCGATCGGTTCCTGGAGGGCCTGGCAATCAAAACGTCAGTCCGAGGATGATGTCCGGGGCATGTTCGAGGGCTCGGATCACAACATCGGAGTGATTACTGGGTCAATATCCAGACTTGTGGTCTTCGATATAGACGCTGGCGATGCACATGATCCGTGGGATGTATTCAACGATCTCGCTGGTGCAAATCCCGCAACGCCGATCGTAATCACCCCACGCGGCCTCCACATCTGGTGTGCCCACCCTATCGATTTCTCCGTTCCGAACGCGACGCGGCTGAACGACACCGTAATCGACGTTAGGGGTGATGGTGGACTCGTGATCGCACCCCCGAGCGTCCACCCGTCTGGTGATCGGTACCGGTTCGACGATGTACTCGGGCTCGAGACGCCACTCGCACCGATCCCGGAGAAACTGTTGGCATTGGTTCGATCGACGGTCGAGCGCTCGTCTGCCGGTGTGACTAATGAGGGTTGGACGCGCCATCTCGGGCGTGAGATCTCAACAGGCGAGCGTAACGACACCCTAGCATCTGTGGCCGGCGGTTTAGTCGGTCGTGGCCTGAAGCCCGAGGAAGCCCTCGGCGTTCTAGAGATCGTCAATGAGGCCCGCTGTCGGCCACCGCTGGATCAAGGCGAACTCGGCCGGATCGTTGTCTCGATCACGCGGGCAGAGGAGCGCGGGGACTTATCGCGTAAACGCGTAAAACGCGTACACGAAGCGCCCGGAGACCTGCCCGAAGCAGCGTATCACGGCGCTGTTGGCGAGGTGATCCGATGCATCGAGCCGCACTCGGAGGCCAGTCCGGCAGCCATGTTATTCCAGGAGCTTGCCATGCTGGGCAGCGTCATCGGCCCCCGTCCGCATGTACGGATAGAAGATGATATACACCCGGCGAGAATCTGGCCGGCGATCATGGGCGACACCTCAAAGGCTCGGAAGGGGCTGTCGTTTGGCCGGGCGGTCAAATTCGCGTCACTGATCGACCCAGAATGGTCCGAGAACTTGATCTCCCCCGGCCTGAGTTCCGGTGAAGGCCTGATCTACGCGGTACGCGACCCGGTCGAACGCTATGACCCGGAGAGCGGATCCTATGTAGTCGTCGATGCCGGTGTCACGGACAAGCGGTTGCTCGTACCCGAGACCGAACTCGGCAATCCCCTGAAACAGTTCCAGCGTGCCGGCAATATCCTCTCGCAAGTCATGCGTCAGGCGTGGGACACCGGCAAACTCGCCACACTGACTCGGAAGGATAGCGGCGGTCATCGCGCGACCGGCGCTCACATCACAGTGATCCTACATGGCACACTGGAAGAACTCCGAATCCTGCTGGCCGGCTCGGAACTCCACGGCGGCTGGGTGAACCGTTTCATCTGGGTGGCGGCATCGAGGGCTCGAGTGCTCCCTCTGGGAGGCGATCCTGATCGAGACCTACTCAAGGGATACGCCACGCAAATCGGCAAGGCTATACGGTCGGCCACTGCCATTGGCGCGATGAACTTCGACAGCGAAGCGAGATCGAGGTGGGTCGCGGTCTACCCTGAGCTGAGCGCACCCCGTCCCGGCCTGCTAGGTGACGTCCTTGCTCGGTCGGAGGCGCAGACCCTGAGACTCGCCGTGATCTACGCACTACTCGACGGCTCCCCTGTGATCCGGATCGAGCACCTCGAGGCGGCACTGGCCCTCTGGCAGTACGCCGAGCAGTCAGCCGCCTACATCTTCGGCGAGTTCACCGGCGACCAACTGGCAGATCGGCTGTATCGCGAGATTTGCTCTCGGCCCGAAGGCATATCACGAAACGAGATCTATGACTTCTTCGGCCGTAATCAGCGACGGGACCGCATTGACCTCGCGCTGGCCGCGCTCGCCAAGGATGAGCTGACCAGGTCCGAATCAATCGCCACGGGCGGTCGGCCGGAGCAGCGGTGGTACGCGTTAAACGCGATTACGCGAAAAGGCATGGACGACGAGAAAGGCAGCTAACACGGCTCCGGCGGGCAAACGAAGGGCCGGCTCGCCGGGATTCGCAGCCGACTTACCGGCCCAAACTACAAAGAGGTAATCTTATGGTACGAAAACCGAAGCCGACCGCGCAAGGGCCGCCGGATGATCTCGAACATATCTCGTCCATCATAAGACGAGTGATGCAGGAGGTCACAGTTGTGGCCAGTACCTGCAAAACGAGAATTCCAGACAAGACAGAACGATCAACTTCGGAGGCGAACAGCAAATGAGCAGTAACGACGGATGGACCGTTGTTGAGACTTCTGGCCCACCCTTTGTGGCGTGGCCGGACAGCGACGAGTACGCGCGTGCTGAGGGCGTGCTTGCAGAAATCCGCGACGGGAAATACGGGAAGTACATGGTCCTGGACCCCGGCACTGATCACGAGAACCTGATGATCGGTCGCGGCGAGAGTACGGATCGAGTAGTTGAGCCCGTCGAGCCTGGTACTGCTGTAAGCGTCGGACTCAGTTCCGCGACTCTCAAGGACAAGGTGCGCCAGGATCATATCGGCTCCCTTGTACGTGTTGAAGCACTTGGCTGGGAGCGTGCCCAGGCGGGTGGCAACAGGTATCGGCGTCTTCGGTACTCCTACAAGCAGACCGGCGAATAGCCAGGCCAGATGATGCAGAGGGCGGCGGTCAACCGTTGCCCCCTCTCATCGCGCAAAGGAGAGACGGCGACCAGAGGAATGGGACACAAGATGACTCAGAACCACGACCCGGAATGGCACAGGCGTAGGCCGATAGTCATCGCAGCAGATGATCTCGAGACCATAGGCCGAGCGGCCGGCTTGATTGCTGCCGGCGAAGCTGTCGTTCGACTGGGATTAAGCAGAGCGGCGGCAAAGCAAGGCGCAAGCCTGGTATCCGTTGCGCTTGCCGAGGCCGAGCAAGAAGCCGCCGCAGCCCGTGAAGAGGCCAATCGGGCAAGGACGAAGGCGCAGGCTGCTGAACGTCGTCTGGTAACGAAGACACGGCCGACCGGGCCGAGGACAGCTCAGGACTTGGTCAACAAGTGGGCCACTGAAGGGATGCCGGCGCCGACATGGCGAATGACAGCCAGGCAACCGAGGCGACGCATTACGGAGACTGAACGGCGGATGCCGACGCCGGAAGAGCTGGAGAACCCGCCCAAGACTGTCCGGGCCAGCGACCCGCTCACGGTCGGTCGGTGGGCGGAGGCGATCCGCGATGGACGTACCGAGGTCGTCGACGACTAGCTGGCCAGGCGTCGGGCGGCTCAACAGGGAACTGGCCATGCCCCTCAAGCCAGAGCCGTATCTGGCTCCCGCGCTTGCTGTACTTAGATGTGTATGCTATTATTAGTACATGAACGCAAGCGTAACTCGGTTGTTTCGGCAGGCGGTGCGGTACGCGACGGCCACCGTCAAGGACATCGCGGAGGAATCCGACCGGGCAAGGGTGACGTTCGACAAGTATCTAAACGAACGGCCTCCGTCGATGGAGGCAGCCCGGGCTCTCGCCAATGCCCTCGAGAATCGTGGTCGCATGCTCTTGCAGTACGCGGAACGGCTTCGCGAGGCGGCGGGTGATGAACCGGGCCGATCTGCTCGCCGTGTGGCAAAGAAGGCTCACCGAAGCTGAACTTGTCGATGCCACCGCGCCGGTTGCTCGGATCTATCAGGTTTGCATCGACGAAGTGAGGCGGCTGGACGGCAACGCGAACGGCCAACACATGATGTCCACAAAGGATGCAGGGAAGGTGTTGGGCGTGGCATCGAGAACGGTCGCTCGCTATTGCAAAGCCGGCCGGTTTCCGGGTGCGCGAAAGACTAGCGAGGACTCGGGCGATTGGCGCATCCCGAGCGACGAGGTTTACGCCGAGATCGGACCTAACCGAAAGGAGGCGCGTCGTGGCTAAGAAGCGAAGGAGGCGGCTCTACTGGAAGCGGGGCCGTGCTTACGGCGACTTTCGCGACTACGCGGATGTCGGAGGCAAGACAGAGGCGCTTATCCGAGACGGTGAGCGATACGCCACCGAAGACGAGGATGCGGCGAGAGTGTTGATCGCCGAGAGACTCAAGGTGTTGCAAAGACGGCGTAAGGACCTGGCGAGCGGAATCTACGTCGAGACTGGGCCGATACCGACGTTGTCGGAGTTCGTGGACAGGCACTTGCGCATCAAGGCGATCAACACACGAGCCTCCACGATCAGGCGAGATGCACTGTATCTACCTAAGATCATCCCGGTTATCGGCAAACACGTAAGGCTCGATGATACCAGACGAATTCGGGATGGCACCTATAAGTACATTAGCCAACGTCTGAAGGAGGTTAAGCCGCAATCGTTGCGCCAAGAGCTTTACAGCTTGTCGTCGCTCTTCGAGACGGCCATCTCGGAGAGATTCATCGAGGACAACCCGATTCGTGGCATTCGCAAGCCGGAATCGGAGGACGCTGAGGCCGTCTACTTGGAGATCGACGAAGGGGCGCGAGTGCTCAGGGCGGCAAAGGAACTCGACGCCGACTCTATACCGGCTGCGATACCGTATGCGCATCCGCTTACCGCTACCTACCTGTACACAGGTTGCCGAAGGCGAGAGGGATTCGGGCTTGAGTGCGGCGATATCGACTTCCGGGCACAGGTCGTTCATCTAAGGCCGAACCGGTGGCGGCAACTGAAACGGAAGAGTCACAAACGGACGGTTCCGTTGTGGCCGGACCTTGAGGAGATCTTGAGCGAATACTTGGAGCACTTCGACCGTCGCGAGGGATTGCTTTTTCCGTCACCGAAGGGTGGCGGAATGCTATCGTGTGTACGGGTCACTCTTGAGCGGGTCACTGAGAAGGCTGGCGTCGATAAGCACGTCACGCTCCATACGTTCCGCCATACGTACACGGCAACCCGGCTACAGACACTCGATCACGGCCAGCCGGTCTCACCCTACACGGTCATGCGGGAACTCGGGCACAAGAAGATCAGCCTGATTGAGAATACCTACGGGCATCTACTGAACGTGCGGCACCGTGAGCCGGTTCTCCGTTATCAGGAGACCGAAGTCGTGCCGATCCCCGTCCAGAGGGTGGGCTAGTGCAACGCGATCTAGTGACCAGCTACCCGTTTGTTACCCGGTCTGTTACCGGCGGGATGTACGCTGTGCCCGCAGTCGCTCGAGCGCAGCAATGCCGTTCGTGTTCTCGGGGTTCAGCTCGACCGACTTTTCGTAGTATTCAATTGCCTTTTCGAGCTGGCCCGCCTCCGCATATGCCTCGCCCAGACTATCGTACGGATTGAACGCGTCGGGATACTCTTCGACGTTTAGCTTGAAGATCGCGATGGCATCGTCCACGTTCTCTGCGCGGAGCAGTCGGTAACCCAGCTCGTTCAGCTGGTACTCGTCGAACGCCTCCGGCGGACGGCTCGACTTGAGTTCGTGATAGAGCGCGACGGTGGCATCAACACCCTGCTCATCGAGCATCTGGTGCAGAGCCTCGCGTACCGCTCGGGTCGGCGAGTCGTATTGCTCGTAATCGAGCCAGCTGACAGCGGGATGATCGCCGCCGACGGTCTCGGCCAGCATCGCTTCCAGGATAGACTGCCCGTTCTCGCTGTTGGTGAACCACACCAGACCGATGTTTCGCTCGGGGTACGTAAGCGTGTAGGCCTTGAAGCCCGTGTTGTCACCCCAGTGCCAGAAGCCGCGCCCGTACTCGTCATCCTGCAACCCGATCCCGAGCCCCCAGGTCACCGCTGTGTCCACATCGATTTGCGGTGTCAGCATCGCGGCGGCCATGCTGTCGCTTAGACCCGTTCCGTTCATCGCGGCCATGAGGAATCGCCCGAAGTCGTTCGCCGTTGTATGCAACGTCGCCGCGGCGTGGCCACGGCCCGCCCGCGGCCTTCCCTTGCGGCCGATCTCACCGCCCTGGTTGTGTGGCATGGCAAGGTTGTTCTCGAAGCGTTCGTCCCAGATATAGCCGCTCGAAGTCATCCCCAGTGGAGCGAAGACACGCTCGGTGACGAACTCCTGTAGCGTCTGGTCGGTCAGGTCCATTACGGCGAGCTGCAGGTAGCCGAAGCCCTCGCCGGAGTAGCTGAACTCCGAGCCGGGATCGAAGTTGATCGCCAGATCGCCGCCGCGGGGACGCCAGTTGGGGAAGCCCGTCGAGTGGGTCAGAACCATGCGGGCGGTGATCTGCTTGAAGCGTTCGTCGTTTGGCACGTACTCGTAGTCCCAGTACTCGACCAGCGGGCGATCGAGCTCCAGCAGTCCCTCATCCACAAGCTGGAGGACGCCGAAAGCGAAGACCGGCTTGCTGAGCGATGCCGCCTCGAACACAGTGTTCGCGTCCACCGCCTCGCCTGTCTCGGCGCTGCGCAGGCCGAATCCCCGGCTCCAGACGATCGCGCTGTCGTTCACGATCGCCATCGACAGGCCGGTGACGGAGCCTAGGTCCATCAGATCTGGGATCACCGAATCGAGCGCCGCCAGCCGCTCGGCTTGCGTCAGTGAGCCGAGTCGGTCGGGCACCTGTTCTGTGCTCTGCGCGCAAGCGCCCGCCAACGTGATCAGCAGCAGGTTTCGAGCTGTCAGCACCGGTCTCATGGGCCCCTCGTGAGGTCGAGTTTTTGTTGGAGTCATCAGGTTTGATGCGCGCCGCGGGCGTAGGGTTGTAGTACGTGCGCCCAGGCACGGGTTCGGACTTCGTCGAAGCTAAACGACGTCGATCACAGGCCCGCCCAGCACATCCATACGCGGTGTGACTCCGAGCCCCGGCGCCGCGGCCGCGCTCATGCGGCCGTGCTTCCTCTGCGGTGCGCCCTCCGCCGTGCTTACGGTCACGTAGCTATTGAAGTCGGTGGCGGTGAACAGGAACTCGGGGGGGGTGCTGTGTGCCAGGTGCGCGATTGCCGCGGTGATGATGTCGCTGCCCCAACTGTCTTCGATGGTCATGGCGATGCCCAACTCGATGCACAGATCGCGTGCCTGACGCGCCTTGGTCAGTCCGCCGAACTTACTGATCTTGATGTTCACCACGTCCATCGCCTGGTCGGCATGTCCGCGCAGCAGTATCGGCATACCGTCGATCGTCTCGTCCAGGACGAACGGATGGTCCGTGCGCTGCCGGATCGACAGGCATTCTTCGTATGTGAGGCAGGGCTGCTCGATGTAGACGTCCACGTCACGAACTGCGCGCACCACGCGAATGGCATCGTGCTTGAGCCAACCGGTGTTGGCGTCCGCCACCAGTATGTCGCCGGGCTCCAGCGCTTCACGCACGGCGCGGATTCGCTCGATATCGGTCTCGGGGTCGCTGCCTACTTTCAGCTGGAAGCGTCGGTAGCCTTCCGCTCTGTAGCCGGCCACCTTCGCCGCCATTTCGTCTGGCGACTCCTGCGAGATGGCTCGGTAGAGCACGAAGTCGTCTCCGTATCGGCCGCCCAGCAACTCGCAAACGGGGAGCCCGGCCGCTTGGCCCAGGATGTCCCAGCACGCCATGTCGATGGCCGACTTCACGTACGGGTGTCCCTTGAGCAGGGCGTCCATGCGCCGGTTCAGTCGCGCCAGTTGGGTCGGGTCCTCGCCGATCAGGTCCGGCGCCAGCTCTGCGATGCCCGCCCGCGCTCCCTGAGCGTACGATGCCAGGTAGAACGGCCCCAGCGGGCAGACCTCGCCGTGGCCGACTATCCCCTCGTCGGTCTCGATACGGACGATCGTGCTATCGAACACCTCGACGGACTTGCCGCCGGACCACTTGTAGCTGCCCTCATGCAACGGGAGGTCGACCTGATAAACGGCGACTCGCTCGATCTTCATGGCTTTGGGCTCCCGGGTGTAATTCGTCGTATCGGAGTATTTAGCACCGGACGGCCGCTATGGCGAGAGCAGCGAACGCGATGTGGCGGACGAATGCCGAGGAGTCAATTCGTCCGAGCTTTCGGCCGGTCCGCCCTACGGAACCTTGGGTTGTCGAGAATCGGTTCCAACCCCAGCCGTTCTGCCACGTTCTAATCGTTGAGTAGAGAACAGCATCACCTGTTCGTAGGTGTCGGTCAGTTGGCGCGACCGTCGGCGTTTGTCGAAACGATGAAGGGGGAGTAGATGAGAACGAAGATCATCCTCGCCGGACTTCTGACCGTTCTGCCACCCGCTCGGGTTGGCTTAGGCCAGGAGTTGTCTCTCGATTCATTGTTGCGAGCGAACAGCTTCGAGCTGTCGATCGAAGGCGACCGGCTCACGGGGCCGGGCTTAGAGTTGATTTCAGCTGCGGCTCGCGATGCCCAATTCGTTGCCATCGCCGAGGAGCACAACCTGCGCGAACTGAACCTGCTTGCGTCGCGTTTGTTTGAGGAATTGAGCACCCATGGATTCCGCTACGTCGCCCTGGAACAAGGCTCTGTGATCGCCTCCTGGCTCGGCTCTCCGGATCGGCGGGGAGATATCGATGCAATCGCCGAGTTGGTCGGCAGGTATCCCCACGCTCCGACGTTCGCAACAGATGAAGAACTCGAGATGATCGCCACCGTTGGCCACGTGTCCAGGGCATCTGTGAATCCGATCTGGGGAGTCGATCAAGAGCTCGGGGCATTGCACATACTGGAGCGCCTCGCGCAGTTGGCGCCGTCCAGCGAGGCCCGGCGCCGAGTCGAGGATTTGGCAGAGGAGGCGCGAAAGTATGAGCTCGATCGGGCGGGCGAAACGCACTATCTGGCCCAGGTCGCTACGCCTGAAGACTTCAGCGACCTCGCGGAGTTCTTTCAGGCTGAGGCCGGCAGCGAGGCGGCTTGGCTCATCGAAGCGTTGCTGCGGACGAATAGGATCTACTACAACTACGCACTGTCACGGCGAGGCCTACCGACGGCTTACGAGAACGGGCGTGAGCGCGAAGAAAGCATGAAGCTGCAGTTCATGGAACTGTACCGTCGCGCTCAGAGTGCTGGCGACACACTTCCTCGTGTATTGGCCAAGCTAGGCCACTGGCACCTGTTCCGCGGGATCTACCGGGCGAACGTCACCACGTTCGGCAATTTCCTGTCCGAGTTCGCGCTCAGCAACGGGATGGCGATGTTCGTTCTCACGACATACGTGGTTGAAAGCCCTGAGACCTGGCGCAATACCGGCGGGCCTCTGGTCGATGTGGCGGGACAAGGTCGGTTCACGGTCGTCGACTTTCGCCCGCTGAGGCCGTACGCACATCAGAACATGATAGCCGAACTGAGCGAGGGCTTTCGGCGTCGGCTGTTTCAGGCAGACGCCGCCCTGATCATCCGAGGTGGCCGAACCGGCGGTTACTCGATTGTCCGGGGCGATAGATAGTGCTTGAGCCACGCGGTCTCGCGGGGCTCTTCTTGCGCCTGCAGTGCCGTGTTATGATTGGACCCGGCTTCTCGTGCGACATCCAGTAGACAGCTCAGTTACTCCTAGCGAGCAACGTGACGTCCAGCGACGACATTCATCGGACCACGCTTCTTGCGTTCCCGGCCAACAGCCGAGGATTGGCATCCGATATCCGGTTCTATCTCATGCGGCGGCCCGCGATCCCCACGCTCGTCGAGTACGACACCGTCGCAGAAAGAGAGGACAACTGCCAGCGCATAATGCAGCGCCTCGGTGTCAGCGTCACGCAGTATGCCGTGGTGAACGAGCACCGAATCGGCGTTAACGTTCCCGTGAGCCTGGTGTTCGAGGAACTACTGGGTTGGGACGCCGGCTCGCTATGCTGGCCCAACTACATAGCGAGGCCGGAGCGCGAAGGCGGCGAGCTGGATCGGATACGGTTCTTCTTGCTCAGCAAGAAGAGATCTCTGTTTGGGTTGAAGAATGGATTTCTTGGGCTCTCGTTCATTCCGCTATTCCGAATCGACAAGCTCAGGTTTCAACAAGAGCCGGACCTTTCCTTCGACAACGCGCGATACCTCCTGTATGAATGCAGCGGCGGCTATCCGATCGGGATCTTCTACATCTACGTGCGATCGTCCATTGCGGCACGGGGCGAGAAAGGCCAAACCCAGGTGTTCTTCGGGGTGGGCTTCAACTTCTACGGCAGGGAAGACTGGCCTAAGCGCCACCTAGTCAACACGTTGTGGGAAGCGATCCACAATCGGGTTACGGGGAACGTGTTGAACCGGTTCAAGCAGTTGTGCGAGGCTAGGTTTCTCGCCGACACCGGCGGCCACGCTATCGACTAGCCAGACCCCCCGCGGTCTCACCGCCGTCGACAACGTACGTCTGCCCCGTGATATAGCTGGCCTCGTTCGAGGCGAGGAAGGCGAACAGGGCGGCCACTTCCTCCGGCCGGCCGTGACGGCCCATCGGGATCTTCGAGTTCAGTTCATCGATCATGGCGGGCGTGTATTCGGCCTCTTGCATCGGGGTCATGATGTAGCCCGGGCAGACGGCGTTCACCCTGACGGTTGGCGCCAGCTCCAGCGCCATCGAGCGCGTCAGCTCGATCACTCCCGCCTTCGACGCGTTATAGTCCGCGTAGTACGGATAGCCCACGAGAGCGTTCGTCGAGCCCATGTTGATGATGACGCCGCCGGAACCATCCAGCATACGCCGCGCCGCCTGCTGTGCCACGTAGAATGTACCGTTCAGGTTCACGTCGTTGACTTGTCGCCATTCCTCGGGCGTGATCTCCAGGAAGCGATGTCGAATGCTGATTCCGGCGTTGTTGATCAATACGTCGAGACCGCCGAGTAGGTCATCCAGTTCGTCGAAGGCTACTGCGACCGCCTCGGGGTCGGATACGTCGGCGCAGATCGTGCCCGAAAGCTCGCGCTGTTTTCGTTTGATCCGCTTGCAGCCCTCTTCGTCTCTGTCCAACACCGCCACGCGGGCGCCTTCACCTAGGAAGCGCGCGACCGTTGCCGCGCCGATGCCGCTGGCACCGCCGGTGATCAATACTCGCTTGTCTAGCAGAGCACGCACGACCTTCTCCTTCTATCCTGATCCCGCCAACCCGCCGCCGTCGACGACGAGCGAGATGCCGGTGACCGCCGATGACGCGTCGCTCGCCAGGTAGAGCGCCGCCTGTGCGATGTCTTCGGGCCTAGCGATCCTTCCTAGCGCTCGCTCTGAGCCTTCGGCAATGAACCGCTCTATTGGCTCACCTAGCTGTTCCGCCTCGCTACGCAGCATCGGCGTGTCGGTATCGCCGGGACAGACGCAGTTGACGCGGATGTTCTGTGGCCCGTGGTCGAGAGCCATCGCCTTTGTCAGTAGAACCACCGCACCTTTGGAAGCGCAGTAGGGAGCCGCGTTCTGGCCGCCGGCCAAGCCCCAACCGGATGCGGTGTTGATGATGACGCCTCCGCCAGCCGCCATCATAACCGGGATCGCGTACTTCGACATCAGAAAGATCGACTTCACGTTCACGCCCATCACGCGGTCCCACTCTTCCTCGCTGGTGTCGAGGACGGAGGCCCGCCGAATGATCCCGGCGTTGTTGAACAGGATGTCGAGGCCGCCGAGGGCGGCCGTCGTCCGCTCCACCACGCGCCGGCAGTCGGCCGCCGAGCTTACGTCGGCGTCTACGAACAGAGCGCGGCCGCCGGCGCCGGTGATCTCTCGCGCGACCGCGGTCCCGCCGGCTTCATCCAGATCTACGATCGAGACCGCTGCGCCGGAGGACGCGAACAGCAGCGCTGTCGCCCGACCGATACCGGAAGCGCCCCCGGTGATCAGCGCCACCTTCTCCGTGAGGACTTTGCCGGAAATCGCCTCACCCTTCGGCATCGGACAGAGCCTTTCGCGCCGCCGCGAGCGTGGTCATGACGTGCTGCTCCGCGTGCGCTATCGATGTGACCGAGTGGAGCGCGGCCGACGGCGACATGTACACGCCGTGCTCGAAGAGCGCCAACGCGAAGCGCTGGTACTTCGCCCGGTCAACGTGCGCGCAGAACTCGCGGTAATCGCGGATTGCCGGCCTCTCGGTAAACATGATCTGGAACATCGGTCCGACGCCCTGCACGATGGCGGCGGTGCCGGTCTCGTCGAATAGGTTCCGCAGGCCGGCGACGAGCCGCTCGCCGATGTGCCATGTGTGTTTGAAGGCGGCGGCGTCATCGTTCTGCAGCTCTCTGAGGCTGGCGCGCGCCGCATAGAGGCCCAGCCGTGAGGCGTTGTGCGTTCCGTAGTGCAGCACGCCGCCGCATGCCAGCGCTTCCATGATCTCGGCACGCCCGACGAAGCTCGCCACGGGTAATCCGGCGCCGAGGGCCTTGCCGAACACCGCTATGTCGGGAACGACCCCGTAGTGCTCCTGGCACCCACCCGGAGCGATGCGGAATCCGGTGACTGTCTCGTCTAGGATGAGCAGAATGTCGTTAGCCAGCGCTAACTCGCGGACGCCTTCCAGATAGCCCGGCTCCGGAGGGATCACGCCCATGTTCGCCATGATGCCTTCGGTGATCACTGCGGCGATCTGGCCGCGATGTGTCTCGATCGCCCGGTGCAGAGCGGGCAGATTGTTCCACGGAACGACGATGGTATCGTCCAGCGCTGTCCGGTTGAGGCCGGAGCTCTCCGCGATCTTGATCGGGTCGTTCCTGTGTCCGAGCGAGGCGGGAGGGCGTGGATGCGCGTTGACGAGGAAGTCGTCGTGCCAGCCGTGGTAATGGCCCTCGAACTTGATGAACTTGGGTTTGCCGGTGTATCCGCGGGCGAGTCGAATGGCGGCCATTGCGGCCTCGGTGCCCGTGTTCGCGAACCGTACCTTCTCCGCGCAGGGCACCATCTCCTTGATCATCTCGGCGACCTGGATCTCGATCTCGGTGGCGGCGGCGAATAGCGTGCCCTGCGAGACCGCCGAGCATATGGCGTGTACCATGCGCGGGTGCGCATGGCCGAGCGGCAGAGCGCCGTACGCCATCATCCAGTCGATGTATCGGTTGCCGTCCACATCGTAGACGTGGGCACCCTCACCTCGCTCGATGAAGAGCGGGTAATCGCCATAGTTGGCGGGGCCCCGTGAAGGCGAGCTGCCGCCTTCCACCATCACGTCAAGAGCGCGCTCGAAGAGTTCTTTCGATTTCTGTGTAGTGTGTGCCATCGGCTGTGACCTGTGTGGTGCGAGCGCACGTTTATGGTGATCGCTCCTTGCAAACTCAGCCCTTCGAAACCCGCCTGTCGTTGACGAAACCTGCGGCGCTTCGTGGTGCGCCGTCAACCGCGAACTCTGGGCTCCCAGAGCCGCGTCTTGTCACACTCGACCCTGATTGCGAAATTCTGCGACTATTCCGACGGCGATGTGTTGACCCCAACCGAACGGAGCGAGCCTATGACTCTATCACGCCGAGAGATGTTGAAGCTGAGCGCCGGCGCGAGTGCCGCGCTGGCTTTCGGCGGACTTCCGGGCTGTGGTGTACGGTCCTCGATCCTCAAGAGCCCTGTCCCCTCCTCGGGTGAGATGATTCCCGTCGTGGGCCTGGGAACGGCGCGGACCTTCAACGTTGGTGCGTCCGAGGAAGAGCGGGCGCCACGGCGCGATGTCCTCCAGGCCTTCGTCGATGCGGGCGGGACCCTCCTCGACACGGCCAACGCCTATGGTAGCTCTGAGGCCGTCTCGGGTGACCTGGCGAGGGACCTGGGCGTGACCGACAAGCTGTTCATGGCCACCAAAGTGGGGGCTGAGGAGAAAGAGGCGGGAATCGAGCAGATGGAGAACTCGATGCGGGTGCTGCACCGCAGCACCATCGATCTCTTCCAGGTCCACAACCTGCGCGGCTGGCAGACCCAGCTGGCCACGCTGCGCGAGTGGAAGGCGGCGGGGAAAGTCCGCTACGTCGGCATCACCACATCGCGAACCCGCCAGTACGGAGACTTCGCCGCAGTGATGGAGAAGGAAGAGCTGGACTTCATCCAGGTGAACTACTCGCTGGCTCAGCGGCAGGCGGAAGAGCGCATCCTGCCGCTGGCTGCCGACCGCGGCATGGCGGTCCTGGTGAACCTCCCGTACGGGCGTGGCCGACTGTTCCAAGCGGTGGAAGGCCACGAGCTACCCGAGTGGGCGGCGGAGTTCGACGCGGCGAGCTGGGGCCAGTTCTTCCTCAAGTTCATCATCTCGCACCCGGCGGCCCCTTGTCCTATCCCAGCCACGACCAAAGCGCACCACGCGCGCGATAACATGGGCGCTGCGTATGGACGGCTGCCGGATGAGGCGATGCGAAAGAGGATGGTCGCGTTCTTTGAAGGACTGTAGGGCAGGCGGGCAATCGAATATCCAATATAGTATCGAACAAGGAATTTCGAAATGAACACCGAATGTCGAACGAGCAACACACTTCGTTAATCGATATTCGATGTTCAAGACGCTCTTCGCCTCCAGAACAGGTAGGCGGGCACTCCAGTGGCCATTATCACTACTCCTAGTCCGGAGCGCACCGGATTCGTCCACAGCACGCTCGCCACTATCCAGACCGCGACGAGGACGAACAGCGCCGGCACTACAGGGTAGCCGGGGGTAGCGTAGGTCCCTTCCGGACGGTCCGTCAGCGGGTAGCGCTTTCGAAATACGAACAGGCTAGCCGCGGCGAGCCCGAAGAAGATCCAGTCGGCGAAGACGACGTAGTCGACCAGCTGCGCGTAGCCTCCCGTCAGCAACAGGATGATCGCCCAGCCGCTCTGGATGACGATGGCCAGCGACGGCGTCTGGTACTTGGGATGGAGTCGAGCGACGCTGGGAAAGAACAGCTTGTCCGCCGCCATGGCGTAGTACACGCGCGTCGGCGCCAGCATGGTCAAGTCGAGGAAGCCGAACGTGGAGATGGCGATGGTCAGCGCGATCAGTCGGTCGCCGGCGTTCCCCAGCAGCGCGTTCACCGTGTCCGCCGCCGGCGTCATCGTGTTCGCCAGGCCGGCATGCCCGATCGCCTTCAGATAGACGAAGTTCACCAGCAGGTAGACGATAACGACGACCGTGGTTCCGGCGATCACCGCCAGCGGCAAAGTACGTTTCGGGTTGCGGATCTCCTCCGCCACGTAGTTCAGGTTCTGCCAACCGCCGTACGAGAACATGATCGCGATCAACGCTGCGCCGAACGCGATCATGAGAGGCGGAGACTCCGGGCGCGCTACTTCGGCGGTCGCCTCCTCCGCGCCCGGCATGACCAGCCCCACTGCGATCAGCGCCACCAGCGCCGCTGTCTTCAGGATCACAAAGACGTTCAGCAGACGACTGCCAGGCTTGACCCCCATGTAGTTGACCGCCGCGACGACCACGATGGCCAGGATGGCCAGCGGTGCCGTAGCCGCATCGGCTCGACCAACGAAGCGGAGCGCGTACTGGGCGAAGGTGATAGCCACCGCCGCGATGGCGCCGCACTCGATCATCAGCAACAGCGCCCACCCGTACAGGAAACCGGCGAACGGGTGATAGGCGTCGCGCAGGTAGGCGTAGTGGCCGCCCGCCTGCGGGAACAGCGAGCCGAGTTCCGCGAAAGCGAAGGCGCCCGCCATCGCTATGGCTCCGCCCGCGGCCCAGGCGGCCAGCACCAGGAAACCGGAGTCCAAACGCTGTGCCACGATGTACGGGTTGATGAAGATGCCGGCGCCGATTATGGCGCCGATAACGAGCATCGTGGCATCGAACGGTCCCAAGGCGCGGCGAAAGCTCACGGTCGGCCTCGCGTCGAAGAGTTCTCAGGGTAGTCCGCAGGTCACAGGGCTGACGATATAGCGCAAGGTCGCCGCATCCTCAATAGTCGCTATCGCCTGGACTTGGGCCGCTTCCGGCTCGCGCGTGCCCTCGGTTCTGTCACAAGCGAAAGGCTTCGATCGTTCTCTTTACGGACTTCATGACGCTTATTCCAGCGCGGGAAGCCCCTGGGGCATTCGTCTTCTTAGGAGCACGGCGTATGACGACGTACGAACGCATTGCAACGGCCTTGGTCATCGCGGGACTGGCCTTCTTCGCCCTGGGCGGCTGCAGCGACGACGAACCTACTGAACCTGCCGAGCAGTCGGGGTTGGAGTTCACCTACGGCGGCGACCGAAGTGGTAGTTACACTGGTGATGGTGTGCCGACTATTGGGTCGGGTGGTCTGCCCGAGGTAAGCTCGTGGGCTATTGCGCGCCCCGACTCGCTCGGCGGTATGGTGATCGCCGCGTTCGAACCGAGCGGCGAAACAACCGGCGACCTATTCATTCTGCAACTCCACCCGATCGGAACAGGTGAGTTCTCTCCCTGCGGCATAGTCGGCGGCGAGGGCTGCCACGGCCGGCTGATCATCGGCGTCGACACCGACGACTTCAGCGTCGTGGAGGACTGGTTCGAGATCATCTCCGGCAGCGTGACTCTGACCGAGGCGAGCAGCACGCGGGTGCGCGGTACGTTCTCGATCACGCTCGAGAACCAGGACGAGACCGAGACGATCACCGTGGACGACGGCGCCATCGACGTACCGTACTCCAGCGATCCGCAGCTAGGTCACGGGCTGGCTTGCCTGGCGCGCAACTTGAAAGACGGCACCAACGAGCCCTGCTGAGTCGGTACCCGATCCAGGGGTCGGCGGCGGTATTCCGACCAAGAGTAGTGCGGGGTAGTGGCTATCGGGGAGTTGGCAGCGCTCGCGAAGTTCGCGTTCGCGGTTGACGAATCTGGGACCGGAGATGGTCTGATGCTACACTGTCATGGTAGGCTGGTGACAAGCTCCTATAGCCTAGGTTTTGCTGAACCTACTTGCGCCGCGGGAGATCTGTATGCGACGCGTGCCTCGCTGCGGCGCCGCTAAGACGATCACTCGGTCGGTTTCAGGCCCAGCTCCTCCCATAGCCAGCTTACGTCGTAAGCCGAGCCGCTTTCCAGCCGCTCCCGGGCCTGGCTGTTCTCGATCGTCCGTAGCACATCCGCCACCTGCCGACGCCCCTTCGGCGTCCGGGCCGCCTCCCGGGGCGTCAGACCGTCCAGGGCGGGCAGCGGCTCGTCTGGCCACTCCCGGTAGTGGCGGTCCATGTAGTCTTGGACGAGTTCTCGCTCGACATCTGGCGGCAAGAAGTCTTCGGGCTTCCGCTTCCGTGGCCTCTCCTGCTCCGCGGCTTGCCACGGGTCCTGCACGCTCTCACCCCTGTAGGCGATCCAACGGCCGGCGGAGCGCTCCAGCAGCGCCTTTCCCCGTTCCAAGCGCTCGCGGGACATGCACTCGAGGATCAACCGCTCGCCGCGCACTTCGACATGCCCCAGGCCACGCCGGCTTACGCCGTAGGCGGAGTCGAAGGTGAGGCTCTCGCCCGCGCCCTTCGCATCGTCCCAGTCGGCGTTCTCCGGAAGGCGGTGCACCTCGCCCTCTAAGGGCTCGTACCAGCCGAAGCTGCCAGGTTCATCCTCGTACTCGTCCAAAGCCGCCTCCTCCCGCAGCGCGGCCAGGACCGCGGCCCGGTCTTTCACCCGATAGTGGGCCCGGCAGGCGAGTAGTTCGTCGCCCTCCGCGGTGACCAGACGGGGGAGTGGCGCCCCGAGCTGTGCTAGCGCTCGTCCGTAGAACCACTCGCCGGCGCTCTCCTTCAGAAACTCGTCTCTCGTGATATCGCGGCGCTGCTCCTGGACACGGGCGTACTCTTCTTCGAGTCCCTCGATCAGCTCCGCGCGGTCGCGGGCTGGAAAGACGAAGATGCCCCCGCTCAGCATCATCGCTGCGTCCAGTTCGATAAGTCGGGCGGCCAGCAAATCCCAGCGGACCAGCTGATGCGTGCCGGACCGCTCCCGCACGTCCACGGTCCCGCCCCCGAAGAGGTCACGGAGCGTGAGACCCTCGTCGCGCTGCACGTCCAGTACCTCGTAAAGGCTGAGGCGGCTCGCCCCCAGCTTCTCCAGCACCGTCCGCTCCTTGGCCTCGACTAGGCCGGGGCGGCGGGCCAGGTAGCGCTGTAGAAGGGTTTCGCCGCCCTCGAGCCGGAAGTCGAGGAGCAGCCACTCCCAGAAGGGGGGCTGCGCCCACTCGGGAACGGGCAAAGCGTCCGCACTCCGGCATGAGACCGCCGCGTCCTCGTCCTCCCACCGGGCCAGGGCGCGAGAGATCTCGATGGCGACCTCGGGCCGGCGAGCGAACTTCAGGAGCTTCGGCCAGAGGCGGTCATTCGTCCGCCGCTCCGCCGTCGGACTCGGCGTGCGCGCATCAGACTTCTTCGGCTCGCGACCGGCCTTGGCGACGCTCCCCGGTCCTGTCGCGGTTGCAGGCGCTCCGCAGCAGCGCTTGTACTTCTTGCCACTGCCGCAAGGGCAGGGAGCGTTGCGTCCCACGTGTGCCTCACGGGCGGCGGGTTCCGTACTCGGACTCGACGGCTGAGTCCTGGGAATCGCACCCGCGCGGGCCGGTCGGACGGGGCTGAGCAAGCCGTCGGGGTCGCCGAAGCGGTCGGCGAGGCGCGCGGCCTCAGCTGTAAGCCGCGCTTTGGCCGCGCCCACCGTTTCCAAGCCCTCGGTGACGAGCCACTCGCACGTTTGCCAATCGATGGCCGCCTCGTCCCTCTCGTCCATCCAGCGCTCTCGTTGCTCGGGGTGCTCCTCCTCATCCTGCATGAGCAGCACGATGCTGGCCTCCACGTCCTCCCAGACGTCAAAGAGATCCTCGAGGCCGCGCTCGCGGGCGTCGTTCAGCAGCTGGATCTGTCGGATCACGGCCGACAACGCCGTCTCAGGGCAGACCGGAAGGTTGGTGGGATACTCGATCGGGGCGCCGCAGTTCTCGCAGGTCTCGGGTTCGGGTTCGGGTTCCGGCGGTTCGCTCAGGATCTCCTCGAGCGGCCGTACCGGTACTCCTTTGCGGGCCTTTCGCAGCTCGGCGTTCCCATGCACTGTCGCCGGGATCGCGGGCCACGCCGGCATGAACGAGCCCAGGCGGGGCTGCCGGCGATAGCGCAGCCGCCAGTCTTTCCCGATGCCCGATTCGTCGTCGTGCCCCCGACCGAGCGTCACGATTGCATCGTTGAGATCGATTCGCTGCCACTCTTCGCTGCGCTCCAGGGCCCCGTAGATCGCCGGGATCGCCTCGGCGCGTCCCAGTGCGGCCAGAGCCGTCGCAATGACATCGGCCAGTTCGCGGTCACGCTCGAGCGCCTCCAGCAGCGCGGTGTAGGCCGGTTCGCCGCCGATCCAGCCGAGGGTTCCGTAGGCCCAGATCCGCTCCTGCGGCGAGCCCTGCCGGAGGGTTTCCACTAGGAACGGGACGGCCGGCTCCCCGATCTTGGCCAGCGCCTCCGCCGCCGCCCCCGGCAGCTCGATCTCGCCGGTCAGTCCCAGGAGCGCGACGAGCGACGGAACCGCCGCCGGTTCCCCGAGCTCGCCAAGCATGACCACGAGCCACAAAAGGTCGTGGTCCCCTTCCTCACGCCTACTTTCCAGCACCTCACAGACGGCCGGAGCCGCCTCCCTGTCGACTTCGAGCACCCGTTCCATGAGCCGAACGGGCATGCCGATGGTCGGGACGGTGATGTCGTCGAGCAGCGTCTCAAGGGTCGTGGGCTGGCTCATCGGCGATGAATCTCCTCAGCGGATGCAGGCTGGCTGCGAGTACACGTGTCGTTCAATCTATCTAGGTTTTACACCTGCGAAAATCGGGTGGCCACAGGCGCGGAGGATTCCGTCCAAGCGCGCCCGGTGTTCTGGCTGGTCGGCCGAAACGCCCTTAGCTTGCACAACATGGATCTGGCAGCACTGGCTGAGCGGTTGGGACGTGCTGTCGACAGGCGTGAGGAGATCATCTTCGCCTACCTCTTTGGCTCCAGAGCGATGGGTCGCACCCATCGCCGAAGCGACGTGGATGTGGCCCTCTTCGTCGAGCCGCGAACGCTGGACGATTGGAGCAGGCCGCGCCGTGGGGTTATGTCGCCGAGGTCAGCGGGCCGCTCATCGAGACACTGGGGATGGACGATGTGAATGTGGTGATCTTGAACCGCGCGCCACCGGTCATTGCCGATCGCGTGGCCCGGAGTGGCCGCGTTGTCCTCAACCGCGACGATCATTTCCGTCAGCGCCGGGTCGTTGAGACCAAGAGCCGCTACTGCGACCTGACCTTCCTTCGCGGCCTGATGCGGCGGGCGTTGGAGGAGCGGGTGCGATCCCGCCGTTTGGGACCTAAAATGATCGATAGGATGTCATCCACCGAAGGCTCCGGAGGCTGGATCAACTGGTCGCTCGGCTCGGTCGCTTCGGTGCCATGGAGACCGAAGCGTTCGTGGCCGATCCTCTGGCGCAGGCTGCCTGTGAGCGGCTGGCGCAGGTCGCGATCCAGATCGTGCTGGAAGTCGGAGCTCACCTCCTGAGCGATCGCGGGGTTCTGGATTCGGAGCAGTACAGGGAGATCCCGAAACGTCTCCTCGAGGTCGGAATTCTGTCGGAGCAGCTGGCGGATGAATTGGCGCTTGCCGCTGGGATTCGCAACATACTCGTGCACATGTACCTCGAGGTCGATCCGGTTTTTCGTGCACGACGCCGTTCGCGACCATCTTGACATGTTCCGCCAGTTTGCCGAGCGAGTCCTTGCCGAGCTTGCATCCACTAGGACCGCTCGGTCTGTCGACGACGTGGATGTTAGGCAGGATGGGCCTACTCCTTACTCCCCTTGAGGCTCCACCGCCAGCTGCGAACGCTCGCAAGGCAACTGGCGCTGGCCTCTCAAACAGACGGTCGATGCCCGCCGCCACTACTCCAAAGGAATTCGGTCACCGTGCGCTGCAAGCCATTCTTCCAGAGTCTGGAGCGACGGATTAAGGGATCTAGCGAAATCGGGATCGCGCGCCAACGTCCTCCGCCCCAGGGAATCCAAAGCTGCGGAACACCTCTGGCGGCACATCGTTGTAGCGGACCTCTTGGCCCAACGCTTTGGTCAACGCCGCTGCCATTTGCTCGCCGGTCAGAAGCTCGCCGGCGATGGCGACCGTCTTCCCAACGAAATCATCCCCTCTCTTGAGAATGCTGTGCGCGCACTTTCCGATATCTTCTGCCGCGATTCCCGGCAGGGTCTTGTCACCCATCGGTAAGGTGAGGGCCAACACCCCGTCGGGGCCCGGCTGGGGGCCTGACCCGAAGTGAATGAAGTTCTCCCAATAGAAGCAGGTCCTGAGAAACGTCGTCGGCACTCCTAATTCTCTGAAGAACGCATTCGCCTCACCTTTGGCGTCGAAGTGGGGGACTTTGTACTTCCCCATCAAGGTGGGCATGCGGTCGTCGTCGAGCGGTATCCACTCGCGCGTGTCCTCGAGCGTGGACCAGATTACGTGCTGGAGCCCAGAATCGCGCGCAGCTTCGGCCATGGCGCGCGCCTGTGCGAGTTCCGTTTCGGGCGAGAAGTGCTCCCAAAAGAACGTTACACAAAAGGCACCGTACGCACCGGCGAACGCGTCCTTCAGGCTGTCGACGTCATTTACATCGGCTTCGACCAGCTCTGCGCCCAACGCCGCCAGCGCCTGCGCCTTTTCTGAAGTCGCATCGCGGGTGAGCGCCCGCACCGCGAATGGGCTCTCATCATCATCCAAAATGGCTCGGACCAAACCGCCCCCCTGTGCGCCAGTCGAGCCCACTACGGCAATAATCTTCTTGTCGCTCATGTCAGTTCTCCCTTCAAATATTCTGCGTCGTGCAATCTGACTGGACACGGAACCGCACGGCGCCCGGACCTGGATAAGATTACCCAAGTAAACGTGGAGAATCTATGTCCGGTTCCTCTGATCCCTAAGGCTCGGTCGTATTGGTGTAATGCGGGGATGAAAAGACGGTGAGTTCTAGCTTCAGAACGCCGCTTGCCTCAGGCCGTTCGGGCCGGTGCCCACAGCCCTGGCACCGCCCTCGATCCTATTGGGGGAATCCGGCGGAGCAGGCGCTTGGAAACTTCCAACACCGAACACCGAATGCCCGAATAATGGAATGCCAAGCCCTTCTCTAGCTTTTCCGCTTGCCCGTGATCTCCATCATCTTCCACTCTTCGCCGCCGCTTGTCTCGTAGCTGACAACGTGAACCTCGTCGGCGGAGAGGCGCATCACGCTGCGGCCAGTCTTCTTTTCCTTCGTCATCGGGTCGATGTACATGCCTTTCAGGACGATTTCGTCGCCGGCCTCGTTGATCGTCCCCTCGTAGGAGTAGATCGCCGTCGACGAGCTGTCGATCCAGATTGCCTGCACCTTACCCGTAATGTTGTTGAACGCGTATAGGCCGTGACCCATGAACGGCTGGCCCATGAACTCCGAGGAGATCGTCTCCATAAGGTAGCGGCCGTCCATGATCATCTTGTACTCGATCGTGGCCGGCGTGACCGTCGGTTGGGCCGATGGGTCCATCCACATCTTGGTTTCCGCCTCCCAGGTGCCGACGAGCTTCGCCAGGTGCTTGTGATGCATCCCCGGCTGCCCGGCCTTCTGCCACGCTTCCATCATCGCCGCCATGTCCTGCTCCTGTGCGGCGGCAGGCGCAGGCCACGGCGCGAGGCTGCCAAACAACAGCGCGGCGAAGAGAACTGGATACTTCATGGCGGTCCTCCTTCTCGGTTGGGGTGCGAAGCTGCGATGAAGATATCCCCGAGCGTATTCGCGGCCCGGGCATACTGTGCCGTCAGACTCGCCGCGCCTGGTCGGCCCGGCGAGTCCGCGATGTGTCATAATCGGGTAATTTAGGATAGGTAGCCGTTTGGCCGTTGACAACTCTGGCACCAGACGACTGCCGCTGTCTCCCGCTACTCGGTGCGCAGCGCCTGCAGCGGATCCACCCGCGTCGCGCGCCGCGCCGGCACATAGGCGGCGAGGCCCGCCACGAACAGCAGTAGTAGAGGCACGGCGACGAAGGTGACAGTGTCACGCGTCGTGATGCCGAAAACCAGACTCTCGAGAAAGCGCGAGAGTCCGAGCGCCGCCGGGACCCCCAGCGCGATGCCGGCCAGCGCCAGGGCGATGCCCTGACGGATAACTGCGCCCGCCACCGTTGACCTCTGAGCGCCCAGCGCCATGCGTACGCCGATCTCCCGCGTACGTTGAGTCACGGAGTACGATAACACGCCGTAGACGCCAACCGTCCCCAGGACTATTGCCAGGGCGGCGAACACAGCGAGTAAAACCGTCGCGAAACGGCGTCGCGCGTTGAGTTCGCTATAGAGGATCGTCAGAGGCACGTTTCGGCCGATCGCCAGTGTGCCATCGAGCTCCCAGATGGCGGCCCGAATCGCCGGTGCCGCCGCCTCGGGATTGCCCTCCGTTCGAGTGATCAGAGGGATCCAGGTCATCCAGCTCCACGTACTTTGGGCGTGGGGGACGTACATGGTGGGCCAGCTGGGCCGGTCGGCAGCCATGTGGCGCGTGTCACCGACGACGCCAACGATCTCGAGCCACGGACCCTGATGCCCTTGGAAGCTGATCCGTTCGCCGATCGGGCTTTCACCCGGCCAGTGTCGGCGTGCAAACGACTCGTTGATCACCAGTACAGCTGTCGCATCGGGCCCGTCGCTCTCGTTGAACGTCCGTCCGCTGATTAATGGGATGCCAAGCGTTCGGAAGAGGCCGGGGGGCCCAACCGCCAGGGCGATCGGGTCCTCCCGTTCGCGCGGCCCAACCCGTGGGCGGCCTTCTATCACAAAGCTGAAGGTGGCCACGTTGTCCCACGCCGGCGGGTAGCTGGTGGCAGAAGCCGCGAGCACACCGGGGACGGCTTCGAGGCGCGCCACGAGTCGCCGGTAGAAGTCGACCTGCGATGCGATCTCCGGGTACCGGGAAGAGGGGATGGACAGTTCCGTCACCAGTACGTTCTCTGGGTTGTAGCCGTAATCGACCCGCTGCAATTGCTGGAAGCTCCTGAGTAGCAGTCCGGCGCCGATCACAAGCACCACGGATAGCGCCACCTCCGCTACCAGGAGGCCGGCTCTTAACTGCGTGTGCCGGATAGCGCCGGCCCGTTCCTGGCTGGCCCTGAGCGCCGTGCCCAGGTTCGTTGCCGTAGATCTGAGTGCCGGCACCAGCCCGAACAGGAAAGTGGCAAGTAGGGTCACCGCGGCCGCGAAGCCGAACACCGCCGGCTCGATCCGTGTGTCGTCCAGCAACGGGATGTCGCTCGGTGCCATCGACACGAACAGACCCAGGCCGAGAGCGGTCAACGCGAAGCCGATACCGCCGCCCAGGAGAGCGATCAGGCCGGATTCGGTCAGGAACTGGCGGATCAAGCGGCCGCGTCCCGCGCCCAAGGCGCCCCGGACCGCCACCTCACGCTCGCGGGCCATGGCCCGCGCCAGCAGCAGGTTCGCCAGGTTCGCGCAGGCCAGCAGCAGCACCAGGGCCACCACTCCCAGTAGCAGAAGCAACAGGGGCCGAACGCTTCTGACCAGATCCGCGCGGTAGGGCTGAACGTTGACGCCCCAACCATGCATCCACTCGGGGTACTCTACCGCCAGACGAGCGGCTATCGCGTCCAGTTCTGCTTGGGCTCGCGCGATGGTCGCATCGGGCTTCAGCCGCCCCAGCACTCTCAAGTTGTGTGAGCGCCGACTCTGGCGGTCCTCTTCTCCTATGGGCCAAATGCTCCAAAGCTGCACCGATGCTTTGGGGAAATCGAACCCTTCCGGCATGACGCCGACGACCGTTCTCGACTCGTCGCCCACGTCGAGTACCGAGCCGATGACGTTCGGGTCGCCGCCGAAACGCCGCTGCCACAACCCGTGGCTCAGCATCACCACCGAAGCGCTTCCGGGCAGACCTTCCTCTTCGTGGAACAGTCGACCGACGGCGGGACTCACTCCTAGAATGCGTAGAGTGCTGGGTGTCACCGCAGATATGTCGACACGAATCGGATCGCCTGCGCCGCCAAGGCTGGTCCCGAACCCGCCACTGTAGGCGCCGATCGCTTCGAAGGCGGTCGTCTGGTCACGCCAGTCGAGGTAGTTGCCGCGCGACACGACGTTGCGATCGTTGCCGTCGGGGCGTTTCTCCCAGATTTGGACCAGCTTGGAAGGCTCGCGGTACGGCAGCGGCTTGAGCAGCACCGCGTGAACGACGCTGAAGATTGCCGTGTTCGCACCGATCCCCAGCGCCAGCGTCAGGATCGCCACCGCGGCGAAGCCCGGCTTCGCCCACAGTTTGCGCCAGCCGTAGCGCAGGTCCTGAACAAGTTCGCTCAGCCACTCGGAGCGCCGGACGCGCCGCTCCGTGCGCGCCGATTCGCGCCGCAGCGTCTGCTGTGCCTGGGTCATGTCGCCGAATTCCTCCGTAGCGCGACGCTCGGCCTCCGCTTGGTCGGCGCCCCCGGCCACTAGCTCGTCGATGCGCGACTCGATATGAAAACGGATCTCGCTGTCGACTTCATCTGCGACTTGCTCATCCACGTCGCGCCGCAGTCTTAATCGAAAGACCCGGCGCACGCCGTCTGGCAATCGGTTCCTGTCGTTCATCCCAGCCCCCTCACGCCGTCTCGGCTTCCAGGACTTTCAGCAGCGCTGTGGCGTAGCGCCGGATCGAGCGCACCTGCTCCGTCAATTGCATCCGGCCTCGTGATGTCAGGCGGTAGTACTTGGCCTTGCGGTTGTTCTCCGACAGCCCCCACTCGGCCTCTACCCAGCCGCGTCGCTCCATCCGATGCAGCGCCTGGTACAGAGCCGCGTCGTCAACGTCCAGCGCCCCGTCCGTCTGCCCCCGGATCCAGCGCGTCACCGCGTAGCCGTGCATCGGCCCCCATGACAGCGTCTTCAAAACCATGGCGTCGAGCGTCCCTTTGATCAGGTCCATGGGCGTTCCTCGGGTTCGGTTGAGTCACTCTTTTCCACTTAGACACTAAGGGGTGGCTAAGGGTTGGCACCGGTGCGGGTCGCGGGATGGATCGTAGGCCA
>JBDHAS010000042.1:0-28291 GCA_039588015.1 Gemmatimonadota bacterium | reverse complement strand
GCCCGCCGGGGACCTTCATCCGACTCGAGGGTGATGAGGTGGGGCCGGCGGTGCGAACTCGCTTGTCTCCGCACCAGATTGGGGTTGCCGACCTCCTGGACGCGCTGCATCTACTGGATGCCAAGCCGCGGAGCCTGCTTCTTCTGGGTCTGGTCCCCGAAACGCTCGAGCTTGGTCTCGACCGCTCGCCGCCGGTCGAAGGCCAAATTCCCACGCTGGTCAAGAGAATCGTTGGTGAGGCGCGCAGCTTGGGCCACGAGCTTCTCCCCAATGGTGACGTCGGACCCTCTCGTGCCGAGGGTCCGAATCCCGCCATTCGCGCTCTAGGCTTGTGATCTGCTAGGGTTTCGATCCCGTGGCGTTACGTCGGCGCTCTTCGAGCCGGAGCAAGGCGTACATCATCCATTGTGCGGGTAAAGGAATCACCAGGAACAGAGCAACTAGAGTGATGAGGAGCGAGAGCACCACCTTGAATGCAGACGGGAGCGCTGGCGAGTGGAGAGCCTCGTCCATGACCCTTAATGCAGCGACCGCGACCAGCACGGCCCACACTGCGCTGACGATCAGCCCGAAGAGCATCGTCAACCGCGAGACTCTGCCCGCGCTCCAAGCGTCTTTGAGAAAGCCGACTGGCACAGTGTGAACGCGTCTCGGTTATTCGTCAGTATGCAATCACTTTCGCGCCGCCTGCTGGTAAGGCCATGACTCGCCTCGCGGCAGGTCAGGACAAGGTGCGAGCTGCTCCCGATGGCGGCAAGGTTGGGAGGCGCGGCTGGCAGCGATGGCTGCTTGTCGCAGGCGGGTACCTGCTACTGGGACAGTCGGCCTGCGACAGGAACGGCTTACCCCCAGAGTACCGTGACGTGGCCGTTCCCGCAGCGAGATTGAGCTCGCCCGACGCCCGAGTCCGCGGCCGGGCTCTATTCTCGGAGCATTGTGCCCTCTGCCATGGTGAGCGAGCGGACGGTCAGGGCTCCCGTGGCAATCTGTCGGTTCAGCCCGCCAACTTCACAGATCCCGCATGGCGCGAGCGGATGACCCCCAGGAGGGTGTACTACGTGATCCGCGAAGGAATCAGGGGCACGCCCATGCCAGCGTGGAAGACCTTAGACGCTGAGCAGACGTGGGACCTGGTGGCTTACGTCATGTCGGTGGCAGAGCTGGGGCCGGTCGCTCCCTGAGTCGCCCTGTATTAAACGCTCTCTCCAGGCCCCGACTACATTTTCATCCGTCTTCAGGCCCTATAGCAGCTGCCGCACGTACGTCGCGACCATTGTGACGAGGATCAGGAAGATCAGCGTCAGCCCTACGGCCAGAGCGGCGAACCCGAAGAATCTGAACAGTCGCTGTAGCTTCTTCGGGTACGGATGCGTCAGGTGCTGTTCGAGCTCTCCTGCCGCTATCAACTGCTCGTACACTCGCGGCTTGTCGTGCTTCAACTCTTCGACCGGCACACGCCCGGTGAAGATGACCTCGTCCATGGGGAACTTGTCCGGGCGGAAATGCGTGTTGAAGAAGTGGACGGTGAAGATGAACGCCACCGCCAGAAGCGCCTCGTCGCTGTGAATGATCGTGGCCACGTTCACGGTCCAGCCGGGTAACAGGATCGTGAAGAACTCCGGGAACCAGAGCAGCAGACCCGTGGAGCCGATGACGAACATACCCCAGAATACCGCGAAGTAGTCGAACTTCTCCCAATAGGTGTAATGTCCGTACTTGGGTCGCTCGCCACGACCGAAGAACCATTTTGCCGATGCTACGAATTCCTTCAGGTCGTTCTTGTTGAACAAGAGCGACCTGTCCGAGAAAAGGAACTCGCGCCAGCCCTGGTCCGACTTCTGCTTCCTCAAGAACACGTCAACGAGGTGAATCAGGAAGACGACGATCAGGGCAACCGCTCCCAGCCTGTGCAGGACGCCAGTCGTCGCAAAGCCCCCGAGCATCCCGGCGAAGCGCTGCGCCCAGCCCATGTAGGAGAACTTCAGCGCCATACCCGTCAGTGCCAGCACGAAGAAGCTGACCAGCATTACGAGGTGCATCGAGCGCTCGAACGTCGTGAAGCGCTTGTACAGTGGCTCGCCTTCGACCGGCTTGTGACGCTCCCATTCTCCCGGCGAGCGCCACAACCTGAACAACCAGGCGAGTGTATGGAGCGTCGCTAAGGTGAGCGTTCCCACGAGCAGCAACGTCATACCCCAGAAGCTCCAGAACAGTAACGGGTACTTCGTCGGGTCGTGGTGCGTGGCGTGGGTCAGGTATCCTGTGAAGCGGCGGTTCGCACCGGGATGACATTCCGAGCAGGTCTCCAGAATGTTCCTGCGGCTAAGCGTGGACCTTGCGTCGTCGATCGGATGGATGTTGTGCGTACCGTGGCAATCGTAACACTTGGCTGCACCCGCGTCGCCCAAGCGCGATACCTTACCGTGAAATGTATCGAAGAAGGTCTCCGATTCCTCTTCGTGGCAGCGCCCGCACTGGTCCATCATCATCAGCCGGAAAACACCCTGGCCGGTACGGCTGATCGTATGCGAGGTATGGCAGTCCTCGCAGGTGGGTAGCTCTCGACCCTCGGGCGGACTCTCGTGCTTCGCCCAGTGGATGCTCTCCTTGTACTCCTCCTCGATTCCGTAATGACAGGTTCCGCACGTGGCGGCGATGTTGTCTGCATTGACCGATGATTCCGGATCGGTGTCCGGCAACGGCTTGTGCGGTGTGTGGCAATCCGGGCACGTCGCGGTCACGACCAGGCCGCTCTCTACCAAGCCCCTTCCGTGGATGCTCATCACGTAGCTGTCCACGATATCGAACGGCGATTCGTGTACGATACGCCGGGCCCCAGGTTCCCCCTCTCTGTGGCAGCGGGCGCAGAGGTCCGGAACATTGCGTGCGAACGTCGGCGACGTGGGCGTGAGCTTGTCTTGCGTCGTATGATGCGAGTGGCAGTCCAGACAGCCCGGAGCGTCAGGGTCGCCTTCCGCTACCAGCCTACCGTGCGTGCCTGTGGTGTGTTGGTCCACGACTTCCTGATGACAGATGGCGCAATCGACGTTCGAGGCCACCGACGTCGAGCAAGCGCGGACCCGCACCGAAGGCGTGACGTCGGTATGGCACTGTGCGCACGCGGTGTTACCGTGAGTCGAGCGGTCGTATGCCTCCTGTTCGACGGATATCGAGATGCTTTCGCCACCACGTTCCATCGTCAGGTCTGGGTCGGAATGGCAGCGCATGCAATCGGCATTCGCCGCACCCGCTTCGTAGAAGACTCGGCGGATCTTGTGCGGCGAGTGGCAGTCCACGCACACCGGGATAACGTGAGGTTGCTCCTCCCAAAGCCGGCCTTCTATCACTTGCCGATGCACGTCTTCGATCAGCGCGTGGCACTGCATGCAAGTCTCGGCCAGGTTGCGTTCGTGGATGCTAGAGCGGGCGTCGGTATGCGGCAGGATCATGTGCGAGGTGTGGCACGACGTGCAAACCGCCGTCACCGCCAGGCCCTGTCTGAACAAGCCCGCTCCGTGAATCGATTGGGAGTAATTCTCCAGGATCTGGTCCTGCGGGATGTTCCGGGTTCGCGAGACCTCCGTCCCCTCGTGGTGGCACTCACCGCAGAGCATTGGGATGTTGAACACGTACGTAGGCGAGCTTGGACTGAAGTGCGAGTCGATATCGTGAGTGCCGTGGCAGTCGGCGCAGCTTGGAGCCAGCGGGTCACCGCGCGCCGCTGCCTGTCCGTGCAACGAGATCGCGTGCTGTACGGACTGATCGTCGTGGCAGATCGTGCAGTCTGCCTTGGGCGGCTCTTGCGGGTGCGGGTAGGCGAGGCCGCGATGACAGTCGGTGCACGTCAGGCCCGCCTGCCCGTGCAGCGAACGCTCGTGAATCGCCTGGGTGACTACGTATTGAGATGGGTCGTCCTTGGTGGCGAAAAGCGACTCCTGCTGGTGGCACATCAAGCACAGCTCGCTCCCTTCCTGCGCCGCCGCTGTGCCCGGCGACCACAGGGCGAGGAGGACGAGAACGGCGAGTGCAGTGTAGCAGGTCTTGGATCGATGCATACGCTTCAGCGGGGACATCGGTAGCTCCCGTCTAGGAGTGCAAACCGATCTCTAGAGGCCAACTACATGGAGTACCCTGGATATACGTACTCATACTGCTGTTTCGCCCCTCCCCTACCCGGGGTGTCATGTGTCCCTAGGCTCTAGGCCCCTCACAAAATAGCAAGACGTGTGCCTTGCCGGGGAAGGCCAGACGGTACCGTGACCGCTGCCAGCTTCTGTCCCTGTCTGAGACATTCCGCCCTGAATTTCCCGCCAAGCCCCTGCCTCTGCGTATGTCCAAGAGACGCTTGGGCAACAAGCTGTCGGCTACGGCTTCCGCCTGAGCCGGGCAAGGCGCAGCGCATTGGCGGTGACCGCCAGCGAAGCCCCCATGTCTCCCACGAGGACGGCAGTGATCAGGCTGACCAGGCCGGCGGGGACGCCTGCCGCCAACGAGAGCTTGATGGCGATCGAGGCGGCGATGTTCTGGCGTATAACCGCTCCGCTCCGCCGGGAAAGTAAAAAGACGTAGGGTAGGCCTCCGAGGTCTTCAGACATCAGCGCTACATCCGCGGTCTCCAGCGCGACGTCGCTGGCTGCCGCCCCCATGGCGATTCCGACTGTGGCGGCCGCGAGGGCCGGTGCGTCATTGACCCCGTCACCGATCATCGCCACACGACCGAGATCAGCCTCGAGCTCGCGAATCTTCTGTACCTTCTCCTCCGGCAGAAGCCCGGCGTAGTAGGCGTCCACGTCCAAGCGTTGGGCCACCGTCCGAGCCGTGGCTTTGTGGTCGCCGGTCAACATCACGATTCGCTGTATACCCTGCCTTCTGAGCGCAGTCAGCACGGAACGTGCTTCCGGGCGCTCGCGGTCCGCAACCGCCAGGATTCCCACGACTTCGCTGTCCCGGCCAACACAAATCGGTGTACAACCCGCCGCCGCCAATCGATCGAGTTCACCCTGCCACGGCTCAACCGCTCGACCAAACAGCCCGTCCAATCGCGCCCGGGCGCCGCGCCCGGCGAGCGATTCGAATTCGGTGATGCGATGGTTCGCGCTCACTCCCGCTTCGCTGGCGGCCTTGCGAATCGCGCTCCCAATGGGGTGCTCCGACCGTTCTTCCAGTGCCGCCGCGATGGCCAGCAGCTCCGCACGTCCAGAATCGGAATCCTGGTCGGCAACAACCTCGACCACCGCGAGTTCTCCGGTTGTAAGCGTGCCGGTCTTGTCGAGCGCCACGGCACGGACTCCGGCCAAGGCTTCGAGGTGAACGCCGCCTTTGATCAGCACTCCGTTGCGGGCAGCGCTGGTGATGCCGCTGACGACGGCGACTGGAGTGGATATGACCATCGCACACGGACACGAGATCACGAGCAACGTCAACCCCCGCACGAACCAGGTGGCGAACGACGCGTGGAAGGCGAGTGGCGGAATGACCATCACGGCCACGGCCAGCGATGTCACGACCGGCGTGTAGTAGCGCGCGAACCTCTCGATGAAGCGCTCGCTGGGTGAGCGCGAGGCCTCCGCCTCCTCCACCAGGTGGATGATGTGGGCGAGTGTCGTGTCGCCGGCCCGCTTCGCCGCTTCGACTTCGAGGTAGCCCTCTTGGTTCATCGAACCGGCGTAGATATAGTCCGACGGCGACCTGGTTACCGGAATCGACTCGCCCGTGATGGGGCTCTGATCCACGCTGGATACGCCGTCCCTGACCCAACCGTCGATCGGCACCTTCTCACCCGGCAGCACTTGAACGAGCTCACCCGGCTCGATCTCCTCCACGGGCACGTCGACGACCCTGCCGTCACGACGAACCCGAGCCGTAGCGGGCGCCAGGTCCAGCAACTGCTCGATCGAGTTGCGCGCCCGATCCACTGCGTACTGCTCCAGCAGCTCGGCTATGCCGAAGAGGAACGCGATGCTCCCAGCCTCGAAGAACTCTCCGATTCCCAGGGCCCCGAAGATGGCCACGGTCATCAGGAAGTTCATGTCGAGCTGCCTGATTCGAGCCGCCCGCAAGCCCTTCGAGAAGAAATTGAGCCCGCCGGCCAACGCGCCCACGATGAACAGCGCTGCGCTCAGATCGAGCGTCCAGAAGCGTAACGTCAACAGCGTGGGACTGAGGCTTAGGAGGCGAAGCGCGAGGCCGACGGCCAGGAGGGCGCCCGAGTAGTAGGTTCTGCGGGCCGCGCGGCTGCTCCAAACGCTGCGCGTTGATCGCGGGCCCTCGGTCTGCCGGTCGGCCCCGTCGCCGACCACGGTGTAGCCGAGAGAGCGAACGGCGTCTGCGATCGCTACTTCGCCCATGGTCTCCGAATCGAACTCGATACGCAGGTCCTTCGAGACCACCCGGGCTTCGACCTTCCCAATGCCGTCCAGCTTCTCGAGACGTTCGGAGATGCGCCGCGCACAGGAAGCGCAGTCCATATCGGGTACGCCGAACACGACCTCGCAGGTGGCCTGCGAGACCCCGGCCGACTCGTCGCTGCCCGTCACTCGAGCTCCTCCCGGACGTGCTTGAGCCCGAGTTCGAACAGCTGAGCTACGTGTTCGTCGTCGAGCGTGTAGAACGTAAGCTTGCCGTCGCGGCGAGGGCGCACGAGGCGCATTTGCCGGAGCTGGCGCAGGTGGTGTGACACGGCGGATTGGCTCGCGCCGACCGCAGCGGCCAGGTCACCGACGCAGAGCTCGCAACAAGCCAGGGCCCGCACGATCTGCAGACGAGTGGGGTTGGCTAGAAGCTGGAACGTGTCGGCGATGAGGGTTACTTCGTCTTCGCGACAGAGCGTTGAACGCGCGGCTTCCACGGCTTCCGGGCGCAAGATATGGTGCGGCTCGGTGGAGCCGGTCTCGGCCCGCGCCGGAGCGGGCTGGCGAACATGTGAAGAACGCTTCATACGTTCATTTATCTAGCCTGCTTGCGCCCGGCGCGCAAGGGTCGGTCCGCTCCGACCGTGGTCCTTTGACGGACACGCCCTCTGTCCCTAGTTTCGCACTATGTTTCGTCGATTCCGCGAAAAGATCGAGCGGGCCCTGGAACGCAAGGAACAGGAGCGACCGCTCACCCGTGACGACTTCGATCGGCTCCTCAGCGGTATGCGCGATGAGCTGATCGAGCTGCGCTCCCGCATCCCCAGATTGGAGAAGGAAGCGGAGCGGCTCGCCGCACGCGCCCAGCAGGAGATTCAAAGGGCCGAATTCGCGCACTCCAAGGCTCAGCAGGCGGAGGGCGCCGGGAAGCCGGAAGAAGCCCAGCCCGCGATCGAGGCCGCCCGGCGCGCGCTCGATCACGCTGAAGACCTCCGTGGCCAGGCTGCCGAAGCGCGGGGCGAAGTCGGACGCCTGAAGGTCGATTACGCCGAGAAGCTGGAGCAGCTCAAGTACGCGGAGCGCAACCGGAGTGCTTTATTGGCGCGGTCTCGACGCGCGGGGACAGCGCAAAAGCTGGAAGACCTTCTCCGCGGTCCTGACAGTGGCGTGGCCAGGTTCGAGCGCGCTGAGGAAGACATCCAGACGGCAGAGGACCTTGCCTCGGCGGAGCGAGAGGTAAGCGAGGCACTGGGCGAGCGGCCATCCTATGGGGAGTTCGAGACGGACTACGAGCTGCGACAGTTGGAGGCCGAGAAGAAGGCCGACGAGATCGAGGAGAGGCTCGCGGAACTGAGGAAACAAATGGAGGTTGAGGAACAGTAGTCCGGTCCCGCGACGTGCGCCGCGCGTTTACGATGCACCTCCGTCTCTCGTCCCGCTTTTGATTCCCCCACGCGACTTCAAACGACACTCCCGTTGATTTGCGCGAGCCTGCTGGCCCGCGGCGCGTGCCGCGAGTCGGAGGCTCTGGGCTCTAGTGGCTCCTGTGAGCGCGGACTTGTCTGCGCGGGTCCTAGTCTGCAGCCGCGGTGGCGTCCCCCGCTGCGTAGAACGGCTCCCATTTCTCGCGAGCTGGAGGGGCCGTTACCAGGCTGACGATGATCAGCGCGAGGATAGAGGCGCTGGCGGCCGGCAAGATGATGTAGTCGGTCTCCAGGAACGGGTGCCCTGTACCACGCTCCGCGAACCAGTTGACGATGGTGATGACTAGCGTCGTACCCATTCCGGCGACGATCGAAGCGACTCCTCCGGCGGTCGTAGTGCGCTTCCAGAGGAATGCGGCCAGCAGCGCCGGGGTGACGCCGGCTCCTACCATGGTGTACGCCGTGAATGCCATCGACAGAATCGTCTGGAACTGAGTCGCCAGCAACAAAGCGAAGATGCCCATAGCGACGATGGTGATCCGCTGAAATCGGATGATCTTTTGGTCACCTGCCTGTGGGTTGATGAAGCGCTGGTAGATGTCGCGGGTCATGTTGGTCGCCGGGATCATCAGGAAGGTGTTGCCGGTCGAGAGGATGATGGCAACGCCCGCGGCGAGCAGCAGCGCTCCGATCACCGCCGGCATGTTGGCGAAGGCGACCTGCAAGATGATGGTCTCGGTTGTGGCCGCTTCGGCGAACGCTGGGTCCGTCCAGTAGAGGCTGGAGCCGATCACAGCGACGGCCGCCAGCAGCACTTCTATGATCACGACGCCGACGATCATCCCTATTACGGCTCTGCGTGCGGCCGATTCGCTCTCCGCCGACATGAACTTCTGGTACATACCACTCTCGCCGAGCAGCAGGAAGAACGTCGGGAAGAAGACGCCCATCGCCCAGATGGCATTGTTGCCGCCGAAGAGGGCGAAGTGGTCGGAAGGGATCGTCGAGCTGACGCCGCTCCAGCCGCCCGCCGCATCCAGCGCGAATGGCACGGCGAGTACTACGGCGCCAATCATGATCAAACCGTTGAAGACATCGATGGAGACGATGGAAATCATGCCCGCCAGCATCGTGAACAGAATGATGACGGCGCACGTGATGAGCGCCCCCAACTCGGGAGAAATGCCGCCGCTGGTGATGATGTTGAGCAGGCGACCGCCCCCACGGAACTGATAGCCTGCGATCGAGATGTACGCGATCATGACGGCGAAGGTGCCGAAGATGCGCGCCCAATGGTTGTACCGCTTTTCCAGGATATCGGGTACGGTGAATTCGGCGATCCTCCGGACGCGGTGCGCTAGGAAATACACGATCGCGATCCCGACCCAGGCACCGGCGCTCATCCACAGCTGTGAGAATCCCATCCGAAATGCCAGGCCGGCTCCACCGAACAGGCTGCCCGATCCGATCCACGTGCAGACGAGCGTACCAACCAGCAACATGACGGGCACGTGGCGGCCCGCCACCATGAAGTCTTCCTGCGTCTTGATCTTGCGTGACTTGGTGATCGCGACGCTGAAAAGAAGCAGTACGTAGAATCCGACGACGGCGACGTAGAACATTGCGCTCTCCCTGCCGGCAGAGTGGTGTTCGAGTTGACCCTGAAAAAGCGGCGCCAACGTAAGTCGGCGTCAGGCGGGGAAGCAAGAGCGGTATTCGGCTACCTTGTCAAGGCGAGTCTGGCGCCTAGGATTGGTGCATGGCTGTCGATGTTTACCTGATGCGGCACGGCGAGACCGTAGCAAATGTCGAGCAGGTGCTCATGGGTCGTGAGGACTCGCCGTTTACCGATGCCGGCTGGCTCCATCCCGTGGAAGTCGCGCGGCAACTGGAATGCCGTCGGCTTGCCTGCATCTACTCGAGCCCTATGGAGCGGGCTTTGCGGACGGCCAAACTGGTGGTCGAAAGCTTGGATCGGCCCGTCACCATCAGGACGAACATGGCCATCGCCGAGATCGACGCCGGCGAATTCACCGGGCTAACATTCAGCGAGGTGCGCCAGCGTGTGCCGGATGAGGCGATCTTGGGAGAGTTCTGCTATCCGGGCGGTGAGTCTTGGGGTGATGTGCAAGCGCGGGCGTTGGATTTCACACTTGGCCTGGAGGATACACATGTCGGCGAGGCCGTGCTGCTGGTCACGCATGCAGGTGTGATAGCGGGCCTCGTGGCCGAGTACTTCAAGGAACCGATCGAGCAGTACATCAGAACCCGTTTCGGGCACGACTATCTGGGCCTTCTGACGCTTGCCGGTGGATCCTTCGTGTCATACCAGAAGATCGTTGGCACGGTTGACAGTTGGCTGTAGCGTTCGCGTCAGAGTGGGTCGGAGGTTGAGATGAGGCGCTTGGTACTGCTCTGCTGGATATCGGTGCTTCTTCTTGCGGCGGCGGCATGCCGTCGCGAAGGCGAGACAGGGCAGGCGCGAGAGGCGGCATCCGTATCAGAAGAACCCGCACCGCAGCAATCGGCGGTCGAGGAGACGGCGGATACGGAGCCCGAGGAAACCGGTAAAGCGCCGGAAGCGCCAGGTAGAGTCGCGCCGGCAACGGAAGGCGACGAGGCCGGAATGAAGAACTGGCTGCTGATCGAGTTCGCGCGCGCCATCGAAGCGGCGGACCTCGAGTGGTTGGAAGGGAACGGCTTCAGGGTAGACACCGTGATGAGCGAGTTGACGGTGCGAGGCTGGCTCGAGGATCCGGCTGGCGGTGCGGCTATCGGCGAAGATCCCCGGATCGCGCAGATCCACGCGCAGATGCGTTGAGGGCGGATACCTCGAGGCGCTGAGCGCTACCGGCTGATCTCTATGGAGAACGTGCCAAGTGGCAGAAGCGCGTTATCTGCTCCCGCGACTTGCAGCAGGTTCACGCGGTAACTGCTCGCACGATTCACGTCCGGCACGTTGAACTTCAGCAGGGCACCCTCCGATACTTCTCCGATCAGCGCGGCCGTCAACGTATCGCCCGACAAGTAGGTGTAGAGCCTGTGACTGGCGCTGGGAGCCGTCGGACCGCTCATGCCGTCGCCCCTGATCGTCAGCAGGAAAGCGGAGCCCGGGTCGCGGGTGGTGGATATGCTCACCGTCAGTTGCCCCGCAACGGGGCCCGGCGGTCCCGTTCCTTCATCGCCATCACCGCCGCAGGAGATAGCCACAACAGCCGCACAGATGACAGCGATCGGCCAGGCCCAGAACCCTCGCTTGCCGATCATCGTCCTCCCTCCTCCCTGGCCGCAGCTTCGTCGCTTGCCTTCAAGAGGTGCGCTGGAACCACACCGGCGGCCAACCCGCTTTCTTGCAGGTAGGCCCGAAAGTCACCGATATCGAAGCGGCTGTTCTTGTTCCCTATGATGTCGAGGAACCTTGCCTCGTCGTGCGTTAGCGTGTTGGCTGCCCCAAGCAAGTGATCGACCACATCGTCCAGCGCCAGCGTCGGGCGCGTGACCGTCAAGACCAGATCCTGCTGGTCTGATAGCGCAGCGGACACGGCTTCGACGGAGAACTCGAACGATCCATCTACACGCGGGACGCCCGAGATGACGCCCGTAGCGTTGAGGCTCATACCGGTAGGCAATGTGCCGCCGGCCAGCGACCATGTGTAGCTTCCGATTCCTCCTGCGGCGCTCAACGTGTCCGCGTAGTTAGCACCCATGACCGCATTGCCGAGGGTCTGGGTCTGGACGGCGACGGGCAAAGTGAACTCGGCCTGTACCGTGAACGGCCTGGTCATAGACAGGACCAGCGAGCTCTCGGTAGAGGTGGTGTCCCCGGTCCAGCGAGCGAAGGCGTGCCCGGCTGCGGGTGACGAGACCAACGTTGCCTTCTGCTCCGAGGACAACCAGGCGATCCCGCTCGCATCTAGCGTGACGTCGGGACTGGTCACGGTGCCGTTGCCCTGTGCCGTCGCCTGCAGGCGATGTTGCGTCTCCATCTCGGCCGTGAAGACGTCCGGGACGGCGTCGGCCGTTACGGTGTGCGTCCGGGCACCTTCGTCGTTCCACGACCGGTAGACATAGCGGGTGAGCCCGTCAGTCTGGATGGAGTCGACGCTGATCGTGTGCGTGCTAGGGTAGATCCAGCTGGTCGTGTAGGGCGCGTTCTGGCTCGCTCCGTCCACGATTACGGTCGTGCCTTCGCCGATGCTGGTGGTTATCTCCTCGGTAACCACGTTGAACTGCACTCGCACGGCGACGCTGTTGTCCGCGTTGATCGTGATGCTGTCTATGCGGACTCCAGAGCTGGAATTGTCGTTGAGCTTCGAGTCGGGCGTCGAAGTTGGATCGAATGTCGTGTTGTTCGTCGAGCCGGGAAACGGGTCGCCCGCGTCTCCGCGATTGACCTTGTTCCTCAGGTTGTCTAATCCGTCCGCCTGCTCGAGGTCGAGGCCATGCGGCTCCACCGCATTCACCGTATTGGTCGACCAGCGCGCCGAGATGAGACCGGGATCCACGTGCCAGACGAGTAAGCCCTCTCCGTGCAGAGCGCTGTCCGAGCCGAGTCGACGGCGGTGCTCGAGCAGGAAGTACTCGTTGCTTCCGGCAACGTTGACTCGTAACGCCGTATCGCTGGAGGCGATGGGATTGAGCGTGTGTCGCACGTTCCCAGCCGACGGGCTCACCGTGTCGACGGCGATCCAGCCCAGTACCTCCTTCGACCAGGCCGCCATATGGGCCGGACTCGTCTGGACGTTCCAGTTTCCGGACCCCATCAGCCCCCAATGGCCGATACCGTTCGTGTTGCTGCTCGTATCGTACAGATCGGGCAGGCCGGTTCCGTGGCCGAGCTCGTGCGAGAATGTTCCGATCGGCATGATTTGCGTCGAATCGCAGCCGCTCGGCCCGCCGACTCCCGGCTGTAGCAGGTAGTCGTTTACGGTGACACCGTCGCCCGTGGCGTACGGACTCCCTTTCCACAAGGAATACGTCGATCGGTGCGACCACAGGTGCGAGGTGCGGCAGGCCCCGTCCTTTAGCGGGTGGAAGACGGCTATCAAGTCCACCCTGCCGTTTCCGTCGCTGTCGTAGATGTTGAAGTCTACCAGCGGGTCGGCGGCGTCCAGGAGCTCCTGTATGAAGTCGCCGGTACGATCGGTACTGGGATCCAGACCGTTGTTGGAACCTTCGTACCATGTGCTGGGGCTGTCGACCGGGAACCACCCGATGATGTCGCCCGTTACCTGTAGCAGACTATTCGACATCTCATCATAAAACGTCGTGACCGAATACGGCGGCGCCGTCCCGGTACCCCAGAGAGTTGATCGCAAGTCCGCTGTGTCCGGCAGGAAGTGTTGCGTGCTGTCGGAAAAAACGCCCACGAGAACCGGGATGCGTACTGACATAGCAACGGCGACGCCTGCGGCTCGAGCCGCCGCAGCGGAGGCCGCGCCTGTGCGGAAATGGGCGTTCAGCGTCGCGTAGTCATTGGCTCGCGCTAGAGCCTGACGGCGCTCTATGACCTGACGTGCGAGTTCCTTCCAGACTTCTTCGAACTGGTAGGCGTTCGGATCGCGCGCCAACACTTCGAAGTATCCCGGCGGAGGTCGAACGCCGTTAATTCTGCCGCGCATTTCCACGTCCTGCGCGGCCAAGTGTAGGGGTGCCGCCGCACTGAATAACAGGCAGGTCGAGATGGCCAAAGCGTGTCTCGGCGCCGCTTGCACTAGGGCCTCATCGGACGACGTCTGTACTCGTACGGAACTGTGCTCTGTTGCATCGGAAACCGATTCCTTGGGTCAACCGGCATTCTAAGCGCTGCGAGTACCGCTCTCGTGTCGCATTCGGCGGGGCCATTTTTCGATCAGCCGCGCTCTGTTGGGCGGCGAAACGGAAAGGCTTTAAGCGAGTCTACTGTGGTCGCGCCCAATCCTCAAGGCGCTAGTGTCCGAGTTCTGTTGTAGGGACGATCGGGGCCTATATTGAGCAAGCCTCAAGCGGGCTTTCGAGGGCTCTACCAACCCGAACCGACACTGCCGCGTTATCGCATTGATGTAACGGCACCCGCACCAATCGTTCAGGGAGGGTCGGCCGGTGAAGCGATTGAAAGTCAGCCGCCCGAGTGCCGGTACACTTCTCTTCGTGTGGCTCTGCGCGCTTCTTGGGACGGGCTGCCGCCAGGAACGGCCGGCGGGAAGCGACGAAGTTGACGCCGTGCCCCCGACGGTCTCGGAGGAAGGACCGGAGCACGCTGCGTCTGACGCGGCGGATCGCCCGGGAGGCGAGGGCGAGCAGGAAGTGAGCGCGGCCGCGGCCCCAGTGCGCGAGCAGCAGATAGAGGAGCAGCCCGTGCAAGAAGGTTCGGGCGTTGAGGGGCGGGTCACCATCGGCCCGGCCTGCCCGGTCATGGAAGAGGGGGTGCCGTGTCCAGACCGGCCCTTCCAGGCTGAGTTGACGCTTAGGTACCTCGGGTCCGGCGACGTCGCCGCCGTTGTTGCGAGCGATGCGGAGGGACGGTTCCGGGTGGAGTTGCCTCCCGGTCTGTACATCGTGGATCCCGGCCAGCCGCTCCTGGTTACTGACCCAAAGGCCGAACCGGATACGGTGGAGGTCGAGGCCGGCCGGTTCGCGCAGGTGGTTGTGAGATTCGATTCTGGCGTCCGCTAGGGAGTCGCAGATGCTCGACAAAAGACATGCGTTGGCGATTGGATTGACCCTGACGTTGCAAATTCCTTGGACAGCAAGGCCGCTGGATGCCCAGCTCTACCAAGGCCCGGAGCAGGGCACTTCCATACCGGGGATCATCACGAGGACCACGGACTTCGCATCGATGCCACCCGCGCTGCTGGAGGAAATTCGGAGGCCGCCGCCGCATACTCTCGACCTGCTGCCCGACCCGATCGGGCTCAGGGCGCCGGCAGCGCCTCAGGGGGCCAACGAGCAGGATGACCTCGGCTGGCTTTTTCCGCCGGCAGCCATGCCCGCGGCTCCAGGCCTGCTTCGGAGCTTCGAGGGTATCAAGCAAACTTCCTCGATACCTCCGGACCCGATTCTGGCTGTGGGCACGGATCACATAATGGCGCTGGTGAACCGGGATTTCGCGGTATTCTCAAAGGACGGCAGCAACCTACAACAAATACGGGCTCCCACCTGGTTCTCCAATATCGTTCCCGGCAACAACGCTTTTGACCCGAAGGTAATCTACGACCACTTCGACGAGCGGTGGGTGATGGTATGGCTCGCCGTCGTCTCTGACGCCGACTCGTCGTCCTCTTACATCCTCGTAGCAGTGTCGGACGACTCGGACCCGATGGGCGAGTGGTGCAACTTCGCATTTCGGGGCGATTACACCGGATCCACGCGTGTCTCTAACTGGTCCGACTACCAGGGCCTCGGATTTGATCAGTCAGCCGTATACGTGGTGCCGAATCAATTCGGTTTCGAGGGAGGGTGGTTTGGCGCCAAGATCCGGATCCTCCCGAAAGCAGAGCTCTACGACGCCGCCTGTCCGGCCGTCACGTACACCGATTTCTGGGACCTACGGGATCCCGATTTCCCCGATGTGAAGGCTGGGACTACAAGGCCCGCCGTGACGTTCGGGTCGCCGGGCGTCGAATACCTGATAAGCGATTCGCCGTTTTCCACCGGCACCACGATGACGCTCTGGTCTCTCACCAATCCCCTCGACCCAACGCCCACGTTGACGGCGACCAACGTCCCGGTCACGGAGAGGAGGTCGCCTCCCAACGCCGACCAGTTGGGCGGATCGTCGATCCTGATCTCGGTGGGAGGGTCGCGAGTGAGAAACGTCGTTTATCGGGACGGTTCGGTCTGGACGGCGCATAGCGTAGCGGACGCGACCGGCGCGTACGCCCGCGCGCGATACGTCCGTATCGACGTGACGGGGCCGACGTTGTTGGAGGACGTGGCGTTCGGTCGGGACGGATGCTGGCTCTACTATCCCGCCATCACGGCGGACCCCGGCGGCAACATGACCATGGTCTACAACCAGTCGTGCACGGACGAGTATATCGGGATTCGCTATACCGGACGAAGGCCTCTCGACGAGGAGTTAAGACCCAGTGCCCTGCTCAAGGCGGGTGAAGAAAACTACGTCAAGGACTACGGTAGCGGCAGGAACCGCTGGGGCGATTACAACGGGATCGCGATTGACCCGAGTGATCCGAGCAGGGTCTGGATGTACTCCGAGTATGCCGCATCTCCGACCAACACGTGGGGGACGTGGGTGGGTGAGGTCATGGCGCGCAGCATCGGGGACGTGAACGACGATGGTGATGTAAACGTGGGTGACGTCGTCCTGCTGGTCGATATCATCCTCGAGCGCACCGTTCCCGATCAAGAGACCTTGCTTGCTTCGGACTGCAATCGGGACCGCACGGTCGACATCGGCGATGTCGTTTGCGTCGTCGACATCGTTCTCGGCGGTAGCGGCTCGGCGCTCATGGCCGCCGGCGTTGCACCCGGCGGCGAACGCGCAACGGAGCGAGCTGGCCTCAGCATGACGCCCGAGTCGGGTCGCGCGGGGTACCGAACGGTTCTGCTGGAGGCAGACTTGGGAGCGGGCGCTGCCGGTGTGCAGGCCCTCATTCGCTTCGATCCAGCCAAGGTCAGTCTCGGTCAACCCGAGCTTGCCGACCGCGTGCTCGGTTTTCAGCTGGCGGCGCACCAGCGGGACGGCGAGCTGCTGGTCCTGGTCTACGATGCGGCGGGGAGAACGCTGCCCGGCGGCTCGGGTCCATTGGTGAGAATACCGGTAGGCGTTCTGTCGGGGAGTGGCGTGGCCGATGAGTCTGGGCTGGAGCTGATTGAGATGCTCGTAGCCAACGGAAGCGGCTCAGTCCGCCACGCCGATATCGTGGAAGCACAGATGACGGCCCTGCCGCTGGATTTCCGCCTGAGCAATCCGTACCCGAATCCGGTCGCTGTTGGTCAAGGTACGAAGCTCGATCTCGAGATACCGGACATGGTGAGGCCGGCGCTGGCCGGCGAAGGCGGAGGACGTCGGACAGGAACCGTACGGGTCGTCGCAGACGTGTACAATGTGCGGGGCCAGAGGATTCGTCAGCTGCTGAGTGCGGACCTGACTCCTGGCCAGCACACGGTTGTCTGGGATGGTAGAAACGATCGCGGAGAGTTCGTGGGAGCCGGCCTCTACGTGCTACGCCTGCGCGCCGGCGAATTCGCCGCGACGCGGAAGCTGATCGTTCCCGGTCGCTAGGGTCGGAGAGCTGACTGTGGTTGGGAGTCCGAAGCTGCCGTCGAATCTGTGCCTGCGGGTCGCAACGGTGCTCGCGGTCGGCGCGGTTGCCATTCCGGCGGGTGCCGTCTGTGCCCAGGACTTCGACCGCGAAGTCGCGTTCCTGATGGTGCCGACCGGCGCACGAAGCGTGGGGATGGGGCGAGCCGGCGTGGCACTCGCAGGCGACTTGCAGGGGCTGAAGTGGAACCCTGCGGCGATAGCCTCGGTGGGGGACGTCTTCCCCCTGATATCGAGTTACGACGGGCCCCTCGAGTTTAGGGTGACTCAGTTCGCGGTGGCTGTGCCGGTATCCGGGGTCGGCGTGATCGCGCTGTCCGCCGAGGTCCAGAGCTTTGGTGACATCCCGCTGGCCGGCCCATCATCACCGGAGGACATGGCCGGGACGATCACTCCCAACAACTTGATAGCGAGCGTCGCTTTCGGCCGTTCGGTCCTCGATCGGCTGTCCGTGGGCGTGTCGGCGAAGTGGATACGTAGCGAGTTGGCCGGAGACCTCGAAGGCAGCACGTTCGCGGTGGACGCGGGCTTGATCTGGTTGCCGTTTCGGAGCGTACCGCTGGATCTGGCGCTGGGTGCCGTGAACATCGGGCCCGGACTGCGGTTGAGCGACTTGCCCGGGTCGCAAAAGGAACCGCTGCCAAGCCGAGTCCGCGCGGGCCTGAGCTACGATATCTTGGGCCATTTGCGGCCCGAGGGTCATCTACAATTGCGGGTCGCTTTCGACTCTGAGCATGCGCTCCGTCATATGGAAACCAGCAGCCAGTACGTGGGCGCGGAGCTCGGGATACGGGAGGTGCTCTTCGTGCGTGCGGGCTGGCTCGCAGAGACGCTCATAGAGACGAACAGCGGCTCCACTTTCGGGATCGGAGTTCGCCTGGGCGGCTTCCAGTTCGACCTGGCCCGGGAGATTGGCGTGAACCAGTTGGGCGACGAGACGCAGCTTTCGTTGAGCGCGCGCCTGTGAATGCCCATTTGGAGGCCTTTGGTGAGATATGGAAGGGAGATCTCGATGACCGTGCGTAGGTTGGTGCTCACGACGTGGCCGGTAGTCATTATGGGCGCCTTGCCAATGGTGGGTTGCTCAAGTTCTTCCGGGCCCGGCGACACGACCATCGATCTCGCCGTCGATCCCGTCGAGAGCCCGACGAACGACTGGAGCCCGACCGTATCCGGTATCACCGAGCCCGGGGCCACCGTCACCGTGGCCAGCCCTCGCGATACGCTTACTAATCTGGCGAACAGCTCCGGAACTTTCTCAGCGACCGTCCGCCTCCGGACGGACGACATCAATACGATCACGGTGCTGGCCGTGGATTCGGCCGGGAACGAGACCACGGACACGCTGACGGTGGCGCACGACGGCCGTGTCCCGCTCGTCGCCTACAACTCCCCGGATCAGGGCGAGTCTACGGCGGGACAGTCGGGCTTCGCGCTCGTGGTCGAGTACACGGACCAAGCCAACGTCGCTTTCGCCAGCGGGCCGGACCCGACGAGCTATCAGATAGAAAGCGATCAACCCGTCGGCGGCGTCTTCACGCACAACGGTACGTTCTCTACGCTCTATCCGGCGGGCGCCAACTTGGCTCCGCTTTTCGACCTGATCGACGATGCCGGTGCGAACCTGCTGGTTCCCGACAGCGCGGCGTTCATGCCCGGTGCGACCCAGCTGCGGGCCGAGATCAAAGACAATGCAGGCAATCTGTCCCCTCCTAGGTACATTACTTTCGAGGTGAGTGCGGATCCTGATCGGCTTATCCCGGTCGATGCGTCTGGGCCCGCGGGGTCTTCGGGCAACTCGCTGGCCATCGGCCTGGCAAACTGGGACACCGTGGCAGGCGTCCAATTCGACCTCATCTTCGATACGTCTATAATCGCCAGCTTGGACGACGTCACGGCGGCGGACAGGGCAGCTTCCCTTGGGGCCACCGATTTCAACGAGGTCGCACCTGGGCGAGTTCGGGTAGTGCTCTTCGATGTGGATGGCGACGTTATCGAGCCCGGTCAGGGGCGGATTCTGAACATCTCGGTCACCGTTCAGCCGGGCGCACCGTCCGGGACGCACACTCTGGTTTTGACATCGGTGCTTCTATCGGACTCCGGTGGCGTTACCGCCGCGGCGCCGGACGCTGCCGGCAACTTCATGGTGCCGTAGGGCCGAGAAGCCGCTGAACGCCGGAATCACGCTGATTTCGCGCTCCAATTAGTGTGAGCCTGAAGATTGTAGTGTTCGCTACTTTGTTGGCGCCCTCCTCAGGTATGTCCTGGCCATAAGTCGTTACCAGGCAATCCGTTGCGCTATTGGTATCCTGGCGCGTTGCTCTGTCGATACCAGGTTGCGGCACCCCCAAAAGCGCGAAAGTTGGCTTGATACCTAGCTTTTCCCTTGACGATCCTTGGGTTTTAGCCTTACAGTAGAGCCGACTTCGCCCTTTTCCTAATCTGATCACAAACTTCCCGAAAGGAGCTTGTGGTGAACAAAACCGAACTCATCGACAAACTCGCCGCAGCCACCAGCCTTAGCAAAGCCGACGCTGGCCGCGCGGTGGATGCCCTCTTCGATGTCGACAAGGGCATCATCGCCGACACGCTCAAGGGAGGCGCTAAGGTCCAGATCACCGGGTTCGGCACGTTCGAGACTCGGCGACGCGGTGCGCGCATGGGTCGGAATCCTCGTACTGGCGAGACGATCGAGATTCCGGCTTCGGTGTCGCCGGCGTTTCGTCCCGGGAAGGGCCTGAAGGACGGCCTGAAGTAAGGACGAGGTCAAGTGCGGGAGGGGGGAAGTAGGCCCGTTCCTGGGCCTCCCCCTGATCCCGGCTAGATCTCGACTACTCCCTGAAGACCCGCACGTGGGCGGGTCTCCCTCGGATTGTCGCCGTCGCCAGGCTCTTGATCACCCGATCGGCGGCTGATGCGGCAACTTCCACAGAAGAATAGTTGTCCCTAATCTCTATGCGACCTATCCCTTCGCCTGACACGGGGGATTCGCCGGTGATCGCGCCGACCAGGTCGGCGGGGCGCACTCCGTCGCGCCGCCCGACGCCGAAGTAAAGGCGTGTCCAGGCGGGGAGCGGTTGAGCGGGCGTCTCCGGGGCTTTCTCGCGGTACAATGCCGTGGCTGCCGCAGCCAGCTGAGTCGGGCTGAATTCATCCAGCAAGGGTTCGATCAGCAGGAAGTAGGGTTCGAGATCGCGATTCAGCATGGCCTCGCGGAGTGCATCTCGCGTCTGCTGCGCGGAGCGATGCGCTTCTCCCGGGTACGAGACCTTGAGCGCTGTCAGCCTTACGGCGAGTGTGCTTGCCAGACGTTGCAGGTGAGCCGCCTCACGCGGCTCGATGAAGGCGACGGCTCGCGCAGCGCTCGTCAGGCGACTCTGGAAGCTCGCCAGGTCCAACGGGGCGCCCCACGAGACGGACCGGGCGCCGGGCTCGATTGCGTCTTCATCCCCCGTTTCGATCCTGACGCGCGCACCCGAGCGGCCTGAACGCGTATCGAAGCCGCGTACGGCGAGGCGATCGGCTAGCTCTTCCGCATCTCGCTCGAGCCGGCAGCGGATCGTCCAGGCTTCACCGCCCTTTGCACTCTGCGCTTCCAGCAAGCTTGACAGGACTGATACCCACAGCGTCCGTGGGGCCGAGTAGTACTCCAGAGTGACGTGGCCCAGCGGCTCGACCTCGGCCGGCAGATAGGCCAGCCGACGGGCGCGCCGCGCGTGACGGTCGATGTAGTCCTCTACTGGCTGGTTGAGCTCGGAAGTGAGGATGACGCGTTGCGCCTCCTTGGGTATCTGGGCCGTCAGCGTCTCCAGGGCCTCGGAAGCTCCGAGTTCAACCATCGCGGATACGCCGTCGACGACCAGGACTCTCAGCGCGTCGAGTTTGATGGCGGAGTGCTCGATGGCGGCCAGCGCTGCGCTTGGGCTCCCGACGGCCATGTGCGCACTCGTCGCCGACCGAGGACGCACGACCTTCACATCAAGGCCGTTTCCCTGCATCAGGCCGTGGAGCGAGTCCGCCGTGTTCTCGGCCGTATCATCAGTCGGCAGCAGCACCAGCGCCTGCGGCCGGGGCGCCGCGGCGTCCAGACGAGCGGCGAGGCCCAGACCGTAGGCGAGGGTCTTGCCGCTTCCGGCGGAAGCTATCCCCATCACAGTGGTGCCGCGCGCTACCACCGGCACCGTTTCTACTTGCAGCGCCGACGGATTGCGGTAGCCGAGGTCGCGGAGATGTTCGATCAGGCCGTCCGCTAGCTTCAGGTCTTCGAATCGGTTCATAGACACCAATCTAGCATGAGAGAGCTATTTCCGAAGCGACCCGTCTACGCTTGACGGCCTCGACGTTAGCGGTCTATGATCGGCGCCCTCTCAGGCGTCAGGCTGGGTTTAGGGAGACTTGAGGCGCGTATCATTGGAGGTCGAGTACATGAAGAAAGCGATCGTCATCGGAAGCAGTACCGGGATCGGCCGTGCTCTATCGAAGGTCTTGGCGGAGAACGGGTACGAGGTCGGCCTGACCGGTAGGAAACTGGAGGCGATGGAGGAACTCAAGGGTCAGCTCCCCACGCGCGCCTATGTCAAGCAGATCGATCTGACACAGCCGGAGGAATCGCGGCAGTCTCTGAAGGAGCTCATCGATGAGATGGGCGATGTCGACCTCATTGTCATCAACTCTGGTGTCGGCTCAACGGAACCGAGCTGGGAGGAAGAGCAGGAGATCATCTCTGTCAACGTTGTCGGCTTCGCCGCTATGGCCCGCACGGCGATGGAGTACTTTGTCGAGCGTGGTTCGGGGCATATCGTCGGGATCTCCTCCATCTCCGCCCTCCGCGGCATCACTACGGCCTACAGCAGCTCCAAGGCTTTCGATTCCACCTATCTTGAGGCATTGCAGTTCCAAACGGATCAGCTCGGGGTCGACGTACGGGTGACGGATGTGAAACCCGGTTTCGTCGACACGCCGATGACCGAGGGTCGGCTGGATACGTTCTGGATGGCTCCGGTTGAGAAGGCTGCTCTGCAGATTTTCGAGGCAATCCGCAAACGAAAGCGGCACGTCTATGTCACGAAGCGGTGGCGTATGATGGCTTGGGTGATGAAGGCACTACCACATTCCGTCGCGTCACGCATACAGGCGCGCAGGCGCCGCTAGCCTCGTCGCGCGTCTCGAGCGGCTTGCCTACCCGTTAAACGGCGCCGGGTGATCCATATCGTACGGCCGCAGCGAGATCACGTCACCGGCCGAGACCGCGAGATCTGCCAGTGTGCGGGATTCGTCTTGAATCTCTTTCTCGAAGTACTCGACGTAGTAGCTGGCGGGATCTACTTCGCTTCGGCGCAGGAGTACGGGTAGCGCCTGCTCCTTGATCGCCCTCACGGATGTATCGGACGCGAACTCCATCTTCTGCTCGCGCCAGAGATCGGGTAGAATAACTCGAATCGTCAGTTTTCCTTCAGTCATCTCAGATCCTTTGTTTCGAAAAAGCCGAAACTGACGTCAAGAACAATCGGAGTCTCCCCATCCCCATCGTCTCGCCCTCGCCCGCGCCCTCACCCGCGCCCGTACCTACTATATATGCGGAATCGAATACAAAAACCGCAGCGCCTGGTCCGTGACATCGAACCCAACTCCGCGGTCGGTCTCCACCTGCACCGTCGTGTGGCCGTGGTCGCAGTAGGCGGAAACTTCGGCGATTCCAATAGCCCCCGAGTACTTCAGCCGGTTCTCGCCGCGTTCCTGCACGTCGAGGCCGGTGTGCTCCCCGTAATACTCTTCGGCCTTTAGGATGACTTCCTCGGGCGTGAGGTGTGTCGTCAGTTGGAACTTCATTTCGTTCGCTCTTGTCGATGTGCGTATTTGGCCCGCGGCGAATATCTCGAACCCTCGGCGGCCAGTCAAGGAAGCGGGGCCAGCTACTCACATATGTGAAACGCGTGAACTTAGGGGCTCCAGTCCGCTTTCGCGGACGACGAAATCATCTTCAATACGAACGCCCCACTGACCCGGCAGGTAGATCCCGGGTTCGATCGTGAACACCATTCCGGGCTCCAATCTCCGACGGTTGCCCTTCACCAGGTAGGGCGGCTCGTGACCGTCCATTCCCATGCCGTCGCCCAGTCGGTGTGTGAAGTACTTGCCGTAGCCCGCCGACTCGATGACGGTGCGCCCGATGCGATCGAGCTCCTGGAACTCCATGCCCGGACGGCCTGCCTCGAACGCCGCGCTCTGGGCAGAGAACACGGTATTGAAGACCTCACGGTACTGGGGTGAGGGATCGTCGCCGAAGAAGTGCATTCGCGTGATGTCCGACGTGTAGCCGTGCACGCGGCATCCGGCGTCTATGAGGGCCGGCATCCCCTGCTTCAGGCGAACGCTACCCGGACCGCCGTGCGGCATTGCGCTGTTGGGGCCGAACTGGACGAGGCCCCCGCCCCGGGCACCGTGCCCGCTCATCTGCTCGCTCAGGTATCTGGCGACCTCTCGCTCGGAGACGCCGGCCTCGAGACTGGCGAACGTCGCGGCGATGGAGACTTCGGTGATGGAAACGGCCCGCCGAATCAGAGCGAGTTCCGCCTCGGACTTGATGATTCGCAACTGGGTGAACAGGTCTGTAGCGTCGACGAACTCCCAATCCGGCATGGCATCCTGCAAGCGACGCACGACTCCGTAGCGCGTGCTCGGTTCGATCCCGATGCGGCCGGGGCCTGCCGAAGCTAGGATACCGGCCACCAGGTCGTGCGGGCTTTCGTGTTCTTCCCATCCCGCTACCCTGGCTCTCCGCCCGATCGCTCTCTCGACGCGCTCGACCTCGAAGCTCGGTGCGACGATCAGGACCTCGCCGTGCGCCTGCACTACCATTGCCAATAGCCGTTCGCTGCGACCGAAACCGGCACCCTGCAAGTACGAGAAATTGGTAGAGGGCTCGCTGAATAAAGCCTCGAGTCCGTGGTCGGACATCAGGTCCAGCGCCCGGTCGGTCCGATCTCGGTACACGGAGTCCGGAAGCGGGTCGATCCCCTGGTCAACACCGGGTTGCTCGATCGAGTCCGCGGCTGCTGCCCGCAGTCGCGTTCCGGGGAACATTGTGGCTGCGCCAACCGCGCTGGCCCATCTCAAGAACGTCCGCCGTCTCATGGTGCTTGCCCTTTTGAGAGTCTAATTTGGGCCTACATTATCTGCCGATAACCGAGCCTACAACCCTTCGCAGGAAGCTGCCCATGCGTAACTCCATGTTGTTAATGGCCGTTGCCGTAGCTGCGGTGTTGATCGGCGTACAGGCGACCTGCCGCTCAGGGGCGACGCGTGCCACGGCGGACATGATACTCGTTGGCGGCGACTTCTATACCGTCGAGCCCGATCACCCGCTGGCCGAGGGTGTGGCTATCCGCGCCGGCCGGATACTGGCTGTCGGAAGTGGTGACGAGATGGCCGCTTATCGCGGGGCTAACACGGCGATGATCGATCTGGGTGGCGCATTCGTCGTCCCCGGATTCATCGACAACCACACACATTTCGACTACGCGGCTCGGCTCCTGCTCGGCATCAACCTGCTCGACGTCTCAGATGCGGCGACGCTGGCGGAGCGAGTCGAGGGGGCCCGTGACCGGCTGCCGGAAGGCGCCTGGATACTCGGCGGAGACTGGGGCGCTTACGAAGAGTGGGCAATGGGCTCCACCGGCCAGGAGGAGGAAGGAGCTGCTGGAGGACGCTTCAAGCCACACCGAAGCATGATCGATCCCCTCACGCCGGAGACGCCGGTGCTCCTCAGCCGCTGGGATCGTAGCGAGCACCTGGCCAATGCCGTGGCGCTGGAGGGGGCGGGGATCACGCGTAGCACGGCGGACCCGGCCGGCGGCACCATCGAGCGCGACCCCGGTACGGGAGAGGCGACCGGCATCCTCACGGGCACAGCGGTGGAAATTGTCAGGCGGGCCATACCTCCAAAGTCGTTCGAGCAGAGGGTACTGGAAGCCAGGGTGGCTCTACAGCGCTTGGCCGAAAACGGTGTGACCGGCATCCACGACATCACGCGGTCGCATCAGATGCGAGTGTTCCAGTATTTGAGGGATGGGAACGAATTGACCGTTCGCGTCTACACTCGCCCGACCCTCGACAACTGGGAGCACCTATCCGCGATCGGCATCCGCTCCGGGTACGGTGACGAGTACCTGAAGATCGGAGGGCTCAAGGGCTTCGTTGATGGCATCATGGGCAACTCCGGCGCTCGCTTTCGGGAGCCGTACGACCACCAGCCCGACAACAGTGGGATCTGGCGTACCATGGTGCTGGAACCGCCCGGCATTGCCGAGCTCATACGCGCCGCTGACTCCGTGGGTCTGATTCCGCAAGTCCATGCCATCGGCGACCTGGCGGTGGACACGTTGCTCGATTGGTTCGAGATGGCGATCGAGCGAAATGGCCCCGGCGAACGCCGCTTTCGGATGATCCATGCGCAGGTGGTGGAGGAGGACGATTTCGAGCGCTTCGGCCAATTGGGAGTCGTGGCTGAAGTGCAACCCTACCACGCCATCGATGACATGCGCTGGATGGAGGAGCGAATCGGCCACGAACGCTGCAAGGGAGCTTATGCGTTCAAATCGCTGATGGAGGGAGGAGCGGTTCTGTCGTTTGGCTCTGACTGGCCCGGCACCAACGCGGCGTGGTATCCGGCAAAACCACTTCTAGGCATATACGCTGCCGTCACTCGGCAGACCTTGGAGGGAGAGCCGGAAGGAGGCTGGTTCCCCGAAGAGCGAATTGACGTCGAGACGGCCATAAAGGCCTACACGATCAATAACGCCTATGCTGCCGGCGAAGAAAACGAAAAGGGTAGTATGCGAGTGGACAAGATGGCCGACTTCACGATTCTCGATCGCAACCTGCTGAATATCGATCCGCTGGAAATCAAGGATGTCCGCGTCCTCGCCACGATTGTCGGCGGCCGCGTGACCTATGCGGCTCCCGATCTTGCCGGCCTTCACGAGCGGCTAGACGGGCCGACGCCGGCTCGATGATCGCCACGCAGCGACGTTTGCTGGAGGCCCAGCCGGACAGCGGTCCACCGGAGAAGCTGAAGCCGCGGCCGTGGCTCATCGCGGTACCTGCTTTGGCCTTCTTCGGCGTCGCCACGGCCCTGATGCTGGGAGAGGTCGAGCCGTTCATCAACTGGTACTACGTCTCCGCCTGGTACCCGACCATCCTGGTACTCGATGCGGTCCAGGCGACGATCAGCGGCCGCTACTACATCGTTTCACGCCCACGCTTTGCCGTTTCACTACTTGGTTGGTCCGCTGTCCTTTGGTTCTTCTTCGAAGTCGTCAACATCAGAGTCGCGAACTGGTACTACGTGTTCCTGCCGCCCGACCGTCCCTTGCGTTGGTTCGGGACCACGATTTCGTTCATGACGGTCTTTCCCGCGATCTTTCTTGCGGAACGGTTGCTGGCCGAGAGGAACAAGTTCGAGAAAGTTCGCTGGCCGACGTTTGATGTCAGCCGCCGGCTGCTCATCGGCGTCTTCATCGCCGGTATCGTCTTCGCTGGCTTGAGCCTCGCGTGGCCGTGGTTGTTCTTCCCGATGATCTGGGGGGCGCTGACGCTGCTGCTCGAGCCTTTGAACTACTGGCGTGATCCTGGCCGCAGCCTCATCGGCGACTTGTCGACTGGGAGGCCGGGACGACTGCTCCGCTTTCTGGCCGGCGGATTGATGATTGGCTTCCTATGGGAGCTGTACAACATCGAATCGCGGAGCAAATGGATCTACACGGTTCCAGGATTCGAGAACTTCAAGTTGTTTGAGATGCCGCTCCTGGGTTTTCTCGGTTTTCCGGTGTTCGCGCTCGACTGCTTCGTGGTCTACCAATCGCTCGTCATGGCGCGTGTCGCCGTCGCCGAGAATGTCGGAACGGCCGGTGCTCTAAAGGTCAAGCCCCGTCGTGCGATGGTGGCGGCCGCTGCTGCGGCTGTCTTTTCGCTCGCCGCCTTGTTCGGCATGGACCGCTGGAACACCGATTCGGTCAGGCCGCAACTCGAGGGGCTGTGGGCGGTGGAGTCCTCCGCTCTGGAGCGCTTGGAAATGACCCGCTACCGTGACGTCTTCGCGCTTGCCCGCGCTGAACCGCAGGCGGTTGCCGATGTGACCGAGTCTTCTCTGGCTGACGCGGAAGAGTGGGTCGCCGCAGCTCGACTATCGACGCTTCGTGGGATCGGTACGGCCAACGCACAACTGCTCTGGCAGGTCGGTGTCGAGTCGGTCGCGGATCTAGCCGCCTCGGACCCGAGTAGGTTGGGTGAACGATTGCGTGGTCTGGCACAGCGACCGCGAGCGGCGACTCCATTGAAAGTCAGGGTATGGGTTCGTGCCGCCCGGCGGGCAACCGGAGACGGCGGATCGGCTTTGAGCGCCCGATAGAGCCGCATCCCTGAGTGCACGGCCCCGCGCAGGCGTGGGCCCAAGCGGCTATGGATGAACGAAATCGAGAAGCGTGCGTCCGCTATGTGACGGATCTCTTCGCGTCGGAAGATGACGTGCTGGCCCGGCTGCGACGAGAGGCTGTCGGTGCAGGCCTGCCGCAAATCAGCATCGATGCGGACGAAGGGAAGCTGCTTCAGGTTCTGTTACGTGCCGTTGGCGCTCATAGAGTCGTCGAACTGGGGACGCTGGGTGGATACAGCGCCATCTGGATGGCTCGCGCCCTGCCAGAGAATGGCCTGTTGATCACACTGGAGCGAGAACCCGGTCGGGCGGAACTGGCGCGCCGGTTCATCGAGCAAGCCGGCCTAGCGAAGCGGGTAGACGTTCGACTAGGCGCTGCCGCTGAGCTGCTGCCTGAGATTGCGGAGGAGGGGCCGTTCGACGCTGTCTTCATTGATGCGGACAAGCAGAGTTATCCGTTCTATCTAGAGTGGTGCGCCGCCAATGTACGCGCTGGAGGCTTGGTGGTCGCCGACAACGCGTTCCAGAAGGGAAGGGTCTTGGAGGCCGATGCGACGGATCCGGACGTGTTGGGGATAAGGGAGTTCAATCGCCGGCTAGCCGGCGACCGGCGTTTCACATCGATCGTCGTACCGACCCGCGACGGCATGGCGATCGCAGTCGTCAGATGAGGCGAACCGTGCGAGTCAACTACCACTTACACAATCAGTACTCGGCCGATGGGCGTGGCGGCACCGAGGAAGTCTGCCGTACTGCCGCTGCCCTCGGCTTCGATGAGATCTGCTTCACGAACCACGCCGAAACGTTGGATGCCGACAAG
>JBDHAS010000041.1:0-23953 GCA_039588015.1 Gemmatimonadota bacterium | reverse complement strand
TGTCCTCCCAGCGACCCTCTCGCAGCATCAGGTAGCCGATACGGGCCATGTCACGGGTGGAGAGCCACATGTGATAGGCCTGGTTCTGAGAGCGCTCGGTGTTGCCCGACTTGCGCTGCCGCTCGCGGTCGAAATCTTGCATCCCGATGGGCTCGGCCAGGTCGGACTGTAGCGCGTCGTAGATGTTCTTGCCGTCATCAATTCGAACGCGGCCCCGGCCGCGTTGAAATCCCAGTTGTTGTAGAGCAGGTACTGTCCGGGGCGCTGCGTTCCCCGCTCAGGAGCGTCGGCCGTGTTGTCGCCGGCGTTCGAGGCGGGATGGTAGACGCCGGAGCGGGCGGTTATAAGGTGCTCGACGGTGGCCTGCTTCTCGATCGGAAGCAGCCCCTGCACGTCATCCATCCCCAGGTCTTCCAGGGTCCAGTTCAGGTCGATGGTACCGTCGGCAACGTAGTTGCCGTACAGCATCGCCAGGATGCTCTTTCGCACAGAGGCGAGGTAGCTAAGCTGCTCGACGTCACCGTACTGAACCAGGACCCTTCCCCCTACGACGACCACAAGCCCGGTCGTTTCTATCGCGTCCGCGTACTTGTGCACCTTCTCGAGGATCTCGGCCGAGTAGCCGACGTCCTCCGGGTTGGCGATAGTCTCCCATTCGTTGCCCGGGTAGACGTACTCGGCTTCCTGCCCCAACAGTGCGGCGGGTGCAGCCACGGCCAGGACGAGAGTCCAGGTCACCAGCAAGAGGCCGAAGGGCTTGAACGGAGACCGCCTTGAACGAGGGCCGGAGGCCCGATTGCCGCATCTGGACATGAGCACCGTCCAATGGTTGTGCGTTGAAGTGTGTGCCCCGAGCTTGCTGGCTCCAGGGAACGACGGTAGTCATGGGTGGGGCCGATCTGAACAATAGCCCCAGCGCGGGCCGTGGGGCAAAGGCGGCGATTCGGTGGTCTACAGCGTCGGCTTCAGCGGTCGCTGAAGCATTATCTGCGAAACTCGAGCAGTTCCACCGGCGCACCGTCATGGATGATCATCGCCACCCTAACGCCGGCGGACGGGGAACTCGGTTTGGCTAGGACCTCCTTTCCAACGAGGGCGGCGTCAAGGTCGTCCACTTCAAACGCGATGTGGGGGACCGTCTGCACTAACTCGGATACAGGGCTGTCCGGCTCGAAACGCATCCACTCGATCCCGTAGGGGCTCGTTTCGAAGCCGGACACGTACATCTTGTACCGCTCGAGGTATTGTTCGCCCGGCCGGGGCTTATCGGTGGGCACACCCATATGGTGGTAACGCCAACCGTCCCTAGCAGTCGCGTACGGCAACTCGTGGTCGTGTCGTCTTGCCATGGGATCCCCCTCGGCGTCGAGCTTGGCCGCTCCCAAGTGCCGACTACTCAGCCGGCGCCGAGAGATTCCTACTTCGCTCTATCGACTGAAGTGCGAGGTACCCCTCACCGAACTTGTCTATGTTCTCCATCTCCGTGATGTACTGGTCGTGATGCCGCTCCTCGTCTGCGACGAGGTCCTCGAATAGTCGCTTCGTGGCGGAATCGGCATTGGCCCCGCATTCGTTGGCCCAGACGTTGTAGTCCTTAGCGCTCTGAGCTTCCATGGCCGCCGCGCGCTCGAGCATCTTCCGCACATCGTGGATCTTCTGCACGTCCTCCGATGCCACCATTTCCACATCGCCGTTGAGAAAGAGAATCCGCTCCGCCGCGCGCTCGACGTGGATCATCTCCTCGATCGAGGTGCGCTTGAACAGGCCGGCGAGTAGATCATACCCGAGATCGTCGCAATGAAAGTGGAAGTACATGTACTGGTGGACAGCGGAGAGTTCGTCACCAACAGCCTTGTTCAGAAGCTCGACGCTCTTCTCGTGCATGGCTCTCTCCTGTGGATGTAGGTGTGTGCCGAAACTTAACGCGTTCGATTGTGGCAGGCAGCCCCGGGTACCGGCCTAGACAAGCGTTAGGTGATGTTCTCCATTCAAGGTCCGTCTTGGTCAGCGGGTCAGGCGAGCCAGGTAGTCGCCGCCTTCCTGCGTTAGGACTGTCTCACATCCCCAGCCAACCGGCTCCGCCCGCTCTCGCAAAGTCTGCGGGTCCACATGCAACCAGCCGCAATACGATCCAGGTTCACTTTCGTATTCCATCTGCAGCCGGATCTCCCCGATGTAGCGGCCCGTTTCCCGAACGAACTCGTGATACGCCAGGTGCTGCGGGTCGTCGGTGTGGCGTACATCCAGTGAGTGGAGCAGCAGTTGTCCGTTGTCTTTAACCAGCTTTCGGGCATGGGAGAGGAACCGATCCAAGCCTGGCAAGTCTTCGACTATTCCGATGCCGTGACCGAGCATCAGCAGTGTGTCAAACGGGCCGTCGGAGAATTCGAGGATGTCGCCGCAACGTACATCTAGCACACCGCGCTGGGCCATCACTTCCGCGGCCTCAGGACTGATATCGAGCGCGGTGACTGTTACCTTTTCGGTTTGCAGGGCGAGACTGTGAAGTCCGCTTCCGGCGCCGACGTCCAGCACATGGCCCTGACAGCGTTCGAGTGCGGCGAGTTCGATCGGAGAGAATTCGGTCGGCGGCCGAAAGAAGTGGCTCACAGGCAAGGGAATCTCTAACCCATCATCACGCCGGATGATGAGGTGAGCCTGGGACTGGCCGCGGTGGTATGCGCGCAGTGCTAGTCCGTATGGGCTCATGGCGCTGGGATCCATCGGCATGTCCTGTCAATAACAGCCGTCAGTTTCAGACTGACCTCGTCCTGAGAGCCTAGTCTGGTTCCGCTACCGGAAGCGCAGTATCGCGGCCAGGCGGCTGTCCTCGCTCGATCCATCCCCAGACCCACGCGCCCGCCAGCATGAGGAAGACCCAGTCCAGCGGTACTCTGTAGCGCTGCATGTAGGCGACCACATAGTAGATGAGCGGGTATGTTGCCAGGGGGATCAGTATTGCTGCCCGCTGTGGGGTCGTCAGCGATGGCATTATCCGCAAGGCACCAAACAAGGCCAGGATCGTGAGCGCGGTGAACCCCAACGCCACGCTTGGCTCGTGCAGAGGGCCAAACCAAATGTGAACCACACGCGTCGCTGTCAGACGGGTGAACTCGCCCGGGTGGGCTCGAATCCACACGAGAGCCTCGCTCCCCGCCTGCCTCATGTACTCGACCTCGCCGATCTCTCGGACCTTCAGCGCTTCTCCTTCGTGCGTGCGCGGGTGGATGTGTTCCTGTTGCGCATCCATCACCTCCATGGCGGCGGCAGCGCCCTCGTGATTACCCATGCGCAGTTCTAGGCCCAGGTTGCTGCGGATGAAGAAGACCTCACCGAAGGTCGCGTAGTTGCGCCATCCCCAAGGAACGCAAGCGACAACGATACCAAGGGCCATAACGCCCGACATCATCCACTTCCTGCGGTCTTTGCTCCACCACAGCTCGAAGGCCATGCAACCCAGCACCACCGGCAGAAGGACCGGCTGCAGGTGAAGAGCGATGCCGGCTCCCAGCCCAAGCAGAAAGGAACCGCCCCGTGAGCCGAGCCCGGAGGTCCAGCGCCGCAAGAAGCCCATGAGCAGCAGGCCCATCACTATTGCCGTAAGCGCCTCGCCGTGTCCGGGCCAGGTGGCGACAAACGCGCCAGCGATTCCGGCGAGGAAGCCGGCCTGTTTTCCGGCTCCAAGCTTGTCGGCGAGCCACGGGATCGTGGCATACATCGCCGCGACGGTCGCAATTCTGAACAGCCAGGCCGCGTACCCCGCCGCCAGTCCCATCCCGAACATGCGCCAGATAGAGGCGAGGATGAGCGGAAGGATTGGTGGCAGATGCGCGGTGGCTCCGGTGGGAACGGCGTACGGATCCGCGAACTGGCCGCGCTCGGCCAGCGAGGTCGCGATGGCCTCCACTTCCCAACGGTTGTGCGGGAGCACCCACTCGTGCGAAACCTTGGTCAGAAAGAAACCGCGAATCGCGAAGGCCAACAGAAAGATGATGATGAAAGATCGCCACGGCGACCTGGTCAGCCAATTCACGAGGCCGGCCATGGCTATGCCAGGAACAGCGGCAGGGGCCAAAGCCGGTTGGCTTCGAGGGCGAGCCGCTCGAAGGTGCTCATCGGTCGCTCCACGCAAGGAAGGGATCACTGTGGGGCTGAGACAAGATGTGCTGGGCTCGCGCAGCGAGCAACGACCTCAGGAGAGACCGAGTAGCACTACCAGGTAGGCGGCGTAGCCTGCCACCAAACCGACTCCCGCCCAGCGGCGGACGGGGCGGCGGCGCCAAACCAGCAGCGCCAACAACAGTGAGCTCCCCACCATCACCGGTAGGTCGAGGGACAGGAAACCCGGGGGCACGGCGATCGGGGCTGGGCTCGCGACTGCGGCCGCTCCCATGATCGCGAGCATGTTGAAGGTGTTGCTGCCGATCGCCGTCCCGATCACCACTCCCGTGTGACGATGACGCGCCGCGACGATCGACGTCGCGACCTCCGGCAGCGACGTGCCTAGCGCCACGATCGTTAGCCCAACGACCGCATTGGAAATCCGCAGCTGCTCGGCGACTTCCACTGCTGCGTCGACCAGCATGCTCGCCCCCAGCGGCAGCCCGACCGCACCGGCAACGATGAAGAGGGCGATCATCCGAGTCTTTGTGGGTAGTCCCAGCACCCACTCAATCTCCGGGACGTCATCGGCCTCGCGCTTGGCGCGTACGGTCGTTCTCGCGATATACCACACCAGCAAAGACATGGACGCCAAGAGCACGGCGCCGGCGAGTCGGCCGATATCACCAAGGAAACAGAGGAACCAGAAGAAAAGGCTGATGCCCACCATGATCGTGCTATTCCGCCGTGCCGACCCCTCGGTGCAGACCAGCGGGTGGACGATCGCCGGCGCGCCGAGGACCAGAAGCACGTTCGCGATATTGCTGCCCACGACGTTGCCGATGCCGACTCCGGGATACCCGGCGAAGACGGCCCGTAACGTGACCACGAGTTCCGGCAGGGAAGTGCCGAAGGCGACGACGCTGAGGGCGACGACCACCGGCGGCACACGCGCCCGGTGAGCGAGCGCGACGGCGCCGCGAACCAAGAGATCGCCCCCCATGAGGAGGTAGATTAGGCCACCGAGCAGAAGAATATAGGGCACGTCTACTCGGGCTCTGGGGAATCGGGCTCGTCGCCTGACCGCGTCCGCTCGATCGCCTGTGCGGACTCCGTGATGTCCCGAGCGATCGCATATATGAGTCCGGTCTCCGGCTCGGGATGAGCGGTCCACATCAACTGCTTCCAGCTGCCATCGGCGCAACCGTAGCGGTTCGTGAAGGAGACGGTGGGTATGCCCTCGGAGAGTTTCTCGATTTCGTGGACGGTTTTGTCGAGATCGTCCGGGTGCACGAAATCGAGGAACGGGCGGGACAGCAGCGTTTCAGACGGCCAGCCCAACGTCCGCTCGAAGGCGGGGTTGACACGCTTGAAGTATGCATCCGTTCCCGCGATGCAGAGCATATCTAGCGAGACCTCGAAGTACTTCTGGAATTCGTGCAGCAGGGTCATCTTCTGCTCCAACTCTTCCGCCATCTGATTGAACGTACGAGCGAGCAACCCCATTTCGTCTTCGTGCTCCACCTTGGCCCGGGCATCCAATTCGCCGAGCCGGATCCGGTTCGCCACGCCGGCCAAATTGTGGATCGGCCTCGCGAATCGCAGGCCCAAGAAGGTCCCCAGTAGGATCGCGAAGGCCGAGAGCGAAAGCCCAAGCTGCGTCAACTGCTGCCGAAATTCCTTGATCGATGCTCGCTCCTCGGTAGTATCGAACTTCACAACCACGCCCCATCCCAATTCGGGCAGAGAGCGGGTGGCGGCCCAAACCGGCAAGCCGCGGTAATCGATGAGGCCCTCCGTGACTACCGTATCTCGACCCTCGAGCGCCCAAGTGGCCGGATCGTTCGGCCCCTCCGGCTGAACCAAACCGGGCCGTTCGGCCTCCCGGTGACGTACCGGATGCAGCACTCGCGTCATGGCGGCCGAGTCCCGCAGCACGATCATCATCTCACCCGTCTCGCCGAGTCCGATGGTGTCTTGGGTAGCCTCAACAAGCTCCCGGGCGCTCAAAACGACCCGCAGGGCGCCGATCCGCTGCCCGTCCAGAATCAGAGGCACGACGAAGATGGCCCGCGGTTCCTCTTCGGCCGTGAAGAAGATCTCTGGGGCAGCGTTGGTAACTTCGGTTATTGGCGGTAGCGAGGGATCGAGGTCCGCAAGTTGCCGCTCCGGCTGGCTCCCGACCGAGGCGACAGGATGGCCGTCAACGTCGTAGACGGTGAGTGAATGCACGGTTCGAGACGACAGGCGTGCGTCCTCCAAGATTCGCTTGATCCGCTCCAGCTGACCTGCGCTCTGTGTCTCGTTGTAGGCCCGGAGGCTGAGCCGGAGTTGGGTGCGGCTGGCGATCAGAGAGACGCCGTCCCGCCAACCCAAAACGACCTTGTCCAGTTCCTGTTTCTTCGCCTCGGCCAGCGCGTTCAACTGGCGCAGTGTACTATCCGTTACCTGATCGCTAGCGAGCGTGTACGCGAGAGCGCCGATCGCCAGCATGCTGCCCAGCGAGACTGCTACGAGGGCAAAGACGAGTTTGGTTCGTAGGTCCACCGTCGAACGCTGTGCGGGAGTCTAGGCGGCACTTATGCCTTTTCTGCGTCGAGATTTCAACAAAGCTAATGATTCCCATAACCGCCGACACCCCTCGCCTGGCGGCCCGGACCCCCGGTGGTCTCCCTTACCTAATCAGGTGAAACCGCGTCTGGCGGCCGTCAAGGAAGACGGTGCGGTCGCCCAGGAACACGACGGCTTGCTCGAGCGGCAATCGGAAGTTCTCGCCACCCCATTCGGGGACCGGCATGGTGATGCTCAGCTCCGCGGTGAAAGCGCTCATCGGGACCAGCTTCACGTCGCCTCGGCCGGGGTTGCTCACCTGCTCCCAGGGCAGGCCGATCAGCGGACCTGGCTCGTGGAGGTAATAGCCGAGTGAGTGTGAATAGATCCGGGGATTCGGGATCCCCATCTCACGGGCCTTCGCCAGCATGTTGGTCAGAAGCTCGTTCCCGGTCAGGCCGGTCTCGAACTCACCCACGAAGACGTCCTGCAGTCTATTCGCCTCGGCCATGTGGTTCTTGAAGGTCTCGGGGGCGTCGGTTTCCCCGACGCGAAGGACGTACGCCAACTCCTGAGTGTCTGTGTTGTAGTGCATGTACTTCAGACCGACGTCGCAGTGCAGGATATCTCCGGGCCGTATGACGTTGTCGTCGCGCCCGTACCTCTCCCTGTTCCCGGGGTTGCGACCGCGGATCCGAACGGACGGCTCGAAGGCTATGTCGAGTCCCAGTTCAGCCACTTGCTGCCAGTAGTAGAATTTCAGATCGTCCGTTGTCGACACTCCCGGGGTCGCGACGGCGCTCGAGAACATCTCCGCGATGATGGTATGGGAGACCGCCACTGCCCGCTCCATTAGATCGACCTCTTCCTCTAAGAGCGTTTCCCCCCAGAGCGTCGCCAGTGGCTCGGCCGATTCGAGTCGCGCCGCGTACTCGGGGCCGATGGCCTCGACCAGCTTGCGCTTGAGGGCGACGGTCAGCCCGCCCGCGGCCCATTGGATCTCGCCTTCGTTGATGCCGATCCGCTTGGGATCGCGTTCGCGGACGATCCGGCCAAGGCACTCCCACTGGCTCTCCTTCTTCTCCCTATCCCATGCGGCCGCATCCCAGGCATTATCGAACAGACCGTCCGTGTTTGTCCGCGAGACGTTCAGGCGCTCGACGCCGAGCTCGGGACCACGGTCGTAGAGTACCAGGATCTGCGTGATCGGAGACCAGTTCTTGTACGGCATCATGGTCCAGAAGATGGGATCGTGATTGTCCTCGTTGCCGGTGATGATCCACATATCGATCCCGGTCTCCCGCATGAGACGCGGAAGGAGCGTGTCGAGACGCTTCTGGGTGACCTCGTGTACCGTTGCTGCCCTGTCTCGGATAGGCATTACTTCGGGACGATTTCGTTCGGCTACAGGGATCTGGCCGTGGGCTTCCGGCGCGGACATCAGGAAGACTGCCGTCACGATAATAGCCTTCTTCAGCATGATCGCCCTCCAAACATGGGCCACAGTCATGTGACGCGATTGCGGTCAGAATATCCGTGGCACTCAATCTGTGTCGGTGACTTGCTTCCACACCCTCATGAAGTTCCCGCCCATGATCTTGCGAACATCTTCGTCGCTATAACCGCGTTCCTTCAGACCGAGCGTGATGTTGGGGTAGTCCTCGACTCCGCGGATGCCGATCGGCGAGGGGGTGCGCGGGTACATGTCCGCCCCTAGTCCAACATGGTCCACACCGGCGACGCTCACCGCATGGTCGATGTGATCGAGCACGTCCTCGATCGTGGGCAAGTTCTCCAGGGGCCAGTCGTTACCGGCGTCGAGGTGGTCCACCGCTATGCGGACGTCCAGGTCCTCGATGGGAGGCATCCGCCGGTACCAAGGACGGCTCACCGCGCGCAACTCGTTCTTCGCGTCGTTGTATTCGGGGGACAGGTAGTTGAGGACGAAGACGATCCCGATGACGCCGCCGTTGTCCGCCAGCGCACGGAGCATCTCGTCGCTCATGTTGCGGCGGTGCGGGTTCAGCGCGCGGCAGCCAGAGTGCGAGGCGATCACCGGGTCCTCGCTCGTTTCTATGACGTCGAAGAACGTCTCGTCGGACACGTGGGAAATGTCGATCACCATGCCCAGCCGATTCATCTCGCGGACCACATCGCGTCCCAGTTCGTTGAGTCCACCCCAGCGGGGCTCATCCCCTCCGGAGTCGGCCCATCCGTGAGTCACGTTGTGGGTCAGCGTCATCGAGGAGACACCCAGCTCGTGGAACTCCCGCAGGTTCTCAAGGCTATTCTCGATCGCATGCCCTCCTTCTATCGAGAGGGGCATCGCGATCTTACCCGCCGCCACAATTCGCTCGACGTCGGCGGCGGTGCGTGCCAGCTCTACGTGGTCGGAGTGCTGATCGATCGCATCCCGCATCGCCGTCAACAGCTCTCGGGTCTGGCGGACACACTCGCCCGGATGGGGATACAGGAAGTTCTGAACGAAGAGGGCTATTACCTGGACATCGACGCCCCCCTCCCGGAGCCGCGGGATATCGCAATGCCCGGCGGGCAGACGCTGGCCCATGTCGAGCTGCTCATAGAGGACCCGATAAGAGAGATCATTGTGTGTGTCCCAGACGAGGGCATCGCGATGGAGGGCATCGATTCGCGCGTCGCTGGTCGCGCAGTTCACCAGCAGAATAGAGACAAGACAGCAGCGGCTGAGGCCATATGCCCATCTCTTCATCGGTTCCTCCGCGTTGAGCTTACGAACGCTCTGTTATCGATATGTACTTCCTGAATGCTTCCGTCATTGAACACTACTCGCAGAAGGCGCGGCTCGTCGGTTTCGTTCAGGAGTTCCCATCCTTCGCCTGCACGGTTGACCCGTACCTTGTCTATCCCGAACGCTTGGCTGCGCGCGTCGTCGATGAAGACGTCACCGTAGTGATCCAGAATCCGCATCGCTGCTTCCGCGGCAGCGCCGTTGCCCCAGTCGTAGATCGTGAACGTGCCCATCCCCGCTCCCTCCGGACTGGTGCGGCCGCCGTGGGCGTAGTTCTCCATCGTGAAGCCGTAGTCCTCCGGCCCGAACCAGGGGTAGACCGTCTCCCACATCTTCTTCACGGTAGTATTTTCGGGGCAGTACATCATGACGAAGCCCGACTTCAGCGCGGCGACGCCACGCTCGAAATAGTCGGCCTGGCCTGTCTCGCGATAGTAGTCGAGGAACAATTCGGCGAAGAGCGTTTCGCGCGAGTCGTTCCACTCCCCATCGGCGTTCATGACGCCGAATCCACCCAGCGCCGGCACGTAGATGAACGGCGGCTGCCAGACCTGCTGTGCCATGGATAACTCATCTAGTGTTCGTCGCCCCCACTGGAGGTAGAGCGGTCTGCCGGTCGCGCGGTACGTCTCCAGAAGCGCTTCCGCCGTCCAAAACATGGAGAGCGTGTTCTGCTTGTGCATGGCGTTGCGCTCGATCTTACTGCCGAGAATCTCGTCGCGTCCCCAGCGGTTGCACGACCAGTAGGTCTCGTAGTCCTCCCAGCGGCCATCGGGAACGATCTCTTCCAGCACGGCGTCCATTGCGCGGAACGCGGCCTCGCGGTACTTGGCCTCCCCCGTCAACTCAGCCAGCTTCAGCAGGAAGGTCACGCTCATGCTGGTTTCCGGCGTGCGATTCATCACGGGACCGGGTTCGTGCGTCTCCGGGTGCAGCCAGCCGGGGAAAAAGCCTTCGGCGTCCTGAAGTTCTAGCAGCCGCTCGCCGTATTCGCGCGCGTACTCGAGCAAGCGCTCGTCCTTTTCCAGGTCCTCGTACCAGCGCAGCATGAGTGTAGCGGTCCAGCTGGCATCGAGCACGTGATACCAGTCCGAAGAGATACCGTGATCGCGCGGACTGCGGTTGGAGTTGACCCAGAAGTGGTGTTCCCAGCCCAGTGGCCGCCGTAGCTCCTCCCCATCGATCGCGACCGTCTCGTTGTCGGTTCTGATGACGGCGGGGAAAATGCCGTTCTTCATGGGCGCGGCCAACGCCAGTTCCTTGGTAAGACGCGCTTTGCGCAACAACTCGTCATCTCCGACGCGGCGAGCGTACCGGTAAAGACCCGAGGCGCTGCGCAGAGAAGAGAACCAGGCCTGATTCCAGATGGAGAGAAACTCCCGCTGATACCAGTGGCCCGGGTAGTTGGGTGACTGCGAGACGTTGACGATGAATTGCGGAGCGCCGACCTGCACTCCATCGATATCGAACTCCTGCCACACGACGTCACCCCAACCCTCGAACGCCCAATCGTACGTATGGCGCACGTAGGTATGGAGCGGCGCCGGAATCGGTTCCCCCTTCGCGTATAGCGGTCTTCCCCAACGCTTCCAGTGGAAATTCGCCACTTTCGACCAGGGGTTCTTGACCTCGCCGCGATCGTTGTAGGCAGTTAGGAAGAAGCTGAGCTCCACCTTTCCCGGCGCGAACTTCATCCCCGGCGTCTTCTGAAACAGAACGTGAGCGGGGATCTCGGTCTGCGTCATGCCGAGCCAAATCTTCCCCTGGGTCGCATCGTAGTCCATGAACCAGGGATTTCCCGAGCGCTGTCCCACCGCATCCAGGTCGGGCGCGATGACCAGCGCCAGCGTGTCACGCTGGACGATCACAGCTGGAGCGCGGAACACGTGCTGGCCGACCACGTAGCCTTCGCGCGGAGCGAGATGCGGCGCCCACCAGAAGTCGGGCTCGATCGCGAGATCGAATTGGACGGAAAGCTCGTCTTGGGCAACCTCACGGGGCACGTCCCACGACATTCGGACGTGCTGCCAGCCCTCCTCGGCCTGGCCGAGTTCGATCTGCGGAAGACCCACCCCGCTCAGCTCGGGCGGCGAGAATCGTGCGGAGACTTCGCCGTTCAGAATCACGATATACGTGGAGTCGGTCTCGACGATTTCCAGCACGTCTTGCTGTGCGGACGGGTCGGAGGCTGCAGTGCGCTCGGTTCCGGTCTGGCATCCCCCCAGAGCCGAGGCCGCGCAGATCGCAGGCGGTGCTAGCAGGAGAAACAGGGACTTCATGTCGACCTCGTTGCCTACTTCCAGTTGCCGATCCAGACCCTGGGATCCCGCTCGTTACCATGAACCGACCAAACGTCGAAGCCACCCGGGTTGTGTGCTCCCGGCATCAAGTAGCGATAGCGCTGTCCCCAGGGGTCGAGCGGTATCTTGCCGTCAACCAGTGGGGCTACATAGGGCCAGTCGCCCGCTTTGCCAGCAAGTCGGCTGGGGCGCTCGACCAGCTCGTCCAGGTCGCGTGGGTACTCGCCTGTATCCTCTCTGAATGCCTCGATCGCCTGGGCAAGCCGCCCGACGGTCGCGGCCGCTGTCTCGACCCGTCGAGCAAAAAGCTGTTCCTCACGTGCAAGGTAGTCCTGCATCCATGCCCACGTGTTCTCCCACGGGAGTTTGCGCAGCGATATCCCGTCCAGCGCCATTTTCAGGCCCGGCTGACCCGCGGGCGCCTCCTCGATATACCTCCTGCCGGCCTGCGAATATGCCACTCCGCGGATGCGCGCGAGCGGGTTCGCTCCGATGCACTCGAATCGGATGGTGTAGCTGCCCGGCTGCAGCGAATAGACCCCGACTTTGTTCTCGTGCCACGTCCCGTACAGGTAGTTCTCGGGCATATTGAACGTTTGGACGAAGTAGGGATCGTAGAAGTCCATAGCCGGGTCCAGGAGCTGATCGAAGCCGGGGCCTTTCATGGTCACCCTCCAGGTCCCGTAGTCTCGGAAAAGCATCTGGTAGATCGAGATCGAGTAGTCCCCAGACTCCTCGACCTGCACCGGGACCTCGAGCCACGCTCCGATCTCGTCGTTCTCTACATAAGTCATCGCCCTACGCGCCGGGCCTGACGCGGCATTGGTCGAACGGGTGTACTTCTGGCTGAGTCGGATTCCCGGCGAAGCCGTCAGCTCGTCCAGCATCAGAGTAGTCTCGACAAATATCTCCGGGTTCAAACGCTCCGAGACGGGCGCTAACTCCCAGAACCTGCCTGCCGGCTCCGAGGCGTACCAGAATGCGACGGAAGAGAAGACGTCGGGACGGTACTTGAAGTCCCAGGTCACATCCTCGCCGGTCTCCGGGTCGGTCAACGCGGCGTAGCTCCGCCTTTCCATCTCCACCTTCAACGATCGGGTGAAGGTAACCGGATCGGCGATATGCCAGCGGTAGGCTGTCACCCTTTGGTCGAGACCCTTCGGCTCGTAGATGCTGAGCCCGGCCCTCAGATTGGTGAACAGCCGGTGGTTCCATGCGTCGGTGAAGTAGTCCTCCATGCCGGTCCCGACCATGGAAGGGATCGCCTCTCCATCTATATAGAAGCGATCGTCCGATTCACCCAGCCAGCTGCCCATCGAGCTCTGGATGGAGAGCACGGTCCCGACATAGTGGCCACGCCCTTCGATCTCGGCGATGGTGTACGGCGTGAATGGTTTGACGGGGAATTCCTGGCGGTACCGGGCGTGGAAATAGAGCGCGTCGTCCGGAAGTGAATCGAAGGCGAGCCAGTCTATATAGTAGTAGCAGGAACTGACCCGCTGGTCCGATTCGTTCGTGATAGTCAGGCGAGCATTCTTCCTGAAAGGCATACGCCAATACGAATTGAATGCACGCCCATAGGAGGTGACTTCTATAGGCAACGAACTGACGTTCGCGCGCATTCCGTTCCCCGCGGCGAAGAAGTCGCCTATCGGCGTCTCGACCGAGGGGACCTCGGAGTCATCCCAGTAGAATCTCAAGACCAATGAACGGGTGAAACGGCGGTCGAGCGCGCCGATCGTGAACCAGATGTGGCGGATCTCGCCGGGTCCGTCCAGTTCGGCGAGCGTGAGAGTCTCGCCCGGGGCAATCGGCCTGGCATCGCGGTTCGACTCTGGGTCGAAGAGCCCGCTCGATGCGCGCATTCGCTTGCCGTCAACCGCGCGGGTGATCTCGGAGAGGTCCTGCGCCGCGGCGGTCCGGGGGGTAAGGAAGCAGATGGCCGCCAAGCCGAGAACGAGATGGGAGGTCAGCCTGTTCTTCGCCTGCATCACCTGTACCTCCTGCTGTTCTTTCTCGAAGGAGGGAAACGCTGCCGTTGGTGCCTCTTTCTAGCTTCGCGCCTCCAGTATCCTGACTCGGAAGCCCATCGCCTCCGACAACGCCACCATCTCCTCGAAGATGTCTCCGTACGCCACTGCGGCGTGGTTGGACAGGTAATGCGCCATCAGCGTGTCGCGACCGATGCCCAGATCGGCGGCCATGAAAGGCCATTGCCGAGTTGTGCCTTCCCACCAAAAGTCCCGCTTAGCGGGCGGCAACTTCACGACCTCGCCCCTGCCGATGTCCATCCAAAGGACGTCGTCCTTTATGTAGCAGCGCGACCAGGTGATCTTACCCGGCAGACTTTCGCCGGCGAACGTGCCACCCGGGACGGGGAAGTATAGCGCCGGCTGACGGTAGCTGTGCGTACCCGCTAGCGAGTCGGGATCGTGGTTGAACGCGTAGGCGCTGCACGAGCCCGAGTTCAGCAGCACCCACAGGAACCGCCCCTCGTGCTCTCCGCCCCAACGAACGTCGTGGAACATCACCGCCCCGTGCAGGCCCTTGGCTTTCAGCAGGCGCTTCATCATCTCCATGGGCACCGCGTTGCCCTGATCGGCTTCGGTCGAGCAGATGATCGTGTCGCCGTTCGATTCCGGCCGGCAGGCCGAGTTGAATAGCCCCTCCGCGAAGTCCGAGGGCGGGCGGAGCGGTAGCAGCCCCAACTGGTACTGCCACCCAAGACAGTCGGCCCTATACTCGTCGATCATGTCGAGCACGGCCAGGTAGTCGCGCAGCTGCTCGCGCGTGGCATCCTCAGAGAAGTCTTCCGCGTCTTGCTCACCCCAGTGGAAGCTCACGCCTTTCTGCTTGACGAACGCCAACGCGTCCTCGATGCGCGCGTCGTCGATGTCGCGACCACGGTGGATGATCCAGGCTTGGTCGACCTTGTGCTCGGTAAAGCCGTGGCGGTTTAGCAGTCGCGGGCCGAAATAGCCATTGATCATGCCCATCGAGGTATCGCCCAACATGAGGATCAACGCGCGTCGATCCTCGAACCCTTGCGCCACTCGCGAGGTGAGGTCGGCGGCTTTGGACGAGACGGGAGCGCTGTACGCGATGTCCTCCTCGCCGTACTCGATGCGTCCGGTGGAGCACCACTCCTCCAACCGCGCCATGAACGCCTCATCCGCCGTCCAGTCGGGTTGGTCTGTCCAGACGCGCGAGAACTTCCGGCCCAGGCTCTCCAGGCAGGCGCCGGTGTTCAGCAGCCCGACCAGGCCCGGCCACTGACCAGAGAAGTTGCTGGCGAGCAGCAGCGGGTTGTCCTTGCCGACGACGCCCTCGGTGGTGTGTGGCCCGTAGAACCAGTGCACGCAGATCCCTATCATGGGATCCTCGATTGGCCCCAGCTTCTCGATCGCATGGTGGGGCTTCGTCAGGAATCCCTCCACCACATAGGGCTCGCGGCCGAGTCGCTTTAAAGCCGCCTCCATCTGCTGGGTCGCTTCGGTGATGCTCGGCAAGGCCAGTTGGTTGGGCACGTCGCGACCGTCGCCGGGCCAGAACAGAGCGATTCGCTGCTTCACGGCCGTCCCTCCTGGGGTTGGTGGGTTGATCAGCCCCGTCATCGATGAGTGGTATGGATATCGGCCCCTGGAGGACGCGTGTCAACAGAACGAGCTGGTTATCTCCCCCCATCCACGCTGAGCGTCTGGCCCGTGATCCACGAGGCGTACTCGGACGAGAAGAAAAGGACCGCGTGCGCGATGTCCTCGGGCTGACCCAGTCGGCGCGTAGCGATCGACTCGACCAGCCTCCGTTGACCCTCCTCGCCGTAGGACTCCCACTGCCGCTCGGTCGTCGGGTTGGAGCGGATGAATCCTGGGGCCACGCAGTTCACCGTGATCCCGAACGGGCCCAGCTCGTGGGCCAGTTGCCGGGTGAAACCGATTAGGCCCGACTTGGCCGCGGCGTAGGCCTGGATGCCGGTGAGGCTGACGCGGAGCCCTGCGCCGGAGGAGATGTTCACGATGCGGCCCCACGCTCCGGTCTTCATGCCCGTAGCCACGGCCTGAGAGAAGTTGAAGGCGCCGGTCAAGTTCACGTCGAAGATCACCTGCCACTTGTCCGCCGTGACTTCCTCCAGAGGTCGGCCCGTCTGGCCTGCTACGCCTCCGGCGTTGTTCACCAGGATGTCCACCCGCCCCGACTCGTGGGACGCCTCCTCAACGAAAACCTGCACTCCGTCCCGGTCGCGAACGTCCACGACACGAGTCTCGCACCCGCCGCCGCAGAGTTCCCGGGTCTCGGCGAGACTATCGTCCAGGATGTCGCAGGCCCAGACTCGACCTCCCCGGTGGGTGAACGCTTGGGCCATGGCTCGCCCCAGTCCGTGCGCCGCACCCGTGACGATGATGGTGCGGCCGCCGAAGTCGAAGTTCATGTCAGCTCCTCCAGGTTGCTCCAGCCGTGCTCGCGCATGCCCTGCTCGATCTCGTGGATCTGAAGAACGAGCCGCTCCGTCAACGGCGTGGCCACGCCTACCTCACGGGCGAGTCGTACCACCGCACCCAACTGGGCGTCCACTTCCGTGGGACGCTTGCGCACGACAAGATCGCGCCAGATCCCGCTATGGGTCTTGGCAGAGCGGCGGTTGAAGGCGACAAGTTCGTCCAGCGATGCCTCGGCCCGCTCGTCCGGGGCGGCGCCGTGGAAGGCGTCCGGTTCGAACCCGTCGAACCCCTCCAGCGATACTCCCCGAGCATCCGCGACTGCCACCACTTCTCGCGCCAGCGCGATCAGCAGCGGTCGGTGTGGCTTCGACGCTAGGACGTCGGCGATGGAGGCGTCTGTGACGGCCGTGGCAAAGAGCAGCGCGGCGTAGGCTAGCTTCCCCCAGAGGTAGCCGAAGATGTTGAAGGAGAGAAGCGCCTCGGGCTCGAACAGGCGGAGCAACTCGTGGATGTCCTGGACCCTTGGGGAGGTATGGCCGTCCAACTCTCCCACGACGACGGCTCCGCGTCCTCCCCGGTGGATCACCCCGGGCTCCAGGTAATCGGCGCCGAAGTTCACGAAGGCCCCCACGGTTCTTTCCGGTCCCACGCTGTCGGCGATCTCGATCTCGCACAGACCGTTCTGGATCGAAATAACGGCCCCGTCGTGCGCCAGATGGGGTTTCAGCTGGGCCAGCGCCTCTTGGGTGTGATGGGCTTTGACGCAGAGGAAGATCGTCGCGAAGCTACCCCGGAGGTCCTCGGGACGAGCGGCCCGCACCGCCACTCGGAACTCGCTGATAGGACCGTTGATCTGCAAGCCGCGTTCGTTCATGGCCTGGACGTGTTCCTGCGCACGATCTACGAAGACGACGGGCCAGCCTTCCTTAACCAGCACCCCGCCAATGGTACCGCCCATGGCGCCGGCTCCCCAGACGAGGAGCGGCGAACTCGAACCGGCCTGTCGTTCCCGCACTTCGTGGGTCAGTGGGGGCTCCGTCATGCCCACCCGCCGTCCATGGTTTCCCGAGCCTCGGCCACCGCCACCGCCCAGATCGCCATCATCTCCTCGTCGGAGCGCTGGTAAACGCCGCCGTAGTTCCCGTCACCCACGGCCGCTTTGAACGCGGCGGGATCGAGGACCGACTTGAGCGCTGTATCGATGAGCGGCTTCTGTTCTTGGGGAAGCGCCACCCCCGCCAGGCGCGTCCAGGGGAAGTTCTCCACCCAGGAGGCATGAGAGCCCACAGGATCGACCTCCTGGATCTTCGCCAACGTCTTCGGCGCGATCCACCAGTTGAACAGCTTCACCTGATGGCCGGGGTGGTCCGCCATCCACTCCAACGCCACGGAACCCGCGGGTGCGTTCCCGCCGTGGCCGTTCACCAAGACGATCCGCCGAAATCCGGCGCGCGACAAGCTGTCGAGGATGTCAGTCATCAGGCGGCCATAAGTCTCGAGGCGAAGCGTGACGGTTCCGGGGAAGGCCGCGAAGTAAGGGGAGATACCATAGGGCACCGCGGGAAAGACCGGGATCCCCAGCGGCTCGGCGGCTTCCCGGGCCAGCCGTTCCGGAATCAGCGCATCGACGAGGAGGCTCAGATAGGCGTGCTGTTCCGTGCTCCCCAGCGGGACGGCCGCCCGGTCGTCCGTCTTCAGGTATTCCTCCACCTGCATCCAGTTCATGTCGGCGATTCTCACCGGATCCCTCCGTTAGCGTCCTTTGCCTCGGGTATGACCTTCGGGCTAGCCCGTTCCACCGAGACGGTAGTTGGCATGATAAGACCGCCCTCTCCGGTTGGGGAGAGGTGATGGGTGCAGCGCTATGCCCACTACCTGCCCAACCACGTGGGCCGTGGCTGGAACCAGGGTCTTGACAATTAACCACCGTGTAGTTGATTATCAACCACGCCGTGGTTAATCATGAGGCCGCCCATGAAACCTCTGCTCCCTCGATTGCTCCAAGAATCACTCCAGCGATCGCTCGCCTCTGCGCCCGTCGTGGTCGTTACAGGCGCCCGACAGACAGGGAAAAGTACCCTCGTCGGTATGGATGCAGCGGGAGACCGTCAGTACCTCAGCCTGGACGACCTCGACGTTCTTGCTCAGGCGCGTGACGCCCCCGATGAGCTAGTACGGCGCGCCCCCCGCCTCACGCTGGACGAAGTTCAGCGCTCACCGGATCTGCTGCTAGCCGTGAAGCGGGCCGTTGACCAGCGCCCGGATCCCGGTCGCTTCCTGCTGACGGGATCGGCGAATCTGCTCCTCATGCGCAAGGTCTCCGAGACATTGGCCGGCCGGGCCATCTACCTGAACCTGTGGCCGCTGACCCGGCGCGAGCGGCTCGGCCACGGTTCATGCGGCGCCTGGACCGACTTCATTGATGCTCCGCTTGATGCATGGCCGGAGATCGCCTCAGACCAGGCGGCGCCGCGGGAGGATTGGCGAGAGGCGGCTGCGTTGGGTGGCTATCCACGGCCGGCGTATCAGCTCGAGGAGGCGGAACCGCGCTCGTTCTGGTTTACGGGCTACACCCGGACGTACTTGGAGCGAGATCTCCAGGAGTTGTCGCTTATCTCGAATCTGGTGGACTTTAGGCGCCTCATGCGGGCGGCCTCTTTGCGGCTGGGCAATCTGGTTAATCAGTCCGGACTGGGCCGTGACGTTGGGCTTTCTACGACGACCGCGCGGCGTTACCTGGGGCTTCTAGAAGCCTCCTACCAGATCGTGCCACTGCCGGCCTATGCGGTGAACCGCACAAAGCGGCTCATCAAAGCGCCCAAGCTCTATTGGAGTGATACGGCCCTCGCCCTCCATCTAGCCGGAGAATCAAGTCCGCGGGGTCCGCACCTGGAGAACCTCGTGCTGTGCGACCTCCAGGCTTGGCGCGATGCGCAGCCAATTCGGCCCGAGGTCTTGTATTGGCGGACTTCGGCGGGCGACGAAGTCGACTTCGTCACCGAGTCGCTGGGAAAGCTCCTCGCGATCGAGGTGAAAGCGACCCGGAATCCGGGCTACGGCGACACGAAGGGCCTGCGCGTTTTCCTCGCTGAGTATCCGGAGCTCGCGGTAGGTGGCCTGCTACTGCATGATGGCCGCGATGTCTCGTGGCTCGGTCAAAGAATCTTGGCCGTCCCCTGGTGGCAAGTCCTGTAAATCGCCCGGCTTCAAGAACCCATCAGCAGAGCGGCTCCCACGAGCAGCAGGAGCAGCCCCACTCTCTTCTCCGTCGCTCTCATGTCAGTTCCCCCGCGTTCATCACAACGTCACTACGGCACGTGCACGGATCACTGCGATCCCGGCGCCGGCAGTAAGAACTGTACCTGTACACGGAACTGCCAATCCGGCCCGATATCCGGCTTGACCACGTTGTAGAAGGCACCCACTTGAGTGTTGATAGGCAGTTTTCCTGCAAAGAAGAGTCTGCCGGCGCCCAACCCGAACGGGACCACCCATCGTTGACCGGAGTCAGCCTTCCAGTTCACCGTGATGATCGGGGCGCTATTCACATACCATCCGTCACCAAGCTGGCGGACGATGAAGTACTGGAGCAGCCCCCTATTCACATCGTCACGGTCGGAGTCACCGGCGATCGACCACACGTTGTTGGCCAGGATACCCAGGGTCCACGGACCGGGCTGCGCCAGCACGACCAGCGACGGTCCCAAGCCCCACTTCTGCGTCCCACGCTCGGCACCGCCGGTGGGAATCTCCACGACGGGCCCCACGCCCCACATCGTAGAGCCGCCGCTGGGTACGTAGAAGGCCGTGAAGACGATGTCAGCGAGGCCGGACGAATAGCTACCACTCTCGGCCGTTACGTCGGGCAGCCAGACGATCGGGAAGATAGTTCGCGTGATGAGCTTCCCACCGGCCAACGGTATGACCGGCTGGATGTTCAGCACGTTCCGCGTGCGATTGAACTCGCCGAGTCCGAAGTCGGTGTTGTTCTGGAATGGAACGCTCATCAGGTCTGCAATTGGATTCGCGGCCTGCTGGGCGAGCTCGTCCGCGGATTGCTGCGCCTGCAGCGCGGACGAAGACAGCAGAATCAGCGCTACCGGCGCTAAAGCGCGGTACAGTGACATTGTCTCCTCCATACGGATGTGATTCGCATCATCTCGCACGATTGTGGCAGCAGTTCGACATTCGGTTCACAAGGTTGGTACGTGAGTCAGCTTCCAATTCTAACCTTCCTACGAGTCGACGAAAGTGGAGCCACGGACTCTCTCAGCGGTTCGCCTATGCTTGTACGGTGAATCGCACTAAGGGACGGCGGGGTTGCCTGCCTCTCGCGCTCGTGGCAACGTGACATCAATACAGGTCGTAACAACAAACTGGGATGCTGCCGATGCCAGACTTTCAATCCATGCTCGAGGAGACCCTCGAGGCTTGGTCCGACGTCAGGCAGGGCCTGATAGAGGAGTTGGAGAACATACCCGACGACCGCTTCGACTTCCGTCCCACGCCGGAGACGCGTAGCGTCGCCGAGCTGGCTCAACACATACTGGAGGTCGCCCTCATGATGACGGGCGAGCTGGCGAGGCCGGACACCGACTTCAGGCGGGCGCCCTGGCCGGAGTTGCTCGATTTCTATGCCGCGCATGTCAAGCAGGCGACGTCGAAGCGCCAACTGATCGGCTTGCTAGAGGACTCGTTCCGGGAAGCGGAACAGAAGTTCCTCGAAGCAGGCGAGCTACACATGCTGCAGCTGATCGAGCGGTTCGACGGAGAGCAGGGGACGCGGTTGGCGTGGCTAAACCACGGGATCGCGCAGGAGATGTACCACCGCGGCCAGATCGTCACGTATCAGCGGCTAATGGGCATCGAGCCGGCGCTCACGCGCAGGATCCGGATGGGCTGAGGCGAGGGCTCGGCACCCCGCGTCGCCGGGGAGATGCCAGTCCTGTAGATTCCCAACTGCCGCTAGCCACAGGTGCGCGATATGACAGAACAACCGCGCTGGGTCGAGCGCGTATTCCAATTCGACTTCCCGGTCGAACTCCATGGTCAGCTGATCGAGCGGTTGGCATCTACCCCGCAACGTCTAGAGGAGTTGACGGGCTCGCTTCGCGTCGAGTTGCTGGTGGCACGCCCAGAGGGAGGCTGGTCGATCCAGGAGAACGTCGGGCATCTCCTCGATCTGGAAGGGCTGTTCATGGGTCGACTAGACGACTACGAAGCAGAGGCGGACGAGCTACGTCCCGCCGACATGTCGAATCGAGCGACGGACGCGGCGGGTCACAACGATCGCGACATCGGCGAACTGCTGACCGAGTTCAAGCAGGCGCGCGCGCGACTGGTGAAGCGACTCGCGAAGCTTCCGCAGGAAGCGTTTTCGCGCTCCGCCTTACACCGTCGGCTGAACGTGCAGATGCGATTGGTGGACATGTGCTACTTCCAGGCCGAGCACGATGACCACCACATAGCAAAGATCGAGCGTCTCTGTAAGTTGCAAGCCTGATGATTCAGCTAACATCGGGTACTGAAAGCCAAGTGTCGAGCGTCGATAGTTGCATCGAACTCGTAGGTCGACGAACCTGCTTGCACGTGTGATAAGATTTGTAAGTTTGCGACTTCAGTCTTGCGGTGGCATGGAGTGTACCGGAGGCATTCATGAGGAAGGAGGCGAGTGGGGGCCACGAGCGGACATTTGGAGCGCCGTGGCTTGTCCGAAATCTTGGCCCTTATTGCGCGACATGAAGCGAGGGCCTCCACTCGCCTCCCACCACTCTAGCTACTCGATCGGTTGCCCGCCGGCGTCGACGTTCGCTTGCGTGAAGAGACGCGTCCCCAGCACGACGTGCTTGGGAACCTCCTCGCCCCGTAGAATCGCCAAAGCCATTTCGATCGCTTCCGCGCCTCCCGTGGGGTAGAGAAACGTCGCGTCGAGGATTCCCTGGCGGACGTACTGCTGCCCTTCGTGGGGCAGGGCGTCGATGCCCACGAAGACGATGTCCTCTTCTCGCCCGGCGGCGCGTGCCGCCAGCCAGGCGCCGTGGGCGCCGGGATCGTTATGGGCGTAAACGACATCGATCTGTGCGTTGGTCGCGAGTGCCGATTCCATCTCCCGGCGCGCGTTGGGCTCGAGCCACTGCATCTCGCCGGTGAAGACGATATCCAGCCCCGGGTTCTGGTCAAGCTGCAGGCCCTCGAGGAACCCCTGGTTACGGTCCTGCCCCGGGGTCGACGTCATCAGCCCCTTGAGCTCGACGATCCTTCCTCTCTCGCCCAGCGCCTCCTGAATCCACTTCCCAGCTTCGCGGCCGATCCGCACGTTGTCAGCCCCGATAAAGCTAGTGTACTGGTCGCCCTGGACCTCGCGGTCGAGCACGATCACCGGTACACCCTGCTGGTAGGCCTCGGCCACCGGCCTCGTCAGCGGCGCCGCCTCCTTCGGGCTGATGATGATCAGGTCGACGCCCTGCTCGACAAATTCTTCGACTTGCGCGCGCTGCACCAGCGAGCTGTTCTGGGCGTCCTTGAAGATCACCCTCAGGTTGTCGTGTTGGGCGGCGGCGGCCCTGACGTCGGCGTCCATCTGGACGCGCCAGGGCTCGCCCAGATTACACTGGCTCATGCCGATGACCCAGGGATCCTCGGCCGTACCGGCGTGCCGTTCTCCCGACTCCGAACGACAGCCGCTAGCGGCGAGGATGCAGAGGAAGAGGAACGGGAAGGTGCGGTGCGACATGTCTAGTCCTTTGCGAATTGGTCGTCTCGGTCCCGTCTCGAGAAGGCTGACCCAGAAAGATAGCCATCGACCAAGATCCGGACACGGGCACAACCGGCCGCTGCAACCTTTTCCCGCCTCCACATGTCTGATTGAGTAGACACCTCTTGATTACCGAGAGAAAGGCTCATGGGCAAGAAGAAGCCGGACATGATCAAGGGCACGCTGGACATGCTCGTCCTAAAGGTCCTCTCGCTGGAGCCCATGCACGGGTGGGGGATCAGCGAGCGGATTCAGCAGATCTCCGAGGACGAGCTGCAGGTGAACCAGGGCTCGCTGTACGCCTCGCTACACAAGCTGACGCGGGAGGGGTGGATCCGGTCCTCGTGGCGGGTGACGGAGAACAATCGGAGAGCCCGCTACTACGAGCCGTACCATGCGCTGGATAGCGAATCTGGTCTTCCGGTTCCGGGCCACTATTGCTCCGGGGAAGATGGAGCGGGATCTGGACGAGGAGGTGGCGTTTCACCTGGAGATGGAAGCGCGGAAGCTCGCGCAGCAGGGGATGAAGGAAGAGGAAGCCTGGCGGCAAGCGAGGCGGAATTTCGGCCCCGCGCTGCGCAACAAGGAGCGAGCGCGTGACGCGTGGGGAGTAGGCCTGATCCAGGATCTGAAAGCGGATGCTCGCTACGCCTTCCGTGGGCTCCGGCGGAATCCGGCCTTCGCCGCCATCGCGATACTCACGCTCGCCTTGGGGATAGGCGGCACCACCGCCATCTTCGGCGTGCTGAACGGCGTGGTGCTCAATCCCCTCCCTTTTCACGAGCCTGAGCGCCTGGTGGCCGTGCACCACACCATGCCGGCCATAGGGGTCGACGAGACCCCGCTCTCGCCCGCTCTGTATCTCACGTTCCGCGAGCACTCCCGCACCCTCGAGGACATCGGCGTGTGGAAGCGGCGTCCCGTAACCATCACCGGCCTCGCGCAACCGGAGCAGGTCGTGGCTGCCCTTGTCACCGACGGGCTCTTCCCCGTGCTCGGCGTGAGCCCGATCCTGGGTCGAAGCTTCGACGAAACGGAC
>JBDHAS010000040.1:0-23574 GCA_039588015.1 Gemmatimonadota bacterium | reverse complement strand
TTCGTCGTGCTTCCCTCGGCCGCCCCTGCCGTCTGGGAAGCGCTGGCCGATCCGTGGGCGTCCTTGGAGCACGACGGGCTCACGGTCCGCTTCCGGGAAGTTCCCTACAGCGGCCTCGTAGGTGTCACCTCCACGGACTCGGGGCTGCTGGGTGTGTCGGGAGCGGCCGACGAGACTCAGTTGCGGGAAAGGTTGGCTGATCTCTCGCGCCGAGCCCAGCCGTGAGGCGTGCGAAGACGACGAAGGTGATGAATCGCATCCTCAAGGTGGCGAAGTGGGGTGTGGCCTTGTTCCTTGGGATGGTGGCGCTGTTCACCGGCTGGTACCTCACCCGGCCCACGCTCCCCGAAGACGCCTACGAACTATTCGAGTCAACATCTGTCATATCCCTGTTCGCCGCCTCGGCGGAAAGCGCTCAGGCCCGGGTCCAAGCGGTTGGCCGGGACCTTGGCCTCCCCTCCATCTCCCTTGCCGTCGGCGTCGATGGAGAGGTCGTGTGGGCATCCGCCATTGGACTGGCCGACCTGGATGAGCGTGTAGGCGCCACGCTCAACACACCGTACCGCATCGGCAGCGTCTCCAAGCCGGTGACCTCGGCAGGTCTGGCGCGCCTGGTGCAGGACGGCCGCATCGACCTGGACGCGCCCGTGCGGACCTATGTGCCGGCGTTTCCGCAGAAGCGCTGGCCCGTGCCCGTCAGGCTGCTCGCCGGACACATGGGAGGCGTGCGCCACTACACGAGTCGAATCGGCCGCACGTTCCTGAAGGAGATGTTCAACCGGGAGCGCTACGCGTCGGTCACCGATGCGCTAGAGATCTTCGCGGACGACCCGTTGCTGTACGAGCCCAGTACTGGATTTCAATACAGCACCCACGGCTACACACTCCTGAGCGCCGCCCTCGAAGGCGCTTCAGGCCAGCCGTTCTTGACGTTCATGGACCAGTCGGTCTTCGCACCCTTGGGCATGGAGCACACGGGGCCGGATGACGGGAGCGTCACCGATCCGCAGCGCGCGGTCCCTTATCACAGGGACAGATTGATTGCTCCGCTATTTTCCCGCCTCGGACTGGTAGGAGAATTGTTCGCGCCGCGGCGGTATGTTCGACCGCCGGACGCGGACCCGAGTTACAAGTGGGCGGGCGGCGGTCTCCTCTCCACCGCATCCGACCTCGTACGCATGGCCAACGCCATCATGAACTACGAGTTCCTGGACAGCGCAAGCGTAGAACTCCTGTGGACACCACAGGTCCTGCGCGACGGCTCGATGAACCCGCAGCGATACGGGATGGGCTGGCGGATCGACCGAGAGGCGGAGCTCTTGGGTCTGGCCGATTCGGTCCCGGTCGTTCATCATGGCGGATCGTCACCTGGAGGCTCTGCCTTCCTGCTGCTGGTGCCAGAGGATAGAGTGGCGGTCGCCGTGCTCACCAACCTTGCGCTGGACGACCCGCAGCCGCTGCGCCTCGAAGCCTACCGGATAGCGGGGGAGTTCGTGCGAGCGCGGCGGAGCGAGTCGCTGCCGTATTAGCGGAAGCAACGGTGCCTCTCATCAAGCCGAGGCGCTGATCCGAGCCTGGAAGAAGGAGTTACCGATGTCACGCATACGCATGTCCAAAGGCCAACTGGCGTTCGCCGTTCTTCTCTGCGGGTTCCCCGGCGCGGTGGGCGCCCAGGGGACGTTGGAGGACTACATCCGTGCCGACAGCTTCGCGGTGCGGACTCGCGACCTCGTCGTCGATGTCGCCGAGGAGCCGAACTGGATCGGCGACAGCAGCCGCTTCTGGTACCGGAAGTCGGTGGAGGGCGGGGACCGGTTCGTTCTCGTGGACCCGACGGTCGCCGAGAAGAGGCCGGCCTTCGACCACGCCCGGCTGGCGGAGTCGCTGACCGCGGCGCGGGGGGACACGGTGACTGCAGTGACGCTCCCGTTCCAGAGCTTCGAGTATGTGGATGACGAGACGGCCATCCAGTTTGTCCTGGCCGACTCGACGTGGCGGTGCGGGCTGGATGACTACGCGTGCGAGAACCGGGGCGCCCGGCAAGTCCGCGGTCGGAGAGACCGCGGCTTTCCCTGGACCGCCGGCCCGGGCCAGCGGTGGCGGATGCAGAACGGCGAGCCGGTGGAGTCGCCCGACAGCGCGCTGGAGGCGTTCATCCACAACTACAACGTGGCGGTCCGGGAGGTCGAGTCGAACGACTTCAGGCTCCTGACCCATGACGGCAGCGAGGGCAACCAGTACACCCGCGCGTCTTTGACGTGGTCCCCGGACTCCCGGCGGCTGGCTGCCTACCGGGTGATCCCCGGCTACGAGCGGGAAGTGCACTACGTCGCGTCATCGCCCGAGGACCAGTTGCAGCCCGAGCACTCGACGCTGCTCTACGCCAAGCCCGGGGACGTGCTGGACAAGGAGACGCCCGTGGTCCTGGATGTGGAGACGGGCGAGAAGATCGTGCCGTCCAACGAGCTCTTCCCCAACGCGTACTCTCTCTCCTCGCTCGAGTGGCGCGAGGATGGCGAGCACGTGACCTTCGCGTACAACCAGCGCGGCCACGAGGTCTTCCGCATCATCGAGATCGACGCCAGCACGGGCGCGACCCGGGCCGTGGTCTCCGAGGAGCCCGAGACCTTCTTCGACTACGCCGGGAAGCGGTTTCGCCACGACATCGACGACGGCGAGGAGATCATCTGGATGTCGGAACGGGACGGGTGGAACCACCTGTACCTGTACGACGGCCGCACCGGACAGGTGAAGAACCAGATCACCCGGGGCGAGTGGGCCGTCCGAGGCGTGGATACGGTGGACGTGGCCACGCGGACCATCTGGTTCCGTGCCAGCGGGATGAACCCGGACCAGGACCCGTACTTCATCCACCAGTACAGCATCAACTTCGACGGCTCCGGGCTGACCGCCTACACCGAAGCGAACGGGACCCACGCGGTGGACTTTTCGCCGGACATGGAGTTCTACGTAGATCGCTGGTCCCGGGTCGATCACCCGCCCGTGGCGCTCCTCCGCCGCACCAGCGACCGGTCGATGGTCATGGAGCTTGAGCGGGCCGATGACTCGGCGCTGCTGGCCACCGGCTGGCGCTATCCCGAGGTGTTCACGGCCAAGGGCCGGGACGGGGAGACGGACATCTGGGGGATCATCGTCCGGCCCACGAACTTCGACGCCACGAAGAGCTACCCGGTTGTCGAGTACATCTACGCCGGCCCTCACAGCTCCTTCGTCCCCAAGCGCTTCAGCACTCTGTCGAGGCACCACTCGGTGGCGGAGCTTGGCTTCATCGTCGTGCAGATCGACGGGATGGGGACTTCCAACCGGTCGAAGGCGTTCCACGACGTGGCCTGGAAGAACATCAAGGACGCCGGTTTCCGGGACCGCATCCTCTGGCATCGGGCTGTCGCCGCTCGTTACGCGTACTACGACACGGCACGGGTCGGCATCTACGGCGGCTCCGCCGGCGGCCAGAACGCCATGGGCGCCCTGCTCTTCCACTCGGACTTCTACCACGTGGCTGTCTCGGCCTCGGGGTGCCACGACAACCGGATGGACAAGATCTGGTGGAACGAGCTGTGGATGAGCTGGCCAATCGGGCCCCACTACTCGGCGTCGTCGAACGTGGACAACGCCCACCTGCTCGAGGGCGAACTGCTCCTTATCCTCCCGGAGATGGACACCAACGTGGACCCGTCGTCAACGCTCCAAGTGGTGGACGCCCTCATCGAGGCCGGCAAAGATTTCGACTTCGTCATGGTCCCCGGCGCGAACCACGGCTTCGGCGGCGAGTACGGCGTCCGCAAGCGCAACGACTTCTTCGTCAAGCACTTGCTGGACGTGGAGCCGCCGGAGTGGAACCAGATGGAGGAAGTTCCTATAGGGACGGCACGGGCTCGCGAAGAGCGCTGATTTGAACCGGCATGGGCTAGCGATGGAGGCGCCCAGGCAGGGCGCCTTCATCGAGACAGAGGCTCTCGCCGACTGGGGCGCTCAGACCGTCCGCCAACGGGTGTTCGATTCCGGCACTGCCTCGTCCGCAATTGGACACACTACACGCCGCCGCGAGTGGTCTTTCCGGAAGCGGACGATAGCGGATCCCCTATCTCACTACAGGCCAGGACTTACAGCATCGGAGCCGGCGCGGCTCCCAGGCACGCCCTTTGCCTTGCAGCCAGGAGTTGCCGCAGGCGATCTGCAACCTCTGTTGGACTCGGGATGATGGCACTCTGGCAAGACATCCGTTACGGCGCACGTTCGCTGTTCAGGGCACGCGGCTTCAGCATCGTGGTCGTTCTCATACTCGCGGTCGGGATCGGCGCGAACGTGGCGATGTTCAGCATCATCGATTCGGCGATGCTGCGTCCCGTGACGTTCCCCGAGCCCGAGCGGCTTATGCTGGGGCGGGCGACCGTCAATGGCGGACTCAATCCCCTGGTCTCGGCTCAGGACTATTGGGACTACCGAGACTTGAGCACCTCGTTCGAGTCACTTGAGGCGTATGTCGGGTTCACGAACAGCTATACGATTACCGGCATCGCCGAGCCGGAGCGGATCGCCGGCCTCCTCGTGACGGTAGGCCTGTTCCCGACCCTCGGCGTCAACCCGCAGCTTGGCCGTCACTTCGCGGTTGAAGAGGGGCTGGAGGGCGCGCCCGATGTCGTCATCATCAGCTACGGCTATTGGCAACGGCGGTTCGGCGGCTCCCCCGAAGCCGTTGGCAGTACGTTGATCGTCGACGGCGACCCGTACACGATCGTCGGCGTCATGCCCGCCGGTTTTCGCATCGGATTCGACGCGGAGTTCTGGCTCCCGATGCGTCCCGACTCCCCATTCACCCAGTATCGGAGGTGGCACAACTGGCTGCTGGTCGGCCGGCTCGAGGCGGGCGTGGACCTCGAGGGCGCCCAGTCCGAAGTCGACGTCATCTCGGCACAGCTCGAGGCCCAGTATCCCGACTCGAACACCGGGAAGGCGCTACTTCTGACCGACCTGCGAGAGGCCGTGGTCGAGGGCTACCGGAGTAGCCTGCTGCTGTTGATGGGCGCCGTCGCGCTCGTTCTTCTCATCGCCTGCGCTAACGTCGCCGGGTTGCTTCTCGCCCGCGGCTCGGCGCGGCGTGCCGAGCTCTCACTACGCGCGGCGCTGGGCGCATCGGGCCCGCGGCTGATGCGCCAACTGCTGACCGAGAGCCTGGTGTTGGCCGTGATCGGCGGAATCGCGGGCACGGTGTCGGCTGGCTGGCTCCAACACTTGCTCGTCCGACCCGCATCACTGGGTCTCCCCAACGCTCTCAGCGCCGACATATCGGGCACGGCCCTCGGTTTCGCGCTCCTGATCTCGCTGGCCACGGGACTGCTCTTCGGCACTCTACCGGCCCTACGCCTCGCGCGACGTGACGTCGTGGAAGATCTGCAGTCCGCCGCCCGGACCACCGACGCCGGCGGCGCGAAGTTCCGCAGTGCGCTCGTCGTGGCTCAGGTCGCGATCACGATCATGCTGCTCATCGGCGCCGGCCTGTTGATTCGCAGTTTTGCACGCGTCACGGGCGTCGACCCCGGTTTTGACTCGGCGAACCTGCTCACCGCCGAATTGCGGCTGACCGGCGGCGAGTACTCAGAGCTCGACAGGCGGATCCAGTTCTTCTCGGACTTGCGGGAGCGGCTGCAGGCGATCCCTGGAGTGGAGGGCGTGGCGATCGCCGACCGTCTGCCGGTCCGCGATCCCGGCAACTGGCTCATCACTTACGCGGCAGACAATCCGCCGCTGGATCCGGCCGACATGCGGGGAGCGCCCTTCCGGGTCGTCATGCCGGGGTTCCACGCGACGATGGGTATCCCCCTCCTAGCCGGGCGTGGAATCGAAGCGACGGATGCGGGCGACGCGCCACTCGTAGCCCTGATCAGCCGCTCCACCGCAGAGCGGCTTTTCCCGCAGGAGAGTCCGATCGGCCAGCGAATCGCTGTGGACTTCGACGGACCGACCGAGTTCGAGGTCGTAGGGGTGTCGGAGGACGTACATCTGTTCTCGCTCGCCGACCAGCCGACAGAGGTCGTATACGCCTCCTACTATCAGATACCGTATAGCTTGATGCGCATCGCCGTGCGCACCGCCGGCGAGCCCCGCTCGATCTCGGCAACGTTGCGCGATGCCGTTTGGAGCTTGGACCGCGACATCGCGATCGCGCGGATCGTTACCATGGATGAGGTGTTGGCAAGCTCGGTGGACCGCTACCATGTGATGGCCCTATCGCTCGCCGCTTTCGCCGGCATAGCGGTCCTGCTGGCGAGCATCGGCCTCTACGGCGTCTTGGCCTACTACGTCACCCGGCGCCATCACGAAATCGGTGTCCGGGTGGCTCTGGGAGCCGGCAACGGCGCTATCATCGAACTGGTCCTCAAACGTGGTATCGCCCTCGTGGCCGTCGGGCTCGCCATCGGGCTGGTGGCCGCTTTCGGACTGACCCGCCTGCTACAAGGGATGCTTTTCAACACCGCGCCCACCGACCCGGCGACGTTCCTGTCCGTGAGCGCTCTCTTCGCACTGGTCGGCTTGGCCGCGTGCCTGATCCCGGCCTGGCGGGCGCTGCGGGTCGATCCGGTGGTCGTGTTGCAGGCCGAATAGAGAGTTGGCTCATCCCGTGATCGAACCAGCAGCCATCCGGTGAGAACGGAGGATTTCGATGGAGCCGATTCCGAGGGGAATGGACCGGCGCAAGTTCTTGAAGCTGGGTGCCGCCGCTTCCGCTCTCGCCGTGGGGTGCCGTTCATCCGGTGAAAGGCAAGCCGAGGGTGATGCTGACATCGAGATGCGGTACCGCCCGCTGGGCAGCACGGGATTGCGAGTATCGGAGATCACGTTCGGTAGTGCCGGATTCGATAATCCGGCATTGCTGCTCGCCGCACTGGAAGCCGGGATCAACACGATCAGTACCGGAGACAATATTGGCTACGGGCGAGCCGACGAACTGATCGGCGACGTGATCCACAGCCTTGGCAGTCGTCGAGATGAGTTGGTGTTGTGCGCCGGCGACGTCATCCGGCGCGGCACGACCAAGCAACAGATTCTGGATTCGATTGATGGCCAACTGCGCCGCCTGCGCACCGACCATGTGGAGGTCTTCCGAACCGGCGGCGTAACCTCACCGGACGATCTAGTCGTCGACTCACTATTCGAAGCTTTCGAAGCCGCGAAGCAGGCTGGCAAGATCATGCATCTCGCCCTAGCAGGTCATAGCGGTGGGATGCAGAGCTGCCTCAACGCGGCCATTGACGATGGCCGTTTCGAAGCGCTCTTCACGAAGTACGATTTCGTTTCGTATCCCGATCAGGACGAGATCCTCCAGCGGGCCGCAGAGCGTGGGATCGGCACCGTCGTGTTCAAAGTGAACGCGGGAAATCGCCAACAGGAGATCAGGGACCTGGAGGCCGGCGGCCTGTCGTTCCGTCAGGCCACCGTAAAGTGGGCGCTGACCCACCCGTATGTGGCCAGTGTGTGCGTCGGGATCACCAATTTCGATCAGATCCGTGAATACACGGCGGCGGTGGGCTCGCGACTGAGCGAAACCGAGACCGCTATGCTGCGCCGCTACGCTGAGGAGATGTACGACAAGTACTGTCGATTCTGCGGCACGTGCGAGGGGACCTGCCCGGACGATGTGGCGATTGCTGACGTCATGCGCTACGCGATGTATTTCAAGTACTACGGACGCGAGAAGCGATCCATGGAGCTATACAACGCGCTGCCCTTGCGGTCCAGAGCCTCCACCTGTGATCGTTGTCCGGGCACCTGCGACACCGCGTGCCCGTTCGGCCGTCGAGTTCGAGATGAGCTTGTGGAGGCCCATCGGCTGCTCAGTTTCGCCGAGGCGTAGGGAGTCCGATGACTGGACGACGCATCTGGTGTGTGGGCGTGTTCCTTCTCCTGTCAGGCTGCGGAGGGAGAAGCGATGAGCGAAACGCAGCTGCCGTGGACCTCGCATATCTCCTCCCAGCACTCTCCACGCTGGAGGGTTGGAACATCGGTGCGGGACCAGACGAGTACCTCCCCGAGAATCTCTACGAGTACATCGATGGCGCGGCGCCCCGCTACCTGACGTACGGCTTCCGCAAGCTGGTCCACGTGCGATACGAGATGGGAGGAGACCCCCTCTCGAGCGTCACGCTGGACATCTTCGACATGGGCAGCCGCTTGGGTGCCTTCGGCCTCTACAGAAGCCTGATGCCCGCGCGGGCGGTGTCAGAGAATTGGGGAGCGGAGGGACACCGTTCCGGAACCGTGGCGGCGGCGTGGAAGGACAGGATCTACGTCCAAGGCGAGGCCGACGACGACCGCGCTGTCCTGATCAGCGTGCTGTATCGGCTCATGTCCTCGGTTAGCGGCGCCGTCGCGGGTAACACTACGCTCCCAGCGATCCTGGCTTCGCTGCCCTCCGAGGGCCGGGTTCCGCAGAGCGAGCGATACGTGGCAGCCGACCTGCTTGGACACACCTTCCTTCCCGGCGGCGTCTGGGCGACCTACGACATCGACGGACAGGAAGCGGAGCTGTTCTTCAGCGACCTGCAGAGTGAAGCGGCCGCGGCCGAAGCACTGGCGAGCCTGCGCGCTCACGAATCGCAGTGGGGCACGATCATCGAAGAAGCCCCATCGATCGGCACTGGTGGATTCCGCTTCTCAGATCCCGGTCTGGGGTCGGGGATCGCGGCGGGCGCGGGTCGCTATGTCGCGGGAGTCTACGGCGACCTCTCGCACGAAGCGCAGATGCGCCTCCTCAATAAGCTCGTCGACCGTCTCGGTCTGTAATCTACTCCGAAGCGCGGATTCGTGGTCCTCGAGCGGGCGTTCCCTGTCAGTACAATGAGCCAAACGGCAAATCATCATTGCGCGACGAGCACCAACTGGGCGCGGTCGGCCTCGGCGATCTGACGCAGGAAGTCTCGGAAGGCGTCGTAGGAATCGGCCGGAAAGGTGGCTTCGGTGACTTCTACCCGACGGTAGTGAACCAGCGTGCCGTCTGATTCCAATTCGGTCTTCGCTGCATACCGCCCGAACGCTGTCTCGACCTCGATCGGGTTCGGCATGGCCTCGACGTCGAAACCCTCAGGAAGTTCGTAGCGGATCGTGTCGGCGTCGGCAAAGGCGTAGGGAAAGAACTCGATGGGCTGGCTTCGTCCCTCGGATGGCGGGGGAACATAGGTCCAACGATGCAAGAGATTGACCGGCAAGAAGAGACGTTTGCCCGTCCGTGCGGCATAGCGCGGCAGCGTCAGCGTCATGGACAATGTCAACGACAAGGCGCGCGCCTCGACCGCCGAAAAGTCAGCGCTGACAATTTCGAAGCTGGGTATGTCGATGTACTCACGGAGCCATTCTTCACGCTCGCGCGCGGAGCGGTTGGCAAGGCCCTGGCGTATCTCATCCTGCTGATTGCCCGTGTGACGCGTCTGTACCTGCGCTACGGCATCGCCCTCCGGGGCAAGACGCACCTGGGCGTGGCGCATCTGCTGATTCTGGTGCGCCCGGCTCCTGGGTGTCTGGACCAGTTCGCCGCCTCCGGGCTTGACCAGCAGTGCGTAGCGACCCTCGTTGAAGTTCGTCAGGTGTCCGAACGGAATCGTCTGGTCGGTAGTCTCCAACCAGATCCCTTCGCCGTCACCTGGTTCGACGTAGAGGATGACGTGATTGAACTGGTTGCTGGGAAAGTCGGTGAGGACCTTGGGGCCGCTGCTACCCCCATAGATGAGGGCTGGGAACGACGGGATGCCGGCTTCGTCTAACAGCGCTTGCATATAGTTGGTGAGGGCTTTGCAGTCGCCGTAGCCGCGCTCGTGGACGTAGGCCGCTTCGAAGGTTTGCCAGCCCCCGAGACCTAGCTGGATGCTCACGTACCGCGTTCTCCTCTGCATATAGGCATAAAGCCGTCGCACCTTCTCCCGTACATCGGAGCGACCGCTCGTGAGCCGCTGGACATCGTTCCGCGCCTCGGGCGGCAGTGCGGTACGGCCATCGTTCAAGGTGTGATACCATTCTCCGAAGGCCCGCCACGTGCGCATATCGCCTTCCGCGCCCTCGACTTCGAAAGCCGCCGGGGCGGTGTGCACCGCGATGACCTGGTCCTGCCACACCGGCCCGAACAGCTCCAATTCCACGGCCGGTTCCTCCCTAATCTCCCAACGCAGTGTCTTTCGCTTTCCCTCCTGCAAGACTTCGGGCTCGAGCGTAGCGCCCCGCACCCTGTAGCGGGCCTCGACATCCGGCGACGTTACCAGATCGAACCGGCCGAATGCGACGGGCATGCCCGCCTCCTGCGGATACCACGTGGGCCAGTTGATCAGCCCATCGTGGTGGATCTCGTATTCGAATTCGACGGTGTACGGGTAGTCGTCGTGATACAGCCGGGCCACACGCTGCCGGTCATCCTCGTAGAGTGAGTAGCCGGAGATGGCGCTGAAATCCTCCTGGTCGTCTTTTCCTAACTTGCGGACGACCTTGCCGTCGCCATCGTAGATCCGACCGGTGAGCTTTTTCAGACGCAGCAGCCGGTCGTCATAAGAGATGTGGAGCTCGCCCTCGTCGCGGCCTTCAGGAGTCAACACGGTCACCGCGCGGCGGACCTTCTGGGTCGCTCTGCCCGGGTCGCGCACCTCGAAGCGGAGCACATCCAGGCGCACCACGGCGTCGGCCCCGCTTGTAAGAAGAGGGTTGAGGGACGACACGGCATACGTCTTGTCGAAGCCGTCGGGAAGGTCTTGGGCAGTCGCCAGTCCGGCTAGCGCCAGCAGGCCCGCCCCCACCCCCATTGCGCCGAGATATCGTCTCATCGCTCGACTCCTCCATCCATCTCCTTCTCCAACTCGCTGACGCGCTTGAGCACCACTTGTTCGGCCTCGGCCGCCACGATCTCCTCGAAGAATGAACGGAGTTGCTCGTAGCGTTCCGGCTCGAAAACCGTTTGCTTGATCACGACCTCGGACTGCGCCAAGAGCAAGCCGCCGCGAAGCTCTGTCAGCCGCCGGTAGAAGCCCTCGTCGCCCGGCAGTGCAATACGCACGTTTCGGGGCGTTTCTTGCATGACATACCTTTCGGGCAGCTTCAGCGCGACGTTGTAGATCAGTTGCCTCGGATAGGACAGGTCTACCGGGAAGGTCCGTTCGGGCGACCGTAGCGGGTTCTCGCCGAGGCGGCCCAGCGGCGTCGGGTTGAAGTAGAGGAAATCACCGGCCACCTGCGCGTAGGCGGGCGCCGTAAAAGTCGCTACCGTCTTCAGTTCTTCGCTGACCGCCTCTTCGTTGCTAACCGTACACGAGTCGACCACAGCCCCTTCGAGCCCATCGAGTAGAGCTTCCTGAACGAAGGCTTCGGGCGTCCTAGCCTCCTCGAGCGCGCGACGGTGTGCGAGGGCGCTGTAGCCGCCGTCGGATGCCTCGATTGTGCCGGTTAACTGTCCGTCGGCGTTGAGCTCAGCCTTGAGGAAGCGCTGATGTCGGTACTGTTCGGCCGGCTTGATGGCAACCCAAATTGGGTTGGGATGGCGAACCAGAAAGCCCTCGCCGGCGAGCGCCTCCTCCGGCAGCAATGTGTACGGACGCAACGGGTCCGTCGCGTCAAGAAAATACCTTACGCCGTCGATCTCGACGAAGGCCAACACGTCGTTGAACTGGAACAACAGCGGAAACGCGGGCGAAACTCGCCCGTGGCTTCGCGTGCTGATGAGCACCGGGTGGGCCTCGAGCCCCGCCTCGCGCAGCATCGACACCAACAGCAGCGCGACCTCCGGGCTGTCACCGCTTCGCGCCGTCAAGGCGTCGTCGAGATCGTGTTCAATGAACATGCCGCGCCGGCCGCTCCAGACCATCGTCGTCCGCAGGTAGTCGTAGAGGGCCTGCATCCTTTTCTTGGGGTCGGCAAGGCCCTCGACCACCGCCCGCGCCTGATCCCGCACCCTGCGATGAGCATCGATCTGCTTCCCGAAACGCTTCGATCCCATCAGCTCCTCGGCCAGTTGATCCCAGCTCGTTCCGGCGAACTCGAAGCGGATCTTGGCCCGGAAATCCTCCAGGGTGGTCATGTAAGGCTCCCTCCGCAGCGCCGGCACCTCCTGCATCACCCACCGATACTTGATGCCTCTTACCCTACTGGACCCCGAGTAGGTGTATGGTGTCTGCTCCTCCACGTCTGGTTTGAGTCGACCCTGATAGACCCACACGTGTTCGAGGATCCCGGGGATATCAGCCCGGAACTCGCTCCAAAGAACCGGTTCGCTCTCTTGGAACCCCCAGGCGGGGAAAAGCATCGGATTTTTCGAGACGACCTTGTATCGATACTCGATGACGGAGCCGGGTCGCAGAGCCGGCAGGGTGAACCGAATCCGCTTCCATACGCCGTCCACGTCTTCATCAAACACGGACTCCTGCTTCATCTCCTGGGTCTCCACGCGGCCTCCTTCCGCCGCGTAGTACGTACAGCCTTCGATATCCTTCACCCGCTGCCTACGGCGTTCGGCTAGGTAGGGGATGGCTACGTTGCCCCAATCGTAGCCGGCTTCCGTGAGGATCTTGATGCGGGTGTACCGCTCAAAGACCATGTCGCCGTCTCTTTCAAAGAAGACTTTGCCGTAGTCGGCCAGGATGACGGCTGCCGCGCTGGAATCGGGAGCATAGTGGTCCATCTTCAGGTGCTCGCGTGGTATAAGTCCCCACTTTGGAGGCTCCCGGTCCAGCCCGTCCTGGGCATAGCTCAGCTCGGGTGAGATGCCGATCAGAAACGAGAGGAAGAGCAATACTGGCTTTTTCATATGTTTGAATGTTGAACCAATCTGGACAACAATTACGGGTGCCGTGAGCAGCCTTTTCATATGGACGACCCTCCCAAGCGCCGGCATGTGACCCGCTCACGTTAAATACCGGCAATCATCTGCCCATCAGCCACAAGTCAATCGCCATCCCGCTGTCATCGCCGGACCCAGGCTCAGCCACTCTGTGATATCGCCTCCCGACCTCGAATCGCCCAAGGGCGAGGAGATGCGGAGCGTGGGTAAGCGCCTTAGGCGCGCGGCCTCTGCCAGACCTCGAGAAGAGGTTTGGGTGAGCGGACGAGGCGCTGAACAGGACCGGCAACGAACTCATACAATCTGCCGCAAACAGGAGGGACATCACGACTAGTACCAGCGGTTACAGCTTTTTGCGTGAAATGTGTCTTACAAGATACGCTCCTAGCGAGCAAGCAGCAACGAAGTGCCGACGTTCGGCCGAGCAGATCTGGGCGCGTCCGGATGACCTGACGCACGTACCGCAACGTTGCGTCGCGTCGAGATGTTTTGTAAGTGACAGTGTCGCTAAAGTTCCCCAGCCATACAGATCCACAACCTCATTCAAGTGCTTCCACCGGTACAAGGAGAAAGCCGTGCGGAACAGGAGAAGTTTCGACTCGAGGATCGCCGCGACGCTGATCGTCCTGACGGCGTTGGCGCTGGCCCTCCCCGGCAGCGGCCACGCGCAGGCGACCTCATACCTGGAGTTCGATCAGCTCACGCGCCAACTCCGATCCCTGGTGAACGGCTCGGACTTGGCCCGCATGAACTCTGCCGGAACATCCATCGAGGGCCGAGAGATCTGGGTCGTGGAGATCGGGAATCCATCCGGAAAGCCGTTGGAGGAGCGCCCCGCCGTCCTGGTGGTCGGGAATCTGGAGGGCGACCACGTTCTAGGCAGCGCCCTCGCGCTCGAAACCATCCGCTACTTCCTCGACGGAGCCCAGGAGAACGCTGAGATCCGGACGATCCTGGACGAACAGGTGATCTACGTCTTCCCGCGGGTGAACCCCGACGGCGCGGAAGCGATGTTCGCCTCGGTCAGGCAGGAGCGAGCCAGGAACGCCCGCCCGTACGACGATGACAACGACGGCCGCACCGACGAGGATGGGCCCGAGGATCTGAACGGGGACGGATACGTCACCGTTATGCGCGTGCTCGATCCGTCCGGGGACTACATGATCGACACGACAGACGCTCGCCTGATGAAGAAGGCGGATCCCACCAAGGGCGAACAGGGAGAGTACACGCTCTACTGGGAGGGCACCGACTCGGACGGCGACGGCTTCCTGAACGAGGACGGGCCCGGCGGCGTTGATCTCAACCGCAACTTCCAGCACGAGTACCCGTACTGGCAGCGCGACGCCGGTCCGCACATGGTAAGCGAGCCGGAGAGCCGCGCGCTGATGGACTTCATGGTCGCCCACCGCAACATCGGCGCGATCCTGACGTTCGGTCGCACCGACAACCTGGTGACGCCTCCCGACTCGCGCGGCAACTTGGCCGACGCGAGCACCCTCGACCTGCCTGCGTTCGCGGACGCATCGAACGCGGAGATCTTCGAGGTCGGTGTCTTCGCGGCTCGACGACCTTCCGGCTTCAGGTTCTTTTTTGGCCGTGGGGGTAGAGGCTCCGGCTTCCGCGGCGCACAGCCCGGCCGCGACAACGACCCGAACTCCGGCCGCAGACCGGCGACCACGGTCAACAACGCGGACCTCGAGTACTTCAAGGCCGCTTCCGAAGCTTACAAGTCGATCACCGGGATCGAATCGGTGGGGATCCACCGCACGCCGGAAGGCGCCTTCTTCCAGTACGGCTACTACCAGCACGGCATCCCCTCCTTCAGCACTCTCGGGTGGGGCCTTCCCTCCGCGGAGCCCGAAGAGCAAAGCGACGAGAGCCCGGACACCGGCCAGGCGCGGCCCGAAGCCGGTGCCGCCAGGCCCGCGGGGGCGCGACCGGCGGCCGGCGGCGCCAGACCAGGCGGCACGGCGGGCGGGCGAGCCATGCCCCAGAGAGGCCGTACAGGTGCAGGCGGTGATGCGGCCGGAGCGGATGCCCGCATCCTCTCCGCTCTCGACGCCGCCGGCATCGACGCCTTCGTCGACTGGACCGCCTACCGCCACCCGACGCTGGGTGACGTAGAGATCGGCGGCTTCCGACCCTTCGCTGTGACGAATCCCCCCGCCGATGAACTCGCGGGGCTGGGGCAGGCCCACGGCGAGTTCGTCGCTCGCCTGGTCGGCATGCTGCCGCGGGTGACGATCGTCGAGGCCGAGGTGACGGCGCACGGCGGTGGCATCTACACCGTGGCGGTCGAGGTCGAGAACTCCGGTTACTTCCCGACCTCACTTCAGCACGGGGTCGTGTCCCGCTCGGTCGGGCCCACCACCGTGCAGATCCAGATCCCACCGGAGGACCTGATCACGGGCGATGCAAAGACGAGCACGATTCAGAAGCTGGACGGCTCGCATAACCGACAGCGTTTCGAGTGGGTGATTAGGGGACGCGAGGGTGCGAGGGTAGAGATCACGGCGCTCGCTCAGAAGGGCGGGACCGACAGTGCCACCGTGACGCTGAGGTGAAGGAAATGGACTGCTCAAGAGAGAATAGAACGATGACGAAGCTAGGGGCCGCCTTTCTGGCCATCACGATCATCCTCGCCGGCGCGCCCGACCTGTGCGCCCAGCAGCGCGGTGGCTCGGATCCCGAGCACAGGCTCCCGCTCACCTGGGATCGCTGGCTCGATCACGCGGAGATGGGTGAGCGGATGAAGCTCATGGCCGACACCTGGCCCGATTTCCTGACGCTACAATCGCTGGGCCAGAGCTACGGCGGCCGTGACCTCTGGATGATGACGATCAACAATCCCCGTACCGGGCCGGAGCTGAACAAAGCCGCCATGTACATTGAGGCCAACGTTCACGGCAACGAGATCCAGGGCGGTGAGATCTGCCTCTACACGATCTGGTACCTGATGGAGAACTACGGGCGGATCGAAGAGATCACGCGCCTGGTGGACGAGCGGGTCTTCTACATCGTACCGACCGTAAATCCCGACGGCCGCGACTATTTCATGCACGGCACGGGTTCAGGGTCGCGGACCGGGCACGTGCCGGTCGACAGCGACGGAGACGGCCTCTTCGACGAGGACGGGCCCGACGATCTGAACGGGAGCGGCATGATCGAGCAGATCCGCAAGTACGTTCCCGGCGAAGGAACCCACCGCATCAGTCACGACGACCCGAGGATCATGGAGACCGTCCCCTCGGGTGAGACGGGCGATTGGATCCTCCTGGGTTCCGAGGGGATCGACAACGACGGCGACGGACGGGTCAACGAGGACCCCGTCGGCGGCTACGACCCGAACCGGAACTACGCCGCGGGCTGGCAGCCCAACTACATCCAGGGCGGCTCGATGAACTACCCGTTCGAGCTGCCGGAATCCCGAGCAACCAACGACTTCTGGATGACGCATCCCAACATCGCCGGCGCTCAATCATATCACAATTCGGGCGGGATGATCCTCCGCGGCCCCGGCGTTGCCTGGTACGGCACCTATCCGACGGAGGACATCCGGGTCTACGACGAGCTGGGCGAAAACGGCGAGCGGATCCTCCCCTACTACAACTACCTGATCATCTGGCAGGGGCTCTATACGGTGCACGGGGGCTCCATCGACTGGATCAATGATGGGCTGGGCGCCGTCTCCTTCTCCAACGAGCTGTGGACGGGCAGCCTGTACTTCGGCAGCGAGCTGCTGCGCGAGCAGCAGCAAGATCCGGGCTCGCCGATCTCGGGCCAAAAGTCGCGGTTCTTCTTCGATGACTTCGTCGAGTTCGGCGACAACTACGTCGAGTGGGCGCCGTTCGATCATCCCCAGTTCGGCGCGGTAGAGCTGGGAGGGTGGAAGAAGTACTTCGGACGGATAAACCCCCGCTTCATGAACATGGAGCAGTTCCACCGCAACATGGCCTTCACGCTTTATCACGCCGATCAAATGCCGCTCATGTCTATCGGGGAGACCACGGTAGAGAACGTGGGCGGGAACGTGTACAGAGTGCGTGTGGACATTAGGAACGATCGGCTCATCCCGACCATCACCGTGCGGGCGCGACAGAACAACGTCGTGCGCCCCGATCTGCTGACGGTGGAAGGTAACGTCGAGATCGTCGCCGCCGGCTGGGTACCCAATAAGCACCGGCCCGGCCCCACCGAGCGAATCGATCAGGAGGAGCTCGACCGCATCATCATCCGCAGCGGCCACGCCGGCCGCACCACCAAGACGATCGAGTACCTGCTCCGCGGCTCCGGGTCGATGACGGTCACCTACTCTGCCGTAAAGGGCGGCACGGCTTCCACTACCGTGCAGCTCCGCTGATGGACGAGGGGCAGGAGGGCGCCCGCGGTCCTCCTGCCCCAAGTTTTCTCGCCGCCTCGTGCAGTGTCTCTACGCGACAGCCGTGTCGCTGGCTAGCGTGTCCAGAGAGTCGCGTGAAATTCGCCAGAGGCGTTCACGCTCCCACCGACCACCTGGCCGCGGTTGTTTATGTCGTCGGCAAAGCTTCTAGCGCCGCCCAGGGTCCCGAGGTCGATCACGGCACCTTTCTCCCACAGGAAGGCGTGTACTCCCTCCGGCACTTGACACTGGCCCACCACTTGTCCGCGATCGTTGATTCCCCAAGCAGCGCTCCACTCTACACCAGGGACGAGATAGCTCTCCAGACCTTTCTCCCACAGGACGGCGAGATCACCAACCTCTGTCTCGCCTACGACCTGGCCGCGATCGTTGATCGCTGAGGGGTAGGATTCCTGAAGAAGGGAAAGGGTCCTCACCCAGCCTTTTTTCCAAAGACAGCCCGGCCACTTCCCGTCAGCGGTGTAGCAGGTCCCAACTACCTGTCCGGATTCGTTGATGTCTGCAGCATGAGTAATGACCACGCCGCCAGGCGTGCGCAGTTTCGTCATGACTCCCCGCTGCCACAAGAAGGCGTGATACTGGCCGTCGGCGGTCTGGCTCCAACCGACGACTTGCCCGCGGTTATTGATCCCGTGCGCCGCGCTACGATCACCACCCAACGTACCAAGATCCATCATCACCCCGTCTTCCCAAACGAAGGGGCGACTTCGGGAATCACACCAACTGTAACCTACCACCTGGCCTCTGGCGTTGATGTCCATTGCTCTGCTGCCACCGCCGGAAGGGCAGGAAGGGTAAAGGGTCCCCAGATCGGCCATGGTGCCGTTCTTCCAGAGGAATGCGTCGTCGCCGCTGTATCCCACTATTACACCGTGGTCGTTGATGGCTGTGGCGAAACTGAAAACCCCGCCCAGCGTGCCAAGATCGATCGCCCTGTAATCGTCGGCTGCCACCGACGACTGCACAACCGATGAGGCCGCGGTCTGCTCGGGCTCGGCGGCCTGTTCGCAAGCGGCGAAGGCGAACGGAGCGAGCGGCAGGAACGCATAGAGAGGTAAGCGGCTTCGCATGACGCACCTCCGACAGCGGGGCGCTGATGGGCACGCGGATTCACGACTGAATGACGTCTGTATTCTCACGTGGGCGGCAACATATGTGCCGTGATCCCACCCTCTACTAATGTGAGAATAGCTTGGCGTTCGGCTGCGGCAGCCTGGATTCTGTTGCTACTTATCGACAGTCATTCGGCGACAATAGCAGATGCCCTGGACTGGGGGCGATACCGTGTGACCTACAAATAGGTTTGATCTTCGTAGCACCAGGCCCAGGATTCTCCGGGCTCGATCGACTTGATGATCGGGTGGCCGGTGCTGCGATGGTGCTTCGCCGCATGGTCGCCCGGCGACTGGTTGCAGCAGCCGACATGACCACACGTCATGCAGATCCGCAGGTGGACCCAGCCCCTCTTTCCCATCCTCAGGCAATCCTCGCAGCCCGGGGCGCTCGGGATCACCTCTCTAGCCTGTCCGGTATGCGAACAGCGATCGGACCGCCGAGCCGTCTCGCCCAGCGCGACCGGCTCGCCATAAGCGGTCCCCGGACCGCCCACTGATCTCAGATCATCCTGGTCGTGGCGGATATCGTCAGGACTCACGTCATAAGACTCGAGCACTCGCGCCAACAACCGCGCAGCGCTCTCCTGGTGGTCCAACACCACTTCCCCGGCACCCGCCTCTCTCAACTCCGGCACCTCGCTGGCCAGACGAGCACGAGCCAGGACCCGCAAGTCCGGACTGAGCGCGCGCGCTGCCTCCACGACCCGGCGGGTCATCTCCTGATCGTCGTCGGCGACAACCAACAGCCGCGCCGAGCGGAGCCCAGACAGTTCGAGCTCATGCGTTCGGGTGTAGTTTCCCCGTAGCACCCTCAAGCCGGCGCTCTCCGCTTCGTGGGCACGATCCGGGTCGAGCGTGAGGATGAGGAAAGGAATCCGACGTTCGGCGAGGACCTGTGCAAGCCTTCGCCCCACGTCGCCCAGTCCGGCGATGATCACGTGGTCGCGAAGCTCCGGTTGACGATCGATGTCCTCATCCGATCGCGCGACCGGTTGATCTTCTCGCCGCTGGAGCGAGCCCCGCCGAATCCGTTCAGCCAGCGGGTACACGAACGGTGTGGCGATCATCAGCGCCACCGTCGCGGCGATGAACGTCTCGGGACCGCCGACCTCGAATCCAGCGGGAAACAGCCCCACGCCCCGGCCGGTGCGCTCGAGGACGAACGAGAACTCTCCTATCTGAGCCAGCAGCACCGACGCGCACGCCGCCGAGCCCATTCCATATCCGAGTACCCGCAACCCGATGCCGGTCGTCGCCAACTTGATCGCGAAGACCGCCCCGATGACCCCCAAAACCAGCAGTGGGTTCTGCAATACAAAGCCCAGGTCGAACAGCAGGCCGACCGACACGAAAAACGTCGCGCTAAACAGGATCTGCAGAGGGAGGATCTCGGCGAAGGCCAACTGGCTGAACCGGCTCTCGCTCACGATCAGGCCGGCAAGAAAGGCCCCCAACGACAGGCTCACCCCGGCCAGGCTGGTCAGGTATGCGGTTCCGAAACAGATCGCGACGACGCTGAGGAGGAAGATCTCCTGAGAGCAGGTGCGGGCTACGGCTTCCAGCACCAGGGGCATGATGCGGCGCGCCGTCAGCAGCACGAGGGCGACGATCCCAATGGCTTTGGCAAACGCGAATCCGATCCCCCAACCCGAGGCACCGGACCCACCCAACATCGGGACCAGCAGGACCATGGCGACGACCGCAAGATCCTGAAAGATGAGAATGCCCAGCGACGCCTGTCCTTCCTCCGAGGCAACCTCGCCGGCGCTCATCAGCAGCTTCATCACGATGGCCGTCGATGAAAGCGCGACCAGGCACCCCGTGAACACGCCCATCCGCCAATCCACGCCAGCAGCCGCCAGCAGCCCCGCCACCAGGGCGATGACCAGACCGACTTGCAGCCCGCCTCCGATCAGGATGATCCGCTTGATACGGGAGAGCTTCTCCAGGCTGAACTCGATCCCGATCGTGAAGAGGAGCAGGATGACGCCGACCTCCGCCGTCGCCTCGATCAGTGCCTCGTCCCGCACGAACCCCAGCGCGTGCGGGCCGATCAGTGCACCGGTCACCAGGAAGGCGACGATCGGCATGATCCCGATGCGATGACAGAAATAGGCCACCAAAGCGGTCGTGACGAGCAGCGCGACCACCTCGAAGAAGAACTCCGGCGGGGCTGCGGCTGCGATCGCAAGGTGCATCAATATGGAAGCCTCGGTTGATCTCTAGGGAGCGCCCGCTTCTGCGGTAAGCCGTCCCAATTCCGCGCGGATGCCTTCGACTTCCTCCATGAGCCCGGGCTCCGGCTCCGATCGCAGCGTCAGGTAATGTCGGTAAGCGCGAACGGCAGCGTCGCGATCGCCGATGTGAGAGGCCAACCTCCCCTCCTCCCGCAAGTACGTCGCCAGGTACCGTGTGACGAAGAATTCGCGCCGCTGTACCGCGCGGTAGGCGGCTTCGACATCGCCGTGTCGCTCGAGCAGATGCGCCACCGCCAGGTTGCCCGGTCGGTCCAAGCGCTCGAACTGGTAAGCGCCGGCCGGCACCGAGGCGAGCTTGTCGTCGAAGCTGATGACCAACGCGTCCGCGCCGGGCTGCTCCAGAAACGTGGCGTGCATCGCCTCCAGAAGATCACCGCAGGTGTGGGCGTAGTCTTCCACTACGCTCGAGTCGGACGGGTACTCCGCGCGGCGCAGCCGTGCGATCGATTCCGCAGCCCACCCGTAGACGCCGCGAAACAGCCTCCACTGCTCCAGGGTGCAGATATCGGCGAACTGCTGCGCGCGGCTTTCCGCGTCCTCCGACAACGGGGCGTTGGCGGTAGTCTCCAGCTCGTTGGCCGCCGCCAAAGCCGCCGTGGTGTCGCCCCCTCCGTAGAGGGCGTCGAAGACTAGCACCCGGTGGTACGCGTTACCGGGCACGAGCTGTTGGAACGTCTCCATGGTGGCCAAGGCCTCGGAAGGCCGACCCCGGTCCAGCGCGTAGTCGTGTAGCAGCGCCAACGTCGCGACGCGCTCCGACGGGGTGCCGGACCGCTCGCGCAGCAGCCGCGCCGCTTCCTCGGCGTCCTCGGTGGGAAAACCCTTGAGCTGGGTCGTCCGCACGACCGCCCGCAGCGCGATCGTGGTCATCTCGGGGAAGAGCGCCCGAACCGAGTCGAGGGTGCCGGCTTCGCCGAACGCGAGGGCGCTTTGCCAGAGCTCGTAGTTGCGGAACTCGCCGGTCGGGTTGACTTCCAGGTATCGCTCCAGCCAGCCGCCTTGTGCCGAGCGATCGCCCCGCATGATCGACAAGTCAATGAGATGCGAGAGCGGGCCCGAGAAGCTCGAGTCGAGCTCGACGGCTCTTTGAAGGGCTTCGCCCGCACGGTCGTGCGCCGCGGCGACCCCCATATTGGGGCCAAGGTGGTAGTACTGCTCGCCCAACCAATACCATCCTTCGGGCCGGTCGGGCGACGATTCGACGGCCCGCTGCAGCGCGTTGAACTTCACGGACCAGGACGACGCCCGGGGATAGTCGGGGCCGACAAGGCCGATAAGCAGAGCGAGGTCGCGTTGGCTGAGACGCTCCCTGTGGTTCCAGGCCATCCGCAGACCTTCGGGATCGAAGCCGTTCACCGTCCAGTACCTTGCGGCGACATAGCCGAGGGCGGCCAGTGCGAACTTTGAATCGATCTCAAGCGCCGCGCGGAAGCGCTGTTCGGCCTCCAGATAACGGCCTTCCCGGTAGGTCGCCTGTCCCTCCAGATAGGCGCGCAGAGCCGGCAGCGAGGTGCTGGTTAGCGCGGCGAGACGTTGCGGGGCTTCGCCGGCTTCCCGCGCCAGAAGCTGAGCCGTCAGCTCGTCGACCAGCGCAGTCAGGCTGTCCGCCGGCCCTTCCACGCTTGCCTGGGCGATCACGGCTTCCCCGTCTACAGCGGCCAGCGCCGCGTTGATCACGACCCGACCCGCGGTCCCCACCACGCCCCCCAGCAGCACGTGGGCGGCGCCAAGATCACGTCCCAACCTTCGCGCCTCCTCGTCGCTCGGATCGACCTCGCTCGACTCCGCGGCACGATTCCAGGCGCTCATCACCGCACGCGGGTCGACGGCGCGAGGGCCGCCCTCGCCGGTCAGCTTCGCCGCCAGCAGGTCGAGCATCCCTTCGCGCAGATAGTGAAGCGCCGGATCGGCGCCTGCCACCCTGAAGGGAAGCACGGCGACCACGTTGGGGTCGGCGGCTATCGCCGGGTCGTCTCCCGGCCGATCCCCTCGCCCCAATAGAAACCAGCCCGTTGCCACCACGCCCCAAAGGGCCATGGCCAGCACGCCGCCGGCGATCGCGTTCTTCCAGGTCAGGAGCCGCCGCGCTCCGCTCACGTGGCTCTTCGGTGCCAGCTTGTCAGCCTGGGCGGGCACCGTCTCCGCCCGCGCGCTCTCGGGCCTGATCCCCTCTTGCACGAACGCCGTCGCCAGCACGACCGGCAGGCCGATGATGAACAGGACGACCGCAAAGCCGGGGAACCACTCCGGCAAGCCCAGACCCTCGGTGAGGCTCTGAACCACCTCGTAGGCGATCCACGCGCTCACGAGGTAAATGCCGAGCACTTGCCAGAGCGAGCGTCGATGAGCCTCGTGAATGAGCTTCCGGAAACTAGACATGGTCCCTGGTCGATGAGCTCGTTCGGCGCCGCAACGCCTACGGGAAAAACCTTCGGAATATGTCCCGCTCCTGCGCCCCGAGCAATGATGGATGGATCCGCGAATGACCTAGGTCATTGGAAATTCTACGGTTAGCCAGTGCCGTACCTAACGAGCGGCATGTTGCGTCAGGTCCCGTGAATCCACATGGCTAGGCGTCCAATCGCAAATGCCAGCTCAGAGAGGTGTACAATGATCTCATCGCGCTCGCTAGTCGTCGCGTCCCTCCTGTGCGCCGTATCCGTGCCCGGAGCGGCACAGGAGACAGAGGAGAAGCAGTCCGAAAAGTGGGATGTCACAGCGTCCCTGGGCCCGTCGTCAACGGTGGCCTACGAGGTGTCCGAGGCCACGTGGATGAACGTGGACGTGAGTCCCGACGGCGGCACGATCGTTTTCGACCTTCTCGGCGATCTCTACACGATGCCGTTCGAGGGCGGGCGGGCGACTCGGATCCTCGGCGGACCCGCGTTCGCGATGCAGCCCAGGTACAGTCCCGACGGAAGTTCCATCGCGTTCATCAGCGATCGCGACGGCAACTTCAACATCTGGCTGGTC
>JBDHAS010000039.1:0-31427 GCA_039588015.1 Gemmatimonadota bacterium | reverse complement strand
GGTGACCGCGTTATCTACGAGCCGGGAGCGCCCATCCTCTGGTTCGTCTTTCCAGACGCCTGGTACGATATCGGCCGCTTTCACCTCAAGGACGGCACCTTTACCGGCTACTACGTGAACCTGATCCTGCCGCCCGACCTCAGCGAACGTGCCTGGGAAATGTATGACCTCTGCCTGGACATTTGGATCGACCCGCACGGAAGCTATCAGGTGCTCGACCAGGACGAGTTCGACGAGGCCGTCGACAACCGCTGGATCGACCCGGCAACGGCATGCCGCGCCCGAAAGGAGCTCCAGCGCATCATAGACGAACTCGATGCGGGCCGCTTTCCACCACCGCCGGTCAACGAGCACGACTTGCCGCGCGCTCGCGCCCTTCGCGCCCAAAGTCACCAAACACGGCGAACTCCCTTGCGCTGAACACAGGACCGCCCACACCTTCAGACGCCCTGACCACGATTTGAGCTCGAGGGATCTTGGTACCCAGCAAAACGTTCCTGATTGCGATCGCAGCGCTTACATCCGGCCCGTGGGTGACGACGGCGCGGCCGCAAGCCTCTGACGACTACCGCGTCATGGGCTCCGCCGAGGCGCCGGTCGAGATGGCGATATTCTCCGACTTCGAGTGCCCCTTCTGCCGGAATTTCGCGCTCGCGGCGGTCCCAGCCATCGTTGCCGAGTTCGTGCACACCGGCCAGCTGCGGCTGCGTTACGTCTTCTTTCCGCTGGCCGCGAGTCACAGAAACGCCGTCGCCACGGCGAAGGCCGCCCACTGTGCCGGCCTGTCCGGCCGCTTCTGGGCCTACCACGACTATCTGTTCGTCCGCCAACCCGAGTGGTCCAGAGATACGGTCACCGACGATCTCTGGAGCGCCTACGCAGAGAACCTCGGCATGGAGCGCGATGCCTTCGCGAAGTGTTTCCGTTCCGAAGAGGCCCACGCCGCAGTGGAAGCTGATCTGCGCATGGCCCTCGCGGCCGGTGTTACCGGTACCCCCACCATTGCCCTGAACGGCAAGCCCATCGCAGGGTTCGAGACCTACGAAGCGTTGCGACAAGAGATCCGCACTGCAATAGAAGAGGCAGGCAAGTGAGCGGGCCGTATTCGCTGAATCCGACCCGAGCGTCCTGATCGCCATGCCAGCCGACGTTGCGCTCACCCTGCTCGCCGGCGCGGTCGCAATCGGCCTCAGCCCCTACGGTGCCCTCGCCGCCGTCGGCCTGTCCGGTTACCTCCAGTTCGTCGACCTGCCGCCCTCGCTGGCCGGCTTGGCCACGCCTCTGCTGTGGAGCACGCTCGGCGCGCTAACCATCGTTGACGGCCTCCTCTCGCACTTCCGCCTGGCCGACATCGTCTGGAACGCAGTCCACACGATCGTCCGGCCGCTGTCGGCGTTTCTCCTCGCGTCCGCCATCCTGGCACTGGCCCCGCAGGGTGAACAGTGGCTCGGCAGCCTGGCAGCCCTTGTGATCGGGCTCCTCGTTCACATCTCCGTCTTCGCGACGCGCACCTCCGATCGCACCGCCGGTCCCGCAGCCTGGCTCCACGGGTTCACTACCGTGAGACTATTTTCGGCAGCCGCGATCGGCGTGCTAGCGTTCGCGGAGCCGAGCTTCGCCGCTTCCGTCGCCGCCGTCCTCCTCCTCGCAACCCTCGCAAGCTCGGACCGCCTTTGGGGCGCGGCGGCGCTGGCCCTCAGTTCCGTCATTTACGTTCTCACCCGGCCGGACCACCTTCACGAGTGGAAAACAGGACCCGAAGGGCTCCCCAGAAGGCTCCGGCGTCTCCTTGATGCCGAATTCGGAGACTTCACCGGCCCGGTCCGCCACGCTCGGGTAACCCTGGCCAGATTCGGCCCCCGCTGGAGTTATCATCGCGGGCGCCTTTTCGTGATGGCCGAGAAACCGGTGATTTTCGTTCATCGCCACCGATTCCGGCCTCGGGTGACCCGCCTGGCCGCAAGCAGAGGCCAGGCCGACCACCGGCCACTAGTCGAGACCGTGGAGGTCGAAGCGCCGGTATCCTTAGTGCTCTGCTTGGGCCCCGACGCGCCGCCAGGACCCGCCATTCTGACAGAACTTCAGGCGGCCAGCAAATCCTCACAAAGCACGGAACTCTAACGGCATAGCGGGGTTTATACAAACAACTGTAGTCCTCGCTGCGACCGTTGTTCCGTGATTTACTCTACTATTCGCCTTCTATTCGGGGTTTACGCACGGCGGGTAGGGTGTTATACTGAACAGTCTTGCTTACCAACGTCTTGAGACCGTCCGTTCCCGCCGCTGGTTTCGTTAGGGGCGGGCTAGTTGGCGAGGAGCTTGGCGCTCGGGCGTGCAGCGAACTCTCTGCGAGACCGCTCCGCGGTTCTCGCCTTTTTTGTCACTGGAATCTTAACCTCCACCTTGTCGGAGTCAAAGCGGAGTGAGCATGTTCTTCAGCTCCAAGGCCTTAGACTCGTTCGACCAGTACCTCCAGGACGTCGAGAAGTACCCCCTCATCGAGGACGCCGAGACGGAGCGCCGGATCGCCCGACGCGCTCGCACTGGAGATAGGGATTCGGCTGAGCGTTTGGTGACGGCGAACCTCAGGTTCGTCATCTCCTACGTGAAGAAGTATCAGGGCCGCGGGCTCAACCTTGCCGAGCTAGTCTGCATCGGCAACGAGGGCTTACTCAAGGCGGTGAAGAAGTTCGACCCGGATAAGGGGGTCAAGTTCATCTCCTACGCCGTCTGGTGGATTCGCCAGACGGTCCTCCAGGCGCTCGCGGAACAGACCCGATCCGTTCGGATCCCGCTGAACCAGAACTCCAATCTCGTCAAGCTCTCGAGGACCGAGACGGCGTTGACGCAGCAGTTGGGCCGAACCCCGACCGATCGGGAGATCGCAGACCGCATGGGCGAGCCGGTACAGACGATCCGAGCCTTGCGCCGGGTCGCCTCGGCCGAGCTCAGCCTCGATGCGCCGCTCGACCGCTCCGACCGCGACAGCGCTTCCTTCGGCGAGCGCTTTTCCGGGCTCGAGGACGAGGACATCCAGGACGAGGTCGAATTCCAGGCTCGCCGTCAGTTTCTGCAGAATATGTTCGAGAAGTACTTGACCGAGCGCGAGCGGAAGATTCTTGTCCTCTACTACGGGCTCGACGACGGCGAGGAAATGACCCTCGAGGAGATTGGTTCGCTCCTCGGTGTCACCCGCGAACGGATCCGTCAGATCCGCAACCGCGCGTTCGAGAAACTCCGTCAGTCGCCGGATGGACAGGCGCTCGAAGGGTTTTGGGCTCCCAGCTGAGTAAGGCGAGCTGAACGCTGATGGAAGAAAGGGCGACAAGACGAGGTCGCCCTTTTCATCATCGGCTACGTATCCGACGCCGCTCCCGCCCCTACGCCTGACCCGGCAACGCCTCTCGATCCCAGCAGCGACAAGATCAGTATGGCGATGATCACGATCTGGGACACGACACACCACTGGCAGATCGCGCCCAAGATGAAGACCTCGGCGTAGGTCAGGTACAGCGTGAAGATCACCGCCAGGCCAGATAGAAGGCTGATCAGTCTGTCCGGCAGCGGATCATTTAACCACTTGGGCTGGATTCCAACGATCGCGAGCACAAAAAGCGCCAAGTAACCTGCCAGCCCGATCGCCGACACCGGCAAGCCCAAGAACTCCGAGTAGGAGGAGGAATTCACCAGGTCGCAACCGCGCGAGATGGTGCAGGAGAGACCGCCTATGAGGCCGAGCTTGGCCAGCAGCAGATATACCGAATCCAGAACGCCAAGTAGCGCCAGGACCGCTATCGCCCGCCGCCGGTTCATTGCTTCGCTAGTTCCGCTTCTATAATGGCCGCCATCTGGTCGAAGCCCATCGCCTCGGTCACGCGGCGCCCGTTGATTATGAAGGTCGGTGTGGAATTGAGTCCCAGTTGATGAGCCCGCATCTGGCTCGTTATCACAACCTGCCGGTACTTTTGCGCATCGACGCACTCACGGACGGCTTCGCCGTCCAACCCGAGTGCGTCCGCATAATCCTCGAACGAGCCTCGTGGATCGCGCTGCTCGCCCCACTCGCGCATCCGCGTCATCAATACCTTGTTCATGGCCCAGAACGCACCCTGCTCGCCCGCGCAACGCGCCGCCTCCGCTGCCATCAGCGCTTTGTCGCCCTGATGGACAGGCAAGTCGAAGAACACGAACCGAGCCTTCCCCGTCTGAACGTAGCGTTCCATGATTTGCGGAATGGTCAGACTCGCCACCATGCCACAGTAAGGACAGAGGTAATCGGCGTACTCCTCAATCACTACCGGCGCGTCCGCCTCTCCAATCGAAACGCCGACCTCCTCCGAGACCAACTCGCCTTCAGGGACTGCAACCACGGAGCCGGTTTGCAGATCGGCTGTCTGGCGCCGATCGTTCACCACCACGTAGCCGATCAGCGCCGCCCCTACGATGACCATGAGCACCAACGCGCCGTAAAACTTGGCCTGTGAGCCCGCCATTAGCTAAGCCTCCTCATACCGACTTTTTGTTGTCACTCGAACTGGATTACCTGCCCGAGTTGGCCCGTAAGGGCGAGGTACACCACAGCCGCCACGATCACAAAGAACACGAAATAGAATCCGATCTTGATCGGTCGCGGCAATAGCCTTCGCCTCTCACCTCCAAGCCTCGCCAACCTCGGGAGCAGACCATCCTGCCACACGTGCACGATCTCACGGCTCAACTCGGCCCAACTGGTAGCATAGGCCTGGTCGAGTTCGCGCAACATCTCATGCCAGTGCTCGTACGCCTTTTCCAGCGCCGCGCCGTTCTTCTCAGCCGCCGGCTTCAAGCGAGATGCCGACGCAGAGACTTTGTTCAGCGTGCCTTCCAGCTCCGCCACTCCACGCCTGAATCGCTGCGCGATGCCGTCCCTCTCTTTTGCCGAGGGCATGTACTTCCGGTTCGCCTGGCGCCAGGCAATCCGCCGGTTCGCCGCCACGCGGCGCGTCTGGCGCTCGAATGCCCGGCGAGTGGCGTCCGCGACGACGCCGACACTGCTCTGGACTTCCTGCCACAGACGCTGCCCATCAAGCGCCGCCGCTGCCTCGAACAGATTCCCCGCAGAGGCAGCCTCACGTTTAGCCCTCAGAAGCGCACCGTCATAGATAGTGCGCAGCTCCCTCAAATGTTCCTCCATGAATCCAACCGGCAGTAGCGACGACATCTGCAGGCGCTCGACGGCCGCGCCCAGCGGACGATCCGCTCCGCTCCCGATGGCCCCCAAGGACGCCTCGAACTCCGGTATGGAGAACCGCCGCGTGAGGTCTTTGGCCGGCGGTGCCTCCTGTCTGGTGGCCTTCTGCCTCGCTACCGGCGCCTCTCTTGCTTCCACTCCCTCTGTTGCAGGGGTCGTTGTATCCTCGGGCGCCGCGACGCCGAGAACCTTGCTCGAATGCCTGGAGGCGAGGCCGCGGATCGTCTGGATCTGTGCGTCCGTCAGGTACAGAACCTCCAGCTGCGTGGAACCGCTCCCGATGCGCAACAGCCGCCCGAACTTGGCCTTCGCCACATCGACCTTCGTCATCATGTCCCAAGACGTACGGAAGTGCCGGCCACCCCTCTCGAAGACGTGAAAGGCCGTATCGGTCACGACAGCCAACGCGAGCCCTTTGAAGCGCTCCATCTCCATAAGCCCGGACATAGCGACCGGCGTCGCGAACACTACACGCTCTCCCACGAGGGACTGCCTGTCCGCCAGCGCCAGGTGGTCCAGATCTGCACGGTTCCGCAACTCGGCCGCAAGCGTCGCCAACCCCTCGTGACTGCCCCGCAGCGCGATCGCTGCCTGTGTGCCAACGACGAGCAGGATCGAACCGCGCAACGCTACGCCCAGCAACGTCGAGTAGGGGACCTGGTGCTGGGCGACGTACAGCCCTTCCTGGGCGGTCATCACCCGGGCACCCCGCTCCGCACCGACCCCCTCGATTACGACATCGAATCTGCCCTCGTACGTCATTGAGTCCCGCCAATCCCCGGCGCGCCATCGTAGGCGCCATCGGCCGCCAACGGCGACAGTATGCTGCTCAGGACTGCCTCCGTATCACTGAAGTCGCTAAACACATAGTCCGCGCCGGCTGCCTCTAGCTCCGCCACCTGGTGTCTGCCCGTGGCCACCGCTACAGATCGCGCGTTCATCACGCGCGCGCAGGCGATGTCCTCCGGCGTGTCACCTATGACCACCACCGCCATCGGCTCGGCCCCGCCGGCTCGAGCCATGCTCCGCTCCAGCGCGATCCGCGCGATCTCCGAGCGTACTTGGGCATCCGAAGCGTACGCGCAGACGTCGAATCGCGTCGTCACACCCGCAGAGGCAAGTTTCAGTTTCGCCGCTTCCTCGATATTGCCGGTCAGTAGGCCAAGAGAGATGTCCGCCATGCCCTCCAACGTCTCCAGTAGCTCGGCGATGCCCGGCAGCAGCGTGATGCGACCCTCCGCCCGTCTCACCTCGAGCTCGCCCTCGAGCGCCTCGAGATAGACCGGCCACATCGACGGCATCCGTTCCCGGACCTGGGCGGCCTCCAGGCCAGCACTAGCCATCAGCTCTATGATGATCAGCGGGTCCGTCTTTCCGTGGAACGTGTATCCTTCCAGCCGGCCACTCGTCCCATAGACCGTCACCAAGGCGGTCTCGAGCGCAGCGCGGCCGGCGCCGTCGGTCAGCAATAGCGTGCCGTCGATATCGAAGAACACGTGCCGCTTCTGGCTCGTCTCCCCCTCCTCGTTAGGTCCCCTTACAACTCGCCAACCGTTTAATCTGGCCCCTGATAAGGCCCAATGCCAGCCTCAGCGCGCTTGGACGGCGCGCTCGATCGCTTGTGCCAGCGCCCACTCGGCACACAACCCGACCCGCAGCACCTCTACCGGAGACGCACTGCCAGGCTTTTGTCCCGTCGAGCAGGCGAAGACGAGGTCGCCGTCGAATTGTGTGTTTGCCGGAGACGTTCGGCGCACGATGGCATTCATTGCTTGCTGCGCCGTGCTCTCGGATGTACGCCGCCGTGTCGAGGTAATCGCCGTCCTCGCTACGCGCCCCTGCTATGATGTTACCGCGGACGTCGAGCACATCGCCGAACGCGTTCACCACGGCGAGCGCGGCCACGGTGAAGCCTTCGTCCTCGGTCGCGTAGCTACCCAATCCGCCCGGCATCGCGCTGGCCCGACCGAGCAGCTTGCCTACCGTGGCCCCGGTCCCGGCTCCCACCCGGCCTTGTTCCACCGGCGAGCGGTCAGCCGCCTCGCACGCCTGGCGACCCGTCGCTGCGTCCGGCCTCGCAGCGGCGTCCCCTTCGCCCAGATCGAAGATCACAGCGCTAGGCACGATCGGCACACGGCCGGCGTCCGTAGGGAAGCCATGCCCCCGCTCCTCGAGCCAACGCGACACGCCGTCCGCCGCCGCTAATCCGTGTGCGGATCCTCCCGTCAGCAACAGCGCATCGCACTTGCCTGCGATGTGGTTGGGCGAAAGCGAATCGAGTTGACGCGTCCCGCTCGCCAGTCCACGGATGTCCACGGCCGCCCGAAACGGGCCCAGCACGACGGTGCAACCTGTGGCCGCTTCACGATCGCTGGCGTGACCCACGGCTAGCCCTGGGACTGCCGTCAGGGTCGCGTTGGAGAGAGGCGGGGATCTCAAAATCTCTTAGGTGAAGCTCGCTAGGTCTCCGAGTCGCCGCTCCCGGTCATCCCATTGGAAGCGTTCGCCGCGTTGCCCATGGTCGCGCGTGAGTCGGTGGCGAAGATGATCACCCTGTTCCGGCCCGCAGCCTTTGCTCGGTAGAGCGCTTGGTCGGCCCGGTCGATCAGGTCTTCCGCAGTCACCACACCCGCTTCCGGGAAGCCCGCTACGCCGCCGCTGACCGTCAGATTCAGCGGGCCCCCGCGAAACTCGAACTCCCGACTCGAGACGCTCGTTCGAATCCGTTCGGCAAGCTGGTGCGTGCCGTGAACACTGGTCTCGGGCAGTACCAACAGGAACTCATCGCCGCCGTACCGGCCAACGAAGTCCGCCGTCCGCAGCGAGTGTTGGAGCACCTCGCCCACAGACCGCAACGCCGCATCACCCGTCGTATGCCCGTGCGTGTCGTTCAGATTCTTGAAGTCGTCGATATCGAACATCACGAGCCCTAGCAGGCGGTTGTATCGCGCCGCGCGTTCCAGCTCGTTCTCCAATCGCTCCATCAAGTAGCGGCGCGACAGACAGCCTGTCAGCTCATCCAGCTTCGCCAGCGCTTCCAATTGCTCCTGGTGCGAAAGAACGCTTTCGAACATCGCAGCGCGGTTCAGCGCTCGGACCGCACCCTGAGCGATCGCCGACGTCAGCCTTACGGACTCTTCGTCCAGCCTCCGCTCGTCGGACGTAGAGCGGAGGAAGAAAACACCCGAGCGTCCCTGATCGAACGTGAACGGGATGGTCACGATCGACTGAACGTCCACTTGGATCTTCTCCGACTCCCACAGCGGACGAATCTGCTCGAACAGCGCCGACGCCTTGAGGTCACGCACCAAAACCGGCGCTCCGGTCTCCACCGCCATGCGAATTTCCGGATAGCGGCTCAGGTCCAGCGGTAGAGAACTGATGCTCGCGTCGTCGTGGGCTGCCACCACCGTGCCGCGCTCACCGCCTTCCTCCACCACGATCATCGAGCAGCGGCGGATCTCGAACAGCCTGGATACACGGCGAACCAGAATGTCGTAGATCTCCTCGCTGGATATGCTCGCCGTAACGTCACGGATGACTTCGAGAACGATGCTCTGGGTATCGGCCTCGCGGCGCGCATCGCGGATCATGCGTCCTCGCTCGACCTGTGACGTGATCCGAGCGATGACCTCGCTGTGTTCAAACGGCTTGCGGATGTAGTCGGTCACACCCGCCCGAATGGCCGCAGCAGCGTCATCGCCCTGAGCCTGTGACGAAGTGATCAGAAGCGGAGTATCCCTCGAGCCCACCCGGTGGCGCACGTGCTTGACTATCTCCAGCGGCGCCATCTCCGTGACCGATTCGTCGATGACGACCAGATCGGGGTTCTGGCTGGCGATGTAGCTCATCAGAGTCGTCGCATCGCCCACGCTCCGAACGGAATACCCCGCAGCTACCAGCGCCTCATCCAGCCCCGCCAGTGCCTCCGCACCGTTCGCGCCGATTAGAACGAATCCCCTGTCGCTCATTCTACCCCAGCTGACACGTTCCCATACTCCTTCACCCAGTTACCCCAGCTGACGGGGTCGACGTTTCCACCCGAGAGGACGACCGCTGTCGGGGCGCCCTCGGGCCCCGGCAACCGGCCCGCCATCAACGCCGCCACCCCGGCGGCACCGCTGGGTTCCACCAGCAACCGGCACTCTTCGGCGCACCACGCCAACGCCCTCAAGATCTCATCGTCCTCCACTAGCACGATCTGCTTCACCAGCGCGCTGGCATGAGCGAACGTCAGGTCTCCCGGCCGTACGGGCTTGAGGCCGTCCGCTACGCTAGCCACCGTTTCCAGCTCGACCGGCTGACCGGCTTCCAGTGACCTGTGCATCGAAGCCGCTCCGCTGGGCTCCACGCCGAAAACCTCGGCCTCCGGCGCAAGCGCTCGAACCGCCGCCGCCACTCCCGACAGCAGGCCCCCGCCACCCACCGGAACCACGACCCTCTGGACTACCGGCCAGTCGTCGACGATCTCCATCCCCACCGTTCCCTGACCGGCGATTATCTGTCGGTGATCGAACGGCGGAACGATCACCATGCGTCGCTCACCGGCGATCTCCTCTGCCCGGCGTTTTCGCTCCACCGACGTCGTGCCCTCGTAGAAGACCTCGGCCCCGAGGCGCATGATACCTTCGACCTTCACTTTCGGGGCATCCACGGGCACCACGACGACCGCCGCAACCCCAATCTCTCGCGCGGCCAACGCCACCGCCCGGCCATGGTTCCCCGAGGAGTAAGTGATCACCCCGCGTGACCGTTCCTCCTCCTGCAGTCCGGCGATGAAGTTGTATGCTCCCCGCAGCTTGAAAGCGCCTCCGCGCTGCAGGTTCTCACACTTCAGTCTGACTCGAGCCGCGCCGGCCAGCCCGCCGGACACCTCCGCCAGCAACGGCGTTCGCCAGGCGACGCCGGCGACCCGATCCGCCGCTGCTCGGACTTCGTCAAGCGTGATACACTGCTCGTTTCCTAACGGCTCGAAAACACTCATGCGCTGGGCTGGTTAAAACCGCCGGTGGGGGAGGTGGCGAGGGCGTAAATGTGGCCAGAAAAGGCCCCTAAGTCAACTTCTTGTCACAACTTGGGCCCACGACACCCCCTCGCTCGACCCTACTTCGCCTCGGCGAGTTCGCGCTCCTCTTTCTCGGAGACCACCAGCGTCACGTCCACCACCTGATCACCGGCATCCAGACTGATCAGGCGCACGCCCTGGGCGTTTCGGCCGGTCTCCCTTATCTCCGCCACTCGCTGCCGGTTCACGATCCCCTTCCGCGTGATCAAGACAAGCTCGTCACCATCGCTGACCTCCTTGATCGCGACGACCGAGCCAGTCTTCCCCGACAACCGGACATTGATCACGCCCTTCCCGCCGCGCCGCTGCATTCGGTACTCCGAGATCTGGGTCCGTTTGCCCTTACCCTTCTCGGTCACAACCAGCAGGGCAGCCTCGTCACGAACCACGACCAGGCCGATCACGCGGTCGCCACGGCCCAAGACGATGCCCTTCACGCCCCTCGCCACCCGGCCCATGGGACGGACATCGCTCTCATGGAAACGGATCGCCTTGCCGCGACGCGTCGCCAGCACCACCTCATCGCCTTCCCTCGTCACGCGCACGTCCATCAGCTCGTCGTCGCCGACTACGGCGATCGCGTTGATGCCGCTCGAACGGATGTTTCGGTACGCGGCGAGCGATGTCTTCTTCACAATGCCCTTGCGCGTGGCAAAGAGCAGGTACACATCCTCGGTGAACTCTCGCACCGGCACCATCGCCGTCACGCGGTCATCCTTGTCGACCCGGATCAGGTTCACGATCGGTCGTCCCCGCGCCGTTCGGCTCGTCTGCGGAACCTGGTGCACCTTGAGCCAATGCACCCGGCCACGCGCTGTGAAGAAGAGTATGAAGTCGTGCGTGGACGCTATGAACAGCTTCTCTACCCAGTCCGCTTCCTTCGTGGTCATCCCGGAGATGCCGCGGCCGCCCCTGCGCTGGCGGCGGTACGTGTCCACGGGCATCCGCTTGATATACCCCTCGTGTGAAACCGTGACCACCATCTCTTCCTCGGCGATCAGGTCCTCCAGCGAGAAGTCCGTCACCTCGCCGGCGATTTCCGTGCGACGCTCGTCTCCGTACTTCTCCGCGAGATCATCCAGCTCCTTCTTGATGATCGCCATCCGCCGCGCTTTCGAGGCCAGGATCGCCTTTAGACTCTTGATCTGAGCCCGGACTTCTTTCATCTCGGCTTTCAGCTTTTCCACCTCGAGCCCGGTCAGGCGCGCCAGACGCATGTTCAAGATCGCCTCCGCCTGCCGCTCTGTTAGCTTGAAGCGCCGGCGTAGCTTCTTGCCCGCCTCCTCCGGGTCCTTCGCCTTCTTGATGATCTCGACCACCGCGTCGATGTTGTCGACCGCCTTCTTCAGGCCGACCAGGATATGCTCGCGTTCCTCGGCCACCCGCAGATCGCGTTTGCTGCGCCGAACCACAATCTCATGACGATGATCCACGAAATGCTGGATCATCTCCTTGAGGTCCATGATCTTCGGCACACCGTTCACAAGCGCCAGCATGATGGCGCCGAATGTGGACTGCATCTGCGTGTGCTTGTACAGGCGGTTCAGGACGATCTGCGGGTTCGCATCACGCTTCAGCTCCACCACGATGCGCATCCCTTCCCGATCACTCTCGTCCCGTAGATCGCTGATCCCTTCGACCCTACGCTCCCGCGCCAGCTCGGCGATCTGCTCGATCAGCCGAGTCTTGTTGACCATGAACGGAATTTCCGTGATCAGGATCCTCTCGTGGCCGGGCTTGGACTCTTCGATCTCAGCTCGCGCTCGCACGACGATTCGGCCCCGGCCCGTCTTGTAGGCCTCCTGGATTCCCCCGTACCCGTGCACAACCGCGCCCGTCGGGAAATCCGGCCCCTTGACGTACTTCATCAGGTCGGGCGGCGTTGCTTTCGGCTGGTTGATCAGATGTTTCGCCGCCTCCACCACCTCGCGCAGATTGTGCGGCGGGATGTTCGTCGCCATCCCCACCGCGATCCCCGCAGAGCCGTTCACCAACAGGTTCGGAAACCTCGAAGGCAAAACCGTCGGTTCTTGGATCCGCTCATCGAAATTGGGGACGAAATCCACCGTCTCCTTTTCGATGTCCGCCAGTAGCTCGACCGCAATGGCGCCAAGCCGTGCCTCGGTATACCGGTACGCCGCGGCACTATCGCCGTCGATCGACCCGAAGTTGCCCTGGCCGTTCACCAAGGGGTAGCGCAGCGAGAAGTCTTGGACCATTCGTACCAGCGCGTCGTAGACCGCCATGTCACCGTGCGGGTGATACTTCCCCAGAACCTCACCTACGACGGTCGCGCTCTTCTTGTGCGGCCGGTTCGGTGCCAGTCCCAGTTCGTGCATCGCGTACAGGATCCGGCGGTGCACTGGCTTCAACCCGTCGCGCACGTCCGGAAGAGCCCGCTGCACGATGACGCTCATCGAATAGTCGATGAACGACTCGCGCATCTCGTCTTCTAGGAACCGCGCTACAACTTTCTCTTCGAACCCGTTCTCTGCCATCTATGGCCTCACAACCTTCCTACTGATGCCGATCCGGATAGTAGACCGCGTCACCCAGCAGGCGCTTCAAGCGAACGGGGTATCCGCTCCTCATGTCCATGCGCCCTTCCTGGTACTCGCGCAGCTCCCTGATCACTAGAGCGTCTGCTCCTACTGAAGCGGCCTCAGCCCGCGCCAGAGCGACCATAACGCTGTCCGCCGTCTCCACGTCCATTTGGGTCTTGATCGATTTCAGCACCCTGAACCCCTTCGGCACGTCGTCGTCGGGCATGTACACAGCCACCTCGTCCGGAGTCACCCGAGGTAGTTGAGTCTTTGAGCAGCCTGCAAGGACCGCACACGCAACTGTCAGAATCACAACCGCCGTCAACTTCATTAGAAAGCCTCCTTCCTGCTTCGTCCTTTGCAGCTCCTGCCAAAGAAGGCGAGAGGGCAACAGTGGTGAATACCCGCGCCCCCACCGACAGGACCTATGGGCCCTCCGGCTGTCCGCCTCTCTCAGTCTATGCGGCTAGAAACGACGCTCGCCTGCTACCGCTGAAGCTCGGGATGCCTGGCCGGGAAGTAGACCGCCCTCGCCTCGATGATCTTCCGTTGCTCCTGGCGTAGATCGGTCTCGACTCCGCCCTCCGTGGTACGGCGAAGCGAATCGATGATCAACGCGTCGGCACCCATCTCCGCGGCCTTGACCTTCACCACCTCGATCATCTCTTCGTCAGGCGTGTTCAGGTCCATGCTCTCGGCCAGCCGCGCCATTACCCTGTAACCCTCCGTTGGGAAAGCGCCGACCATGAAAACCTCGACATCGTCGGGCGAAACGGGGGGCAGCGAGACCCCCGATCCACAGCTCGCTAGACCTACGATAGCCGCCGCTGCGAACAGGGCAGTCAGGTATTTCATCTCACAATCCCCTAGGCTGGAAATGGGCCTCTCGGCCGCCTTGAATCTATGCTTTTTGCGGGGTGGGTTCCAGAGCACCGCGGCACCTAAATCTGAGCCTGCTATGCCACACAGCAGTAGTCCTTCGGCTCTTCGAGGCCCGCTTGCGTCAGCTGCTCCCGGATCAGAGCACGGGCCCCAGCCGCCCCCACCGCCACGAGCAGGTAGACGTCCCGGAAGCGGGCGATCGCCTCTGCATCTTCCACAGGCACTCCGTAGATTTTCTGGCCGATCCGTCTCGGATCGATGTCGAAGAAGCCGCGGACCTGGATCCCGTCTTCGGCCAAGGCGCGAGCGAAGTCTTTGCCCACGCGCCCTGCCCCCCACACGCGCACCGAATCTCGCCCGTCAAGCAAGCTGAGGCGCAGGTAGTGGACCTTGCAGCGGCGGAAGGCATCCGGCGCGTAACGGGGATCGGAGCGCGACATTCGATGGCTGCCCTCACGCCAGAAGTGCAGGACGCGCGGCACGTTCGCGAGCCGGGCCCCGGACGTATGGAGCCGCAAGACCAGGTCATAGTCCTCCGGCCAGGCCTTCGTCTGGTATCCCCCGATCTTCTCGAAGGCATAGCGCCGAACCATCAATGTAGGATGAGCTATGGGACACTCGACGAACGCGTCTCGAGCCACTATCTCAGGCTCCGTCAATTCGTTCAGCCAGGCCTGGTACCGACGCGCCCCCCATCCAACGGCGCCCCACGGAAAGTACCGGACCTGAGTTCCGACCGCGGCCACTTCAGGTCGGGAATCCAGATACTCGACCTGCTCGGCGAACCGGCTTGGGTGTGCCACATCGTCCGCATCGGCCCGCGCCAATAGCGCGCCCCGGCACAAGCCAACACCCGTCTGAAGCGCCGCCATCAGGCCGACCCGTTCCAGATGAACGACTCGGACACGATCGTCCCTTGCCGCCCAGCGTTCCAGAAGGTCCGCCGTGTTGTCGGCCGAACCGTCGTTCATGGCGACTACCTCGAAGTCGCGAAAGGTCTGCATACGGAGGCCGTTGATCGCCTGCGGGAGGTAATCTGCTGCGTCGCGGCAGGGGAGCAGCACGGAAAGCGGTGGCGCGTCGCTCACTTCGTCAATGCGACTTTCTCGGACGATCCGTCTCCAGTGGTCCCGCTCGACAAGACCTGTCGCAGGAAACGGCCCGTGTGCGACGCTTCCGTCTCCAGGATGACCGGCAGAGGGCCCATCGCCACCACCTCACCGCCATGCACGCCCGCGCCCGGCCCCATGTCGATGATCCAGTCCGCCTGCTTTATCACGTCGAGGTGATGCTCGATGACCAGTACCGTGTTGCCCGCCTCGATCAATTGATCCAGCACGTCCAACAGCTTCTGCACATCGTGCAGGTGCAGCCCGGTAGTCGGCTCGTCCAACAGGTAGAGCTTGTGGCCCGCCCGGCGGTTCGCCGACGCCAATTCTCGGGCCAGCTTCAGGCGCTGCGCCTCGCCGCCCGAGAGGGTCGTCGCAGGCTGTCCCAATCGCAGATAGCCCAGTCCTACTCGCTGCAGCTGCCACAACATCTCGCCAAGCTTGTCCTCTTTGATGAAGGTCTGGATCGCCTCATCGACCGTAAGACTCAGAACGTCGTGGACGCTCAAGCCCCGGTAGCGAACCTGCAGGATCTCCGGCTTGAAGCGCCGGCCACCGCACATGTCGCAGGGCACGAAGACATCGGCCAAGAAGAGCATCTCTACCTCGATCTGGCCGGCCCCCTCGCACTCCTCGCAGCGACCTCCGGCCACATTGAACGAGAAATCGCCGGGACCGAGCTTCCGCCGTCGTGCCTCCGGTTGCTCCGCAAAGATGCGACGAATCTCCGTGTACGCTTTCAGGTAGGTCACCGCGTTCGAGCGCGGCGTGCGACCGATCGGGCTCTGGTCGACAAGAACGACGCCCGACAGTGCACCGCTCCCGCGGATCGCCCGGTAGGTTCCCACGGGCTCGCCCAGGTGCAGCTTGGCGCTCGTCTGCCCCGCGATGCGCCGCTCCAACGCTCGGTAGAGAATGTCGTGAACCAGCGTCGACTTGCCGCTTCCCGAGACGCCCGTCACAACCGTGAGCGCACCGAGCGGGACGCTCACATCCACGGCGTCCAAGTTGTGCAAGCGCGCGCCTTCCAGCTTTAGGCGCGGACCGTCCACCCGGCGACGGCGCGCCGGCGTCGGGATCGCTTGGCGGCCCGATATGTAGGCGCCGGTCAAGGTCTCCGAGGCAAGCAGCCCTTCGAGGCTGCCCTCGTAGACGAGATCGCCTCCGTGCTCGCCGCTGGCAGGGCCCAACTCGACCACGTGGTCCGCCCGTTCGATGGCCGCGGGATCGTGCTCGACCACCAGTACCGTATTCCCAAGGTCGCGCAGTTGATCCAGCAATCGATACAGCCGCCCCGTATCACGGGGATGGAGGCCGATGGAGGGTTCGTCCAGAACGTACGTGACGTCCACCAGCGCGCTGCCCAGCGCGTCCGCCAGATTGATGCGTTGGGCCTCGCCACCCGAGAGCGTGCGAGCTTGACGATCGAGCGTCAGGTAGCCCAACCCGACATCGTCTAGGAATTCCACGCGCGCTCTCAGTTCGCGCATGATAACCTCCGCGATGCCGGTCTCGTGCTCGCTCAAAGCCAGTCGCTCTAGCCACTGGCGCAGCTCCTCTACCGGCAGCCCGCTCACCTGGGCGATCGTTCGCCCGTCCACTTTCACGTTCAATGCGTCGGGCCGCAGTCGACTGCCGCCGCAATCCGCGCACGGCTGCGCGCTCTGGTACTGTCTAACGAACACACGTATGTACTGCTTGTACCGCTTCGTCTGCTTGAGCCGCTCGAGTTGCTCCAGCACGCCTTCGAAGTCACGTTCACCGTGCAGGACGATTCTCCGAAACCGCTCCGGAAGATCGCGCCATGGGATGCGCATCGAGACCTTGTGCTTGCGCGCCAGTTCACGCAGCCGGTAGCGCCGGTCCTCGTAGCGCGGCTTGGTCCAAGGGTCCACGGCGCCATCGTCCAGCGAGCGCTCGGGATCCGGAATCACCAGGTCGAGATCGAAGTCCAGGGTGGCTCCGAACCCGTTGCAGGTCGCGCATGCGCCCAATGGACTGTTGAACGAGAACAGCGTCGGTCGCGGCTCGGGAAACGATCGCCCGCACGTCGGGCAGCGGAACCGCTCGGTGAAGGCCAGCCGCTCTACTCCCCGCTTCCCGTCATCTGTCAGCACGACCGCCTCGCCGTCGCCTTCCACGAATGCGGTCCCCAACGAATCGGCCAGACGCGACGCGGACGCACGGGCCACCTTGAGCCGGTCCACCACGACCAGCAGTTCCTCCGCCCCAGTGAGCGACGGAGCCGACCCGCTCCCCTCGCCGCCGGGTTCGCCCAGGTACACCTCGCGGCCGTCCGCCAGAACGCGAATGAACCCCAGGGCCCGCAAGTTCTCCGCGACCAGCTCGTCGGAGACCTCGCCGGACAGCGGTAGCGGGAAGGTGATCTGGATCCGCGCCCCCTTGGCTAGCGACCGCACCCGATCCACGGCCGTTTGCACCGTGTCCGGCTTGACCTCTCGCTCGCATTCGGGGCAATAGGTGCGACCCACGCGCGCCCACAACAACCGCAGGTAGTCGTAGACCTCGGTGGCCGTACCGACCGTCGAGCGGCTCGTCTTGGTGGGGTTCTTCTGCTGAATCGCGACGGCCGGGCTCACCCCCTCCACCGACTCCACATGCGGCCGTTCCATGCGCTCGAGGAATTGCTTCGCGTAGGTGGAGAGCGACTCCACGTACCGACGCTGAGCCTCGGCAAAGATAGTGTCGAATACCAGCGACGACTTCCCAGAGCCCGATGGACCCGTCACCACCGTAAACGATCGGTGCGGGATATCGAGGTTTATCCCCTTTAGGTTGTGCTGGGACGCGCCCTTTATGCGAATACAGTCGTCCATGCCGTTGCGTTCTACCCTAGATAGGAAGCTCTTGAATAGCCAATATCCAACATTTGAACACCCAATGTCGAAAGTATACTTCAACACTCGATATTCGATGTTCTCTATTCGATATTCATAACCCTCACCCAGCGCCTCCTCTTTCCGACGCTCCCGTTGTCTGCTTACCTTCGCTCATGCAGCCAGCACCCGAAGCCGAGTTCCACGAAGAGGAGGCTCTCGGCAAAGCCTACGACGCGCGCCTCATGCGCCGCCTCCTGCGATACCTGCGGCCCTACCGGCTGAAGGTGGCGCTGGCCGTGGTCATGCTCATCGTCGCCTCCGGCCTCGACCTCGTCGGACCCTACCTCACAGCCCGAGCCATCGACGTCGCCATCCCGCGTCGCGATCTAAGCATGCTGGCGGTACTGGCTGGAATCTATACGCTCACCCTGACCCTTGCTCTGTTCCTCAGCTACGCCCAGACGTTGACCACCGTCTGGATCGGCCAGCGTGTCATGTACGACCTGCGCAGCCAGATCTTTACCCAACTCCAACGGCTTTCTTTGCGCTTCTTCGACCGCAATCCCGTGGGCCGCCTGATGACCCGGCTCACCAGCGACGTCGAGGCGCTGAACGAGATGTTCACCTCGGGCGTCGTCGCGATCTTCGGCGATGTCTTCACCCTCGTGTTCATCGTCGGGATCATGCTGGCGATGAACTGGGAGCTTGCGCTGGTGTCGTTCACCGTCGTGCCGCTCGTCTACATCACGGCCCACTGGTTCCGCAAGAACGTCCGACGCTCCTATCGCGACATCCGCGTCAAGCTGGCCCGCATCAACGCGTTCCTGCAGGAGCGCATCACGGGGATGGGTGTGGTCCAATTGTTCGGCCGCGAAAAGACGGAGCTCGCGAAGTTCCAGGAGATCAACGACGAGCATCTGCGGGCGCACCTACGTTCCATCCACTACTACGCGATCTTTTGGCCGATGATCGAGGTCATCGCGGCCGTCGCGGTGGCTCTGGTGCTCTGGTACGGCGGGCTGAACGTCATGGAGGGCACGCTCACCGTCGGCGTGGTCGCCGCATTCCTCCAGTACGTCCGACGCTTCTACCGCCCCATCCAGGATCTGTCCGAGAAGTTCAACATCCTGCAGAGCGCCATGGCCAGCTCGGAGCGCATCTTCAAGCTGCTCGACTCCGAGCCCACCGTACCCGACCCCGTCTCAGCGAAGCGCATGCCCTCGCCCGTGCGCGGTGCCGTCGAGTTCCGCGACGTTTGGTTCGCCTACAACAAGTCGGGCCAGCGTGACGACGGGAGCCCGCCCGATTGGGTCTTGAAGGACGTTTCCTTCAAGGCCGCGCCCGGAGAGCGACTGGCCATCGTCGGCCACACCGGCGCCGGCAAGACGACGATAATCAACTTGCTGATGCGCTTCTACGATGTGCAGAAGGGAGCGATCCTGCTCGACGGGGAGGACATCCGCGAGTTCACGCAGCGCGAGCTCCGTACCGCTATCGGTCTCGTGCTCCAAGATGTCTACCTGTTCAGCGGCAGCGCCAAGCTCAACATCCGGCTGGGAAAAGAGGATATCACCGACGAACAGATGATCGCCGCGGCTCGACGCGTCGGCGCCGACCGCTTCATTCGCAACCTGCCCGATACGTACGACCAGCCTCTGGGCGAACGGGGCTCTAGCCTCAGCGTCGGCGAGCGGCAGCTACTGTCCTTCGCCCGCGCCCTCGCCTTCGATCCGGCCATCCTGATCCTCGACGAGGCGACCAGCTCGGTCGACTCCGAGATCGAGGCGCAGATCCAGGCCGCGCTCGAGGAGCTGATGCACGGCCGCACCAGCATCGTCATCGCCCACCGCCTCTCCACCATCCAGAACGCCGACCGCATCCTGGTCTTCCACCACGGCGAGCTACTCGAAGAAGGGACCCACGCCGAACTGCTCGAGCAGGACGAACTGTACGCCCGCCTATACGAACTCCAGTTCGCCGGCGAGCCCATCGCCTAACCTCCCCATCACCATCACCATCACCATCGCCATCGCCGCCCACATCGATGACGATTAACCTGCATTGCAACCCAACGCTCCGACGCGCACATTGCGCCAACACTATCGCCCTAGACCGCCTAAGGCCGAACCCGGAGACTCACGTGAACCGTCTGTTCTTGCTCTTGACCGTCGTCGCTGCAGTTGCCTTCACAGCATGCTCGTCCAATCAGCCGGACACCCAGCCGGCGCCCGACACTAGCCAATCGCCGCGCTCCGCGACCACCGAGGCCGCCATCACCGCGGAGGACCTGTTCGAGCGCCTGACGCTGTTCGCCCACGACTCCATGATGGGCCGCGAGTCCGGCACGCTGGGCAACTACAAAGCCACGGAATATTTGGCCGCGGAAGCGGAACGCCTCGGGCTCGCGCCCGCGGGCGAAGACGGCACGTACTTCCAGGCGATCCCGCTCGTGGAGCGTGGCGTGGACGCCGGGTCGTCGATCTCGGTCGGCGGCGGCGAGCTGGCGCTCTGGACCGACTACGCGCCGGTCCCGCCCATGGCGGGTTTCTTTCTGCCCATCCCGGTCGGTATCAGCGGCAGCCTCGACGGCGTGCAAGCGGTGTACGGTGGCCGTGCCGGCGATCCGGAGGCCCCGCTCTCACCCGAGGTTATCGCAGGGAAGCTACTGGTGCTCGACGCCCCGAGGGGCCAAGCTGGCTCGCCGGACGCCTGGAATCGCTACAGTTCCGCTGCCGGTATCGCCATCGCCATGCTCGACCAGTTCCCGCCTCGCGTTATCGATTTCATGCGCACGCCGCACACCGTGCTGTCCGGCGGGGACGCTCCGGAGGGTCCCCTCACCATGCTCATCACAGGAGAGGTTGCGGAGCGCCTCGTCGGGTCGCCGCTCGACAGCGCGACCGTTGGCGCCGTCGGGGTGACGGTCGAGGGTACTTTCCGCTACGAGGAGACGGCTTCACCGCATCCGGCGCGGAACGTCGTCGCCGTGTTCCGCGGCAGCGATCCGACAGTCCGCGATCAGTACGTTGCGATCGGCGCCCACACCGACCACGACGGTTACGCCCGGCGCGCGGTTGACCACGACTCGCTGCGCGCGTTCAACAGCGTGGTGCGGCCCGAGGGCGCCGAGAGTCGAAGGCGTCCGGCCACTGCCGACGAGCAGACGCAAATCGATGCCGCGATCGACAGCCTGCGGTCCCTGCGGCCGGCTCGCCGAGATTCGATCATGAACGGCGCCGATGATGATGGGTCGGGATCGGTGGCCATGCTGGAGGTTGCGGAGGCGTTCGCTGCCGGCGGCGAGCGGCCGCGCCGCTCGATCCTGTTCGTATGGCACACCGCAGAGGAGAAAGGGCTGCTGGGCGCGGATCACTTCACCCGCAACCCGACGGTGCCGCGCGATTCAATCGTCGCCCATTTCAACATGGACATGGTTGGGCGCGGCGACTCTAGCGACGTCGAGAACGGAGGCCCCGGCTATCTTCAGATCATCGGTTCCCGGCGTCTGTCCACGGAGCTGGGCGACCTGCTCGAGCACGTCAACGAGCGAGACGGGTTTGGCTTCGAGTTCGATTACCAGTACGATGCCGATGGGCACCCCCAGATGTTCTACTGTCGCAGCGACCACTACATGTACGCGCGGTTCGGAATCCCCGTCGCCTTCCTCAGTACGGGCAGCCACAGGGACTACCACCAGGTAACCGACGAGGCCCAGTACATCGACTACGACAAGATGGAAGGCGTTTCTAGGTTCCTCGAAGCGCTGGTTCGGACGATCGCGGACCTGGACCACCGCGTCGTCGTGGACAAGCCGAAGCCGGATCCCAATGCGCCGTGCCGGCAGTAGGAGCAAATCTCAGGCGGCAGTTGGATTAGGGGTACGATGACAGAGGCCGAGCGGTATCGGTCAGCGGTCCAGCAGGCCTAGAATCAGCTCCGCGTTCCGCCGGCCGGCTCCCAGATTGGCCTGCACGTAGCTCATGGCAGCCTGGCCAGCCGACGCCCGCTCCGCCGAGTCGTCCAGCCAAAGAGCGAGCACCGCTTCCAACTCGGCGGCGTCCGTGACGGCGAACGCCCCGCCCCGCTCGATCAACTCTCCCGCCTCGCGAGCGTTGGCGTGGTGGGGCCCGAACAGGACCGGAGCGCCCAGCGCCGCCGGTTCCAGCACCGAGTGCAGGCCGCGTTTCCCGAACCCGCCGCCCACATACGTGATGTCGGCCAACGCGTACAGCTCGCCCAGCACACCCACCTTGTCGACAATCACGACTTCCCGCAGCTCGGCCTGTCCGGCCTCCAGCTCCGATAGCCTCACATGAGCCAGCTCATCCAATTCCAGATGCGCCTCCAACCTGCGCAGATGATCGCGCGTCGGCTCGTGCGGCGCGAACACGGCGCGGAAGTCCGGATGTTGGCTTCGCATGCGGGCCACCGCCGGTACCAGACGTTGCTCACCTTCGGGCCAGGTCGAGCCTGCTACCAGAGTGAGACCCTCGTGACCGGCCAGCAGCGAGACCGGCGGATCGCTCGGATCGACCGCCTGCGCCCGCGCCCATACCTGATCGAAGCGGGCATCACCCGTGATCTCGATGCGGTCGGCGTGAACGCCCAGCAGCGCGAGTCGGGTCGCGTCCTCCACCGAGATCGCGCCGACGGCGTCCAGGCGGGCGTACGCGGGCGACAGGATCCGTCGCGCCGGCCAGCGCAACCTGCTCGAGTTCGGCGCCAGCGTCGCGCTCACCAGCGCGATTGGCACTCCCCGCCAGTGCGCGACCCGCGTCACGTTGGGCCAGACGTCGAGCTTCCCAAAGACGATGGCATCCGGCCGGACCACTTCCATCACCCGCATTAGGTCGGACACGACATCGAATGGCATGTAATCGGAGTAGTCGGCCGGCATCCGCTTTGCCAGCCCTTCAGCGGAAGGGGAGAAGAAGGTGTAGAAGATCTGGAACTCGGGCCTCGCCTCCTTCAGAGCCTCTACCACCGGCCGGGTCTGTAGACCTTCGCCGACCGACGGCGCATGGAACCAGACGAGCGGGCCGTCGGTCCGGTTCGCGACCGCCCACCGCTCGATGCGGTCCAGCAGCCCGCGCCGGCCCTCGATGCTCCGCTTCGCTTTCGAGGGGAGAAACGGAACCCGGGGCAGAATCCGGCCGCCGGCGCTGGCGCCCCAGTCGTAAAGCGTTTCGCCGACCTTCATACCGCCAAACTGCTGGACCCACGGCCTCACGGCAACGGCCATCTCCAGGCCGCGGAGATATTCCGCCTCTCCGGGCAGTGGCGTCACGTCTCCCACGAACAGCCAACGACCCGCCGCTTGCTATCCGTGCTCGGGTTCACCGATCTTAGCTTGAGCGGTGGTGGCCGGCATTCGCGGTCTCCCGCCTTCCCTTCGCTTCGGCTGGATAGCGTTTACCCAGCGTTGGTGACCCTTTGCGATACATCGGTAACAAAAGCAAGCTGATCCCGTTCATCCGAGCGGCACTGGAGGAGCTGCAAGTAGGCGGCGGCAGCGCCTGCGACCCCTTCGCCGGCACCGCCGCCGTTGCGCGCTTTCTCAAGAACCAGGGCTACGCAGTTACCACCAGCGACATCATGTCGTTCAGCTTCGCGCTGCAGTGGGCCCACGTGGTCGTCGATGAACCGCCGAGCTTTAAGGGGCTCGGCGACAGCGTGGACATCGAAGGCGATCCATTGAGTGCAACGCTCGAGTACTTGAACGGGCTGGAGCCCGGAGGCGAGTTCATCTACGAACACTTCTGTCCCAAGGGCCACGCCGGCTCCGAGCACGAGCGCCGCTACTTCACAGCACAGAACGCTGCACAGATCGATGCCGCGCGCCGCCAGATCCACGACTGGCGCGAACGGGGCCAACTCGATGACGACGAGTACTACGTCCTCTTGACCGCCTTGATCGAGGCCGCCGACCGCGTAGCCAACACGACCGGCGTCTACGCCGCTTACGTCAAGAGCTGGCAGCCCAACGCGACCAAGCCGCTCCGTCTACGACCGCCGCGCCTAGTGACCGGCACCGGGCTCGAATGCCACGCCTACCAGCGCGACGCCATCGACGTCGTGCGCCAAATCGGACCCTTCGATTTCCTCTACCTCGACCCACCGTACAACACACGGCAATACATCGGCTATTACCATATCCCGGAGATCATCGCGGAAGGCTGGTTCGAGCAGCCGCCGAGATTGCGGGGCAAGACGGGATTGCCCGAGGACGAAGGGAAACGCTCCGATTGGTCCCGCCGCCGGCGCTGCGAAGCGGCCTTCGAGCAGCTCGTCGGCGCCGCCGACTGCCGCCACATCCTGATGAGCTACAACTCCGAGGGCATCATTTCGGAGGACTGCATCGAAAGCGTTCTCCGCGAGCGGGGCGACTCCGATAGTTACCGGCGACTCGAGCACGATTACAAGCGGTACCGCGCGGATCGCGACAGCGAAATGCGACGCTACAAAGGCGACCGCGTCACCGAGCACCTTTACTACGTACGCGTAGACTGACCGCCCGTCCGCGTTGGATTCCGTCTGTCCCTGATCCGTCGATCACCCCAAACATGGAAACTTCACCCCAAGAGGAGCTATTATTGTCTGGGCCGCGAATACTGGCCCGCCCGCCCATCCCTCCTCTGGAACGAAGTGGGGTGGTGGTGGATCCTCGTGTGGAGGCCAAGGATGATATCTCTGAAGTTCGACAAGAAGAGCAGCGAGGGCGCGGATAAACCTGTGCGCAAGGAACGACGATCCGGTCACGACCGCCGCGCCGGGGGTGACCGGCGGACCGCCCCACCGGGCGAGCGGCGGGCGGCTGGCCGGCGGGCGCGTGGGCGTCGGACCCGTGACCTGTACAAGAACGACCTCGACCGGCATCTCTGGTCGTGGAGCAGTCCCGCCGCCAAGCAGCGGCGCAAGAAGAAGAAGCCGCGATCACGACGCCGGACGATGGCCGGCCTCCTCGCCTCCGCGGCCGGCGCCGCGGGAGCTGCGGGCCTGTCCTTCTTCCTCTACCGCAAGTTGCGTGAGGGAGAACCTCCGCCCGATAAAGCAGACACAGGGGCCGACCTGGACGAGGACGATTTCGAGGACTAGTACTCAGCAGAGTCTTGATGATGTCGGGCAGATGTCGGCCGACGCCTGCCTGTGTCCCACACGTAAGTAGGCAGGGAGTCGCGCATGGCTACACCGAAGCTCGTGGAGATATTCGAGTACAACGCCTTCACAGACCGGCCGTTCGCCGGCAATCCCGCCGGCGTGGTCCCCGATGCGACCGGCCTAGACGACGTGGTCATGCAGCGCATCGCGCGACAGATGAACCTCGCCGAGACGGCATTCCTGGTGCCACCCACGAATCCGGACGCCGATATTCGGCTGCGCTGGTTCACGCCTGCCATAGAGGTAGACCTCTGCGGACACGCTACCATCGCCGCCTTCGTCGCTGCCGCCGAACGCGGATTCTATCCAGTCGCTGAAGGCGAGGAACGATTGCTCAAGGTCGAGACTCGCTCTGGCCTGCTGAGGATCCGCATCACCAGAAACGACGGCGCCGTACGCGTGGGGATGCAGATTCCAGTGCCAGACTTCAGGCCGCTCGAACTCGACCGCGATGCCTTCACGCGCATCTGGGGCGCGGATGTTGATGATCTCGTCGGTGAGTGGCGCAGGCACGCCGACCTCAACTACTGGTATATCCCGGTCCGCGACCGTGCCGCGATAACTGCTCTAACCTTGAAGGCCGACGAACTCGCGCGAATCGACGATACGGCCGCTTTCGCTTTCTACACAACCGATACCGTCGACTCCGACTCGCACTGGCACCTGCGTTTCTTCGCCCCCTTCCACGGCGTGGACGAAGACACGGTGACGGGCAGTGCGCAGGGACCGATGAGTGTGGTCTACCTGCTCGACGGTCACAGCGAAGCCAGCGACGGTTGGACGGAATTCAAAGGCGAGCAGGGTGACCTTCTCGATAGCCCGGGGCGAGTGTGCGTCAGGCTGCTTCACGAAACCGGGACGGTGACAGATGTGGAGATCGCCGGCGGGGCCGTGGCGATGCTGGACGGGAGCATACGAATTGCGTAAGGCACCGGTTGGAAGGGCTGCCCCTTGAATATTGATTGTCGAACATCGGATATCGAATAACGAAATGGGGGCTGACGTAGCCCCCTTCGTTATTCGTTGATCGATGTTGGCGATGTTGGATATCCGATATTCAAAACCCGCGAGTATCCTCCTCCTCGTCCTCAGCCGAGAACCGCCGCCACCATTCCTCGTCTTCTTCCTCCAGGCGCTGCACCGCCTCGTGCACGATGCGCTGCGCTTCGGCTATCTCGGGCGGATCGCCCTCGGCACGGAAGAAGTTGGCCGTGTGACGGACTTCGAACTCGAACAGCTGCGAGCGAAGGTTCCCGAAGATCTTGATCAGCTCCGGAGCCGCATGCAGCAATTCATCTCGCTCATCCAACTTTCTGATCACTGCCGCCAGCTCCAGCAGGTCTTCGCGTAGCTGGTCCGGGTCCACACGCTCGTTCCTATCAGCCATCGCCACACCCCTCCCGTCTCGAGGTCCCCTGAGCTTCCCCTTCTATTACTACACTATTCGGGCGCTTTATGCCATTCCTGCTGCCGGCTTCTGGATCGTACGGTGGCCAGGCGAGTATTATGTCGGAGAGACAGAATTCCCAACCTGACCCCTATGGCCGCGAGATGGCGCGACGTACTGGTACCGCTACACTACCACTCCACACTGGCCGAGCTCCCCGCTGGCTCTTCCAGCGGATGACGGCGCTCGCCCGGGGCATCACCGAGGCCATAATCATCGAGCGCGGCCCGAATGCATTTCTCAAACGCCTGTCGGACCCCTTCTGGTTCCAAGCCTTTGGCTGTGTTCTCGGGTTCGACTGGCACTCGAGCGGCGTCACAACTACCGTCTGCGGGGCGTTGAAGCAGGGCCTCGCCGGTGCCGAGGCCGACACGTCGATATACGTCGCCGGGGGCAAGGGTCGCGCCTCGCGAAGAACGCCGGCCGAGCTGGAGGAGCACGCGTCGCGCCTCGGCCTCGACGGTGAATCGCTCGTCTACGCGAGCCGAATGTCGGCGAAGGTGGACAGCGCTGCGGTCCAGGACGGTTACCAGATCTACCACCACTCCTTCTTCTTTACGCCCAGCGGCCAGTGGGCGGTCGTACAGCAGGGGATGCACGGCCAGGCCCGTTCCGCGCGCCGCTATCACTGGCTGGGAGAGGCGGTCGACGACTTCGTTTGCGAGCCGCACGCGGCCATCTGCTCGGAGCGGCGCGAGCAGTTGGTACTCGACTTCGTGGCGCGGGACTCGTCAGCCGCCCGGAGCGCCGCCGCCGACATCGCGCGCGAACGACCGGGGCTGGTGCAGAAGGAAGTGGCCAAGATACTCGCGCTCGAGTTGCCGAGCCGACACCACGTTGACGTCCGCCGCGACGTCAACCCGCGCAACCTGAGCAAGGTGCTCCTTGCAACGTACGAGGAACAGCCCCACGACTTCGAGGCGCTCCTTGCCATTAGAGGCGTGGGGGCCAAGACGATCCGGGCACTGGCGCTTATAGCCGAGTTGGCGCATGGAAAGCCTGCCAGCTACAGCGACCCGGCACGGTTCAGCTTCGCTCACGGTGGCAAGGACGGCTACCCTTACCCTGTCGATCGCGAGAACTATGATCGCTCCGTGGAATGGCTGCGCGATGCCGTATCCAGCGCCCGCATCGGCAACTCCGACCGACTGCAGGCTCTCCGGCGGCTATCCAGTTGGGAAGCGTCGTGAAAAGGACACGGAGCGTTACGAGGAGCGCCCTGATCATGGCATTGGCCGCTTCCGCCTTGCTTTCCTGTTCGCCGGGTTATGTATTACGCGCCGCCTGGGAGGAGACCCGCATACTCGCGCGTCGCCGCCCGATCGACGAGGTCCTGAACGACACGTCCCTGGATCAGACGACGCGAGGCAAGCTAGAGCTGGTCGTGCAGGCTCGTAGCTTTGCCCGGCACGAGCTCAACCTCGATGTGGGTGATAGCTATACCTCCTACAGTGACATCGGTCGCGATACGCTGGCCCTCGTTCTCTCGGCAAGCCCTGCCGATCGGCTGGCGGCTCACACCTGGTGGTTCCCAATCGTGGGCCGCGTACCATACAAGGGTTTCTTCAGCCTCGAGGCAGCCAAGAAGGAGCAACTCGACCTGGAGGAGCGACACTATGACACGTACCTCCGACCCACGTCCGCCTTCAGCACGCTCGGCTGGCTCCCCGACCCGCTCCTCTCGACAGCCCTCCGGCAGGACAGCGTCGGGCTCGTAGAGACCGTGATCCACGAGGTGACCCATAACACCCTGTTCGTCAGCGGGCAGGTGAAATTCAACGAGAGCTTCGCCAACTTCATCGGTTCGCTGGGTGCGATCGAGTTCTTCTGCGACCGTCGTGACGATGCACTGTGCGAGCTCGCCCGCGGACGCTGGCACGATAGAGTGCTGCTTAGCGATTTCCTCGACCGACTCTGGGCCGACCTGGAGGATCTGTATGCCGAGGAGTTACCCAGCGACTCATTGACCACCCGCCGACGAACGTTGCTGCACGAGGCCGCGCAGGGCTTCCAGCGCGACTACACGCCGGCGATGCTGACGCGCGGATTCGCTCGCTACGATCCGACACAGATCAACAATGCAGTCCTAATCTCCAGACATCTGTACTTCCATCGCCTGCGGCTCCTCCAGGAAGTCTACGAGCAGTCGAGCAACCTCAACGACGCGTTTCAACAGGTTGCCAACGCAGTGCGCGGAGCAGCCGAACCGTGGGTGGCGGTAGAGAGCCTTGTGAAAGAGGGGGGGTAAAGAGTGATAAGAAGAGTATCACCCGTCGGGCTCGTCCTCGCCTCGCTCGTCGTGGGCGGCTGCGGCGAGGATCGCCTGACGCTGGACGAGATCGTGGGCGAATACGCCATGGTGAGAGTAGACGACTCGGGCCTGCCCGTCGTCGTTCGTCAGACCGAGACGCGGACCGAGGAGATCACAGGCGGTCGTCTAACCCTGCTCCCAAGCTCCGAGTACACGATGACCGTCGACTTCCGCATCACGCTGGACGCCCTGTCCGGTCCCATTTTAGACGACAGCACGTTCATCGATGTCGGCCCGCTAACCATTGGTCAAGACTACCTCATCATGGAGACTACCACGCCCGGACTGATCCTCTACGGGACCGTCTCCGGCTCGAGCATCACGGTCGGACTTCCACGCGAGGGGCCCAACCACCTCCTCACCTATCGACGCTGACCGGGGGCCGCGCGGCGCCTCGCCATTGCCATCGGCCCACGGCTCCATATTAATTATGCGTTCGGAACTCGCGAGGCGGGTGGACATGCCCGCCTCTTCTTTCATGTGTTGACTCAGAATAAGTCGCAGAACCATGGCTGAGCGCTACGACCCCGGTGCGGTCGAGTCCAAGTGGCAGGAGCGCTGGGAAGACACGGAGCTCAATCGCGTCGACATCGACGGAGCCGAGCGCCCGTTCTACAACCTGATGATGTACCCCTACCCGTCGGCGGAAGGGCTACACGTGGGCAATGTCTACGCCTTCACCGGCGCCGACATACACGGCCGCTTCAAACAGCTCCAAGGCTACGACGTGTTCGAGCCCATCGGCTTCGATGCCTTCGGGATACACTCGGAGAACTTCGCCCTCGAGCAGGGCATTCACCCGATGGAGTTGATCCCGCGCAACATAGCGAATTTCACGCGCCAGCTGAAGCGAATGGGGTTCATGTACGACTGGTACCGGGTCGTCGACGTGACTCAACCCGAGTACTACAAGTGGACCCAGTGGATATTCCTGCAACTGTTCAAGGCAGGCATGGCCGAGCGACGTCAGGCACCCGTCAACTGGTGCCCCTCCTGCAAGACGGTCCTTGCCAATGAACAGGTGATCGACGGTCGCTGCGAACGCTGCTCCACCGAGGTCAGTCAGCGCTATCTGGACCAATGGTTCTTCAAGATCACCGATTTCGCACAGCGACTGCTCGACAACCTCGAGTGGATCGATTGGTCCGGTTCCACCAAGCGGCTACAGCGCAACTGGATTGGCCGTTCGGACGGCGCCGACATCGACTTCGAGGTCATCGGCCACCCTGACGAGAAGATACGCGTCTTCACGACGCGACCGGACACGCTTTTCGGCGCCACCTTCATGGTGCTCGCGCCCGAGCACCCGCTCGTCAAGAAGGTCACTACGAAGAAACAGCGCGGCGCGGTAGACAAGTACGTGAAGAAGGCGCTGTCCATGGACCTGGTGGAGCGGCGCAAGGCGGGCGAAGAACGAGAGAAGACCGGCGTCGACACCGGTGCGAAGGCGATCAATCCCGTTACCGACGAGGAGATCTCCATCTGGGTGGCTGACTACGTGCTCATGGAGTACGGACACGGCGCCATCATGGCGGTTCCCGCTCACGACGAGCGCGACTTCGAGTTCGCCAGGCAGCACGACCTCCCGATCCGCATCGTCGTGATCCCGGCGGGACAGTACGAGAGCTTCGACCCGGATGCCGAGCTCGATGCGGCGTTCACCGAGCACACCGAGGACGAGGTGCTGGTGAACTCAGGCAGGTTCGATGGCATGCCGGCGTCGGAGGCGATCAGGGAGATCACCGACTGGCTGGCGGACCAAGGTCGTGGAGCGCACGCGATCAACTATCGCGTCCACGACTGGTGCATCTCGCGACAGCGTTATTGGGGCCCGCCGATCCCGGTGATCCACTGCGAAAAGTGTGGCGCGGTCCCGGTGCCGGATGATGATCTGCCAGTGTTGCTCCCCTACGTGGAGAACTTCAAGCCGGATGAGTCCGGCGTCGGGCCGCTCGCTCGCTCGGAGGAATTTCTGAACGTCGAGTGCCCAACATGCGGCGAAGCGGCGAAACGTGAGACCGATGTCAGCGACACCTTTCTGGACTCTGCCTGGTATTTCATGCGCTACCCCTCGACCGACCTTCATGACCGGCCGTTCGATCCGGAGCGCACGACGAAGTGGCTGCCGGTCGACACGTATATCGGCGGCGAAGAGCACGCGGTGCTGCACCTCATGTACTCGCGCTTCATCACGATGGCGCTACACGATCTGGGGCACCTGCCCTTCGAGGAGCCCTACAAGCAGTTCCGTAAGCACGGCCTGATCGTCAGGGAAGGCGCGAAGATGTCCAAGTCGAAGGGCAACGTCGTGATCCCCGACGAGTACGTGGACAAGTACGGTGCCGATACGTTCCGCACCTACCTGATGTTCCTCGGGCCCTACGAGGAAGGCGGCGACTTCCGCGCCCGGGGGATCACAGGGATCTCGCGGTTCTTCGACCGTGTCTGGGACGCCGCGGTCAGCGTGGGGCCCGACGACGGCCCCCCAGAGACCAATGAGCTCAACCACAAGCTTCACGCGACCGTCAAGAAGGTGACCGAAGACATCTCGACGCTCCAATACAACACCGCCATCGCCGCCATGATGGAGTACCTGAACGAGGTACGCGCCGGCGGCCGCAATCCGCGTCGCTCTGAGGTCGAGCCGCTGGTCGTGATGGTGGCGCCATTCGCGCCCTACCTGGCGGAGGAGCTCTGGGAACGCCTCGGCCACAAGACGTCGATCCACGCCGGTCCCAACTGGCCGCAGTACGATCCCGAACTGGCCGTTGCCGACGAAGTCGATATCGCCGTGCAAGTGAACGGCCGGCTGCGCGCAACCATCTCGGTACCGCGCGGCGCG
>JBDHAS010000038.1:0-29423 GCA_039588015.1 Gemmatimonadota bacterium | reverse complement strand
CGCCGCGGGCCCGGGCCCGTTCGAGCGCCGCGATCTCGTCCGGCGCCAGACCGTGCGTCTTAGGGGCGACGAGGTCGGCGAAGATCCTCGGCGAGCTGACGATCGCCGCCTTCTCGGGGTGAGCGAGCGGCACCTGGATCACCTCGATGCGGAAGAGAGCAGAGTTGGGATCGTCGTCCGGCATACCGGCGGAGCAGCCGGGCAACTCTTCCGCGGGGCGCACCGGAGCGGAGCCCGAGACGTAGATGTAGACGTTCTCTTTGTCGTTCGGGTGTACCAGAACCGAGTGCGTGTGCGATCCCCGGCAAGTTTGCACGTTGGCGATGTACTTCGGGTCCCGGATATCGGTAATATCGAAAATGCGGATTCCGCGCAGGCGGTCATGGCTCACGGCCTGCTCCACGCCTTGGGTCCCGCAGTCGAGCCTTCCTTCCAGTCCCTCGCCCGACACGAAGAGCAGGTTCTCGTAGACCGAGACGTCGCTCTGCGAGGCGGGGCAAAGGTACGCGACGACGAGCGACGGACGGCTGGGATTCGAGATATCCCAGACCTGGATGCCGTTGTAGTTCCCCTGGATCGCGTAGTGGCCTTTGAAGGCGAGGTCCGAGTTAGTGACGCCGACGAAGTCCTTGGGCGGCGGCGTCGTCGAGACGACTCGCAGGTTCCACACCGCCTCTTCGGCGTCGAACAGGCCGGGTTCGAGTCCGATTCGCGGATCGGGGCTCGGCGCAGCCATCGCCTGGCTGCTGGCGGAGGTCGGGTAAGCTGCTTCCGAAGATGCGGAGTAGGATGTACAGCCGGAAAGGCCGAGTAGTCCGGCGGCGAGGAAGGCCAGCCGAGGGCCGCACGAGGATGTGACGGGCCGACAGGTTGGGGCACTGAACGTCATGACGGATCCCTCTACATCTGTGAGTTCCGGTTGATCACTGCCCACGGTCCGGCGCGGGCAGTGACTCGAGCATCAACTTCATCCGGGCGATCTCGGTTCTCTGGTCCACCTGGATGTCGGAGGCCAGCTTGAAGGTCGCTTCGCCCTGCGCGGCGCCATCGGTGCCGAACAGGTCGTGCACCATGACGACGGCCCCCTGGTGGTGCTGGATCATGTAGGTAAGGAACAGCCAGTCGAACTCCGGGCCGCGGGCCTCATCCAACTCGCGTATCTGGTCCGGCGTCTTGTACGCACGTCGGATCCCGGCTAGCGATAGGCCAGCTCCCGCTGTTCGCGCAGCATGCCGGCCCGCATCACGTGAGTCAAACTGCGAAACGCACGCACATCCTCGTTCGGATTCTCGGCTAGCACGATGAGGTCCGCGATCTTGCCCGCTTCGAGCGTGCCGAAGTCGTCGAGGCGGTTCATGGTATTCGCTCCGTTACGCGTGGACATGACCACGATGTCCGGCGCCGGAATGCCGGCGGCCTGCATGGCTTCCATCTCGTTGTAGATCGACGGGCCGTGCAGCGTGAGCGGATTCCCGGCATCGGTCGCGGTGGCGATCGTAGCGCCGGCCTCGTGCACGCGGCGAAGATTCTCGTTCATGATCGCTCGCGACATCCCACCGCGTTCCAGACGGCGATAGCTCGCGACATCCCACCGCGTTCCAGACGGCGATAGAAAGCTTCTGGAGAACGCCGCGCTTCGGGCATCAGCGCCTGAAGTTCCGCGGTGTGCTGCAGCTTCGCCTGCGTGCCAGGGTCGACGCAGCCGTTGGGGTCGTCAATCTCGGGAGGCACGTTCAGGGCGATGGAACCAGTGGCGCGGGTCCAGAACCCGCCGACCACGAGAGTTGGAGCGTACACAGCGTCGTTCTGTCGAAGCAACTTGAGGAACTCTTCGTCCACGTGTTGGTCTTGCACGCTGTGGACCAGCAGCTTCGCTCCCGCCTTCAGTGCCATCTTTGCCTCGCGCAGCGAGGTGGCGTGCACGATCAGCTCGAGCCCTGCGGCCTTCGCCTCCTCGCCCACCTGCAGTAAGCGCGCGTCCAGTTCGTCGCGCCGATCGGCTCGCGGGCGGAGGTACCACACCTTGGCTGCCGTCGATCCCATCTCGACCAACTTCGCGACGCTCGCCGACACCTCTTCGGGCGTGTCCATAGGCAGGAACGTGTAAAGCTCGTCGTCCACCATCAGCGCGGTTCGCGTCGCGTGGGTGATCAGCGGCCCGGACGCGCGAACGTGGGCGGCGTCGGGATCGTCCTCCGCTGCCGCGGGCAGCCCGGTCGTCCACGGGTGACCGCCCACGTCATACACCGCGGTGATGCCGGTGCACAGATACGACCGGTGCCAGCGTTCGGGGTGATCTCGGTTGTAGCGCGATGTCTCTATATAAGGATAGAGGTCGGGCGCGGAGAGACCGTCGGGTCGCCCATCGATCCAGCCGGTCTGACTGAAGTGCACGTGCGCGTCCACTAGGCCGGGCGTGAGGTAGTGACCCGATACGTCTACCCGGGCCGCGTCCTCCGGGATCGGGCAGTCGGTCGCCGAACCGACGCAGGTCAACCGTTCGCCTTCCACCAAAACGACTCCCTGCGGGATTGCGGGGGCGCCCGTCCCGTCGATCACGGTGGCGCCCGTCAGTGCTGTCGTCTGCGCGGCGGCCGGGTTGGCAAGGCATAGTGCGCACGCAACCGGCGCCCAAAAGCTCAACGCGGATAGGAATGTGGATCGCGGCATGACGTTCTCCGTTTCCTGGAGAGGTACGGGTCTACTACGTGTTGGATGTCAGGCTAGTGACCTCAGCGCCGCAAGCTGGTATCGCGCTCTTGTTGACGCAAGCGCGGAGCTGGCTAGCCGTCAGTGGCTGGCACCTTCTCGAAGCCGGCAATCCTGAAGTGCTCATCGAAGGTGAATGCAGCCTTGATTCCGTTGGCTGCCATCACCGCGAAGCTCACGGCATCAGTGAAGCTGAAGTGCTGGTGCTCGAAACGCTCCAGCCAGTCCGACATGGCCGCGTTCTGTAGATCGGCATTCGCGTAGAACTCGGTCACCAAAGGATCCGATTTGACGGCCCCGAGATATTCTCGCGCAACGGTCGGGCCGAAGCCGCGCAGCAGGTGGAGGTGCAGCTCGGCGAGAATCAGGTCGGTCACCACAAGCTCGTTGCGCCGCTCGCGAAAGGACCGAAACGCGGCCAGCGCCGGTTCGTGGTACTGGTCGCGCCGGTGGAAATAGGCCAGCCAGGCACCCGTGTCGGCCAGGACGAACCGCTCCCTCAATCGTCGATCTCCGGGCGGGGCTCCTGGGACTCGGCGACTCGGGGAGCGGACGCGGCACCGGGGTCGGGAACGGCGTAGCCCGAGACAGCATAGTCGTCGTGACGGGTCGAGAGGTCGCACGGCACCTCGATGCTCTCCAAGCTGCCAGCCATGCGGAGCAGTGGATCGTCCTCGCCCAAAGCCTCCGCGGCGAGACGGCGCAGAGCGAGCCGGAGCGTCTCGGCCATGGACAGTCCCAGCCGTTCGGCCAGGTGTTCGAGCCTACCCCGGTCCTCATCGGTGAGATAGACCTGAACAGGAGCGCGATTCATGTATTACCACTCATGTGTAAATGAAGTAACTACCTCTAGACAAAATACAGACTCTGCAGCCGCGCGCTAGGCCCAACAGCGCCAGCCACCTCACTTGCCTGATTTGCCGACAGCGACCAACTATCAATATTGGTTTATCCTTCCTGAGCAGGAGAGAGCCGATGAGCGTGCCACGATTGCTGTTGTGTGCCGGTTCGTTTGCACTGCTCGCCGCGTGTGCTGATGGCGATAGCCCCAGCGAGCCCGAAGGCCTACCGGATCCGGGCCCCGGGCCCCATTTCGGCGTCGTGCCGGTTCCAATCGAGACGCTTGGGCGGATCACCGCACTGGGCTTTAACAACAGCATCCTTCCGACGGATCACACCTACTGGGAGACGTGCGAGTCCTGGTTGTTCATGCGCCTGGACCGGCCGTGCGTGCGGGAGAAGCAGCCGCTGCAGTCACCAGGGTCTGGAGTGGTCGTCCAGCTGGATGCGTCTGTCGATGGGTCCCTGACCATCGAAGGACCGCCGGGGCTGCTATGGGGGTTCGGCCACGTGACGCCGGCCGCGGGACTGGCGCACGGCGATTCGGTCCGCGAAGGCGAGGTGGTGGCGACCATGACCTACGAGCATGGGTTCGATTTCGGTGTGACCAACTTCGGCGTCCAGCATGACTACATAGTGCCGGAGCACTACTCCGATCAGTTCAAGCACGGCCAGCACCCCATTGCGCTGTTTCCGCCCCAGATCCGCAGCCAGCTTCTGGCCGTGATGAACCCAGCAGGCCCCGACCTGGGCCGCCTGTCGTACGATAGTCTGGGTACGGCCTCGGGCACGTGGGTGGTCGAAGGAACCGGACCCATCTACCTGACCCGCGACACGGACCCGCTGCAACTCTGGTTCGGTCGCTGGACCGAGCGGCAGGAGACGCGCATCGTCACCTTCGGAACGGTGTGGCCGGGGATGGAGAACTTCCTCGTCGCGTCGGACGACGCAGCGCCGGCGTGGGAGGACATCACGGCGAGCTCGGGTGCCGTGGCGGTGAAGCTCTGGAACTTGAATGCCGAAGCGCGACCCAACCTGGACTGGCCGGCCGGAACCCTTCTGCTCGAGTTGATCGACGACCACAGCTTGCGGATGGAGTGGTTCGATAGCCACGAACCGGTCGCTGGCTTCACGAGCGCCGCGCGGCTATACGAGCGGTGACCCGCCCACGAGGCCCGGTTGGACAGTTAGCCATCCGGGGTCTCCGTCGGACGCGCCGCTACGGAATCAGATAGAACCTGCGGCTTCTACAAATCCCGCGCCTCGTACAGCTTTCGGGAGATGAGCAGCGAGATACCCATCGCCAAGACCGCGGAACCAACAAAGCCACCCAGTAGCAGTCCGGACCGCGGCTCGACCCAGCCCGCGACCTCCCTCATCAGCGCGGGCGCCGCAGCACCCCACGCCTCAGGATCGGAGACCGGGCTCGGGTAACCCTTCGCCGCCAGGATCGCCGAAATCAGCGCCGACACGACCGCCACGGCCAGCACGGAGATTGCCAAGAAGAAGAGCAGGGCGCGTCCGGCGCCGAAGCGAAAGTACAGGGGAAGGTAGACCGCCGCGCTGAACGCCAGGAACCCGAAGAAGACCGCATGGGCGCTCAGGCCGAGCAACGAATTCGATCCGTCTGCGCCGCTCGAGGTGAACCACGTGACTGCTTGGGCGAGCGTCCAGGCGAAGACCAGCCCGGCCAGCATACCGACCAGCGTCGTCAGGTAGCGCGCCGCCACGAACTCGCCGCGCGAGACGGGCAGGCTGTTCCAGAGCAACTCCGTCCGCTGCGCCTCTTCGATCGCAATCGAACCAAAGGCGACCAGTGCCGCGAAGGTGATCGCGGCGAGCGGGTAGATCTCGGGGACGAGGGCCATCACCGCCAACTGGACCGTGGCCAGCGGGATCACCAGCCACAGCAACCGCTGCGCGGCGGCGACATCCTTCCAGACGAGGCTAAGCGTAACCATCGCTTCCAGTGGTGTAGAGAACGACGTCGTCCAGCGTGGCCTTATCGATCACGACCGAATTGCCTAGCTGTCGGCGCGCCGCGGCGACATCGTCGGTCAGTGCCTCGAACCCGTGAGCGCCGCGACGGATGCCGCGGAAGTAGTCGGGCGGCAGCGGCGCCAGCAGGTCCAGCCCACCTTTGACCAGCGCCCAACGCTCGAGGATCTCGTCCTTGGCGGCCGAGAAGACGATGCGCCCATTCTGTATCAGCGTGATGTAGTCGGCGATCCGTTCCAGGTCCGACGTGATGTGCGTAGAGAAGAGGATCGACGCGCGCTCGTCCTGCAGCAGCTCGGTCAGCGTGTCGAGCAGGTCGCGGCGGAAAACGGGGTCCAGTCCCGAGGTCGGCTCGTCCAGCACCACCAGCTCGGCCCGGTGCGAAAGGGCGAGCGCGAGCGCGAACTTGGTCTTGTTGCCGTGCGACAGCTCGCCGAACCGTTTTGCCAGCGGCAGCTCGAATGCGTCGGCGTGCCGGCGAAAGCCATCGTCATCCCAGTTGCGGTAGAACCGGGCCACCAGCGCTGCGTTCTGCGCCAGCGTCAGCTGGCGGTAGAAGTGCGGCTCGTCGTGGACGAACCCGATCCGCGAACGGACCTGCGAGCTCTGCATGGCGGGGTCGAGCCCGAACGCGTCGATCGTGCCGCCGTCGCGGCGCAGCAAACCCTGGATCAACTTCAGCGTGGTCGTCTTGCCGGAACCGTTCGGTCCGATCAACCCCATGATGTAGCCGCGGGGCAGCGTGAACGACACATCGCGCAGCGAGAAGCCGGGGTAGTACTTGCAGAGGCCGCGCACCTCCAAGACGCCGCCGTTCTCGGCGTTCATAGGTCACGTCGCCGGAAGTGCGCCAGCGAGATCCTGTAGCTGGCCCAGTTGACCAGGATCAGCACCAGCAGCATTGCGAGCTGGAAGGCGATGAGCGGCAGCGTCTCGCGTAGCGCAACGACGCCGCTGGCCAGCGCCCGGAACGGCGCGGCGATGCCTCCCTCGACGGCGTCCATGTTTCCCGTTGTCTTCGCCACCACGAACATGGCCGCTCCGAGGATCTGCAGGACGACCAGCAACATCATCACGCCCATGAAGCCGAATCGGACGGTGAAGGGAAGCAACAGCGCGAGGATGAACGTGGTGATGCCGCCGGCCAGCAGCAGGCGGTCCGGGCTCAGCAACATGCCGACTGAGAGCCTGCTGCCGGGCACGAGAGCCGCGAGGGCCAAGGCCACAACGAACATCCCGACGACCGTCGCCCAGGCCGTGACGTAGTGGCCCCTCATCAGGTCGGCCCGTGAGACGGGAAGCGTACACGACCACTCGCGCGTGCCGAACTTGTCCTCGCGGTTCAGCGGCACCACGGTGATGAAGGTCATCCAGATGCACGTGAAGATCAGCCACAGCGTCGCCTGGTTGACGACCATGACGAAGTAGACTTGGAAAGCCGCGAAGATCAGTACCGACGGCAGCAGGGCGCGCCGGTGCAGGATGAGGTCGCGCCGCAGCAGGATCCAGTCGCGATGGAGCAGCTCAGTCGTCATCGTTCGAGCCCTCCTTTCCGAACAGGACCATGATGTCGTCCAGCGAGGCGCGCTCTATCACGAAGCCGTTGCCGAAGCGGCGGCGCGCTTCGGCGATCCGTGAAGTGAGCCCCTCGAACCCATGCTGGCGAATGCGGACGCCCTGCAGGAAGGCGCGAGCGTCGGCATCGAGCATCTCGCGACCGCCCCTAACCACACCCCAGCTTGCTGCCAGCTCGTCCATCGGGTTGGAGAAGACCACGCGCCCATCCAGCAGGAAGGTGACGAAGTCGGCCGTGCGCTCCAGGTCGGCGGTGATGTGCGACGAGAAGAGCACCGAGACCCGCTCGTCCTGTAGCAGCCCCGCCAGCATGTCCAGCAGTCGGCGCCGGAAGACGGGGTCGAGCCCGGTGGTCGGTTCGTCTAGCAGTACCAGCTCGGCGTCGTGCGAGAGCGCTAGGGCCAACGCGAACTTCGTCTTCATGCCGTGTGACAGCTTCTTGAACTTCTTCCGCAACGGCAGCTCGAACTCGCCGGCCAGCGCGCGAAAACGCCGCTGGTCCCATTCCGGGTAGAACGGGGCGATGGCCGAAGCCAGATCTTTGAGAGTCGCGTCCTCGTGGAAGCGCGGCTCGTCGGGTACGAAACCGATTCGCGACTTGACCGCCGCCTCGTCCGCCAGGTTGTCCCGGCCGAAGACGCGGATAGCTCCGCCGTCGCGGCGGACCAGGTTCAGTATCAACTTGATCAGCGTCGTCTTGCCGGCGCCGTTGGGGCCGATCAGCCCCATGATGTAGCCGCGTGGCAGACGCAGGCTGACTTCGTTCAGCGTGAATCCTTCGTAGCGCTTTCCGACGCTATCGATCTCGAGTGCGTAGTCCATATCTATTATTCCTCGGCGTAGAGTAGGCGGAGCATCTCCGCCAACTGGTCCGAACCAACGTTCAACAGCCGCGCCTGGTCCACCGCCTCGGCCAGCTTCTCCTCCACCGCCTTCATCCGCTTCTCCCTCAGAAACTCCGGGTTCTGCGCTGCCACGAACGTGCCCTTGCCGCCCACCGTGTTGATGAACCCCTCGTGCTCCAGCTCTTCGTAGGCCCGCTTCGTCGTGATCACGCTGATCTGGAGATCGCGGGCCAGCCTGCGGATCGACGGCAGCAGGTCGCCCTCCGACAGGTCGCCGCTCAGGATCTGCGCGCGGATCTGCCGGACGATCTGCTCGTAGATCGGGTCTGGCGACGCGTTCGAGATGACGATCCTCATCCGTGGGCTCCCGTCGGCTTCGTGCACAGGTGGCCTCACCAAGGCCGGCGGCCAAACAGCATTGTGTATCTACTGTATATGCCGTCTATGTACAGTATGACAATGCGACGGATTCGTCAAGTGGGAGCCTGAACGCGCGCCTGGGGAGCTTGCCATCCCTCTCCCCCCGCGTCATCGTCCCAGCATGCTGATGGAGAACGAGCAACGCCCGAAGGGAACCGAGAAGCCCGTGGGCATCGAGAGCAGCAGGGACGGTCGCTGAGGGCCGGTGGCTCAGCGCGTGCTGCTCTTCGGTTTCAGGGCCTCCGCGGTCGGATCGGTGCTAGCCGGTCTGCTGATCCTGGGAGTCCGGGCGCTGGGGAAGGAACTGCAGAGCTCAGAGCCGAGCCTGTGGTCCGTCTCCCTGCTCGAGTTCCTGTCCAGGCTGGGCCTCACCTGGCTGGCTGGAGGCATCATCGTGCTGGTTCTCCTCTGGTCCGTTCGATCCGCCGAGAAGGAGACTGGTGGGCCCATTTCCGCGCAGACCGTCCGAGCCAAGCGCTGGGGATCGGCGCGAGCCGAAGGGTTGACCTCGTTGATGCCCGTCTTTCTGGCGCTGCTGGCATCGCTCGCCCTATTGAGCAGCGGACCCGTGCTCGCCTGGTGGAGGGAGGGCCTCGCGCTCATAGAGCGACTCGGGCTTTGGCAGGCTTTCGGGCAAGGGCTTCTGGAAACGATCCTCTCCCTTTTTCCGATCTTCGGCGTCCTCTTCGTGCCGGTGGTCGCATCGGCGGCGCTCCTTTCCTTCGTTTGCGGAGCCGCCACGGCAGCCGTGTTTCGGAAGCAGGGGACACGGTTCCTCAGGGTGTATGCCGCCTGGTTGGCGATTCACGCCGGGCTTGTCCTGGCGGTCGTCTTCGCGGCCGACGCGCTCGGGACGATGGCCGACGCCTGGCTAAATGAGCTGAACGCGATCGACACCGCAGGGCTCGAAGCTGCCCGCGAAGCAGACATCCTGGAGACCGCTGCCTACTTGAGGGATTGGATTCCCGGCAAGGTGGCTCTAACGATCTCGCTGGCGAAACGCGTGACCTGGATGTCCTTACTGTGTGCGGCATGGTTGCCGATGCTGCTATTCGCCTGGAGGGCGCGTTCGGGTCCGGGCCGAGCCGTTAGGTCCTGAACCGCCTAGCCCGAGCGGTGGGCGGCCGCCCTCAGGGACGCCCTAGCGTTCTCGGTCTCCCCACGTGTTCAGCCTAGGAGAACCCGCGGCGGCGTCGACGAGTCGCTTGTAATGTCGGGATCTAATAAGTAGAATTGCTGTCGAATTTTGTCCTGGCGCGGGAAAGGCCCCAATGAGCAACTCTGACAGATCGAGCCCGGCCGGCTTCTGGTCGCGGGTCAAGCAGTCACGCATCGCGCAAGTCGTCATCGCCTACCTAGCAGTCTCCTGGGCAGTCCTCCAGGTCACCGAGATCATGCAGCAGGCGTTCGGGTTTCCGTCCTGGGTGCTGGCTGTGGCGGTGCTGCTTCTGGCCGTCGGCGTGGTGATCATAGTGGCCACGGCCTGGGTGCAAAGCCACCCGCTGACCTCTGCGCGTGCCGCTCGTGAGGAAGTGCCGGACTCGTGGGAGGTAGAGGCGGGAGAGATCACCGCGTCGCTGGTTCAAGGCCGGCTCCCGCACCTGACCTGGGCGCGATCGCTTCTGGGAGGCGTCGTCGCCTTCTCGCTCCTCTTCGGCTTCGCCGGGCTCTACGTGGTCATCAAGGATCGAGGCCGGAGCTTCGCGCCTACGGAGGCGATCGCCAGCGATGCAGGCGTGGGCGTGGCTGTCCTGCCGTTCAGCGTGAGCGGAGGCGAGCTGGACGAGTGGCGCGAGGGGATGGTGAACCTCCTCTCCACCAACCTAGATGGCGCCGCGGGCCTGCGGGCCATCAATAGCCGCACCGTTCTGGCCCGCTGGGATGAGGTTGTGGGCCACGAGGGCCGGGTGGACGAAGCGACCAGCCTCGCGGTAGCCAAGGCCGCTGGAGGCCGGTACGCGTTGTTGGGCACGGCGGTGGGAATCGGACCCAGCGCGCGGCTGACTGCTGATATCTATGATGTTGAGACCGGCGAGTCGCTCGGTCAGGCTCAGGTCGAGGGTTCGCCTGACAGCGTCTTGGCCTTGGTGGACGCGCTCTCGATCGAGGTAATCAGCTCGATAGTCGGCAGTGGCCGGGCCGAGGTTCCGTCGCTTAACATCGCCAGCATCACGACCGCGTCGGTTCCGGCGCTCAAGGCGTTCATGGAGGGCGAGGCGGCGTTCCACCGGGCGGACTACGATGCTGCGATCGTTGCTTACGAGCGGGCGGTAGCGACCGACACGGCCTTCGCGTTGGCGTACTCGCGGATGGGAGATGCGTACGGCTGGAAGGAGTACATCGACCACCCGTTGGCCGTCCAGAATCGCGAGCGGGCGCTCGAGCTGGTCGATCGTCTCCCGGAACGACGAGCTCTCCTAGTCCGTGCCGACGCAGCCGTCGGTACCTACGAAGCCGTGGAACTGGCGGAAGAAGCGGTGCGTCGCTACCCAGACGACCCGGAGGCCTGGTACGCGCTCGGCGAGGTGCGTTATCACCAGACGAATGGGGCATTGGCGAGCTGGGAGGAGACCGACGAGGCGTTCGCCCGGGCCGCGGAACTCGATCCTTCCTTTGCACCCTACCAGGCGCACGGTATCGACCTGGCGTTCTCCGTCGCCGACAGCGAACTCGTCGCCCGGCGCATGGAGAAATATGCGGCCATCGCGGTACACAGTGACGACCTGATGCGCGGTGAATTGGCGATGGCGTTTGCCACCGGCGACTCGGCAGCCCGTGCCGCGGCCCGCCGCGTCCTCGACACTCTCCCGGCCGTTGAAGTCAACCGCTATGTGGCGACCATGCGCCCCGACGCCCGCTGGTGGAGGGTGTGGGACGAGGAACTCGATGCCCTCAAGCGGCGGGACGAGTTGGGCACCTTCAATCGTTGGCAACGGGCTCTCATCGCCTTCCACCACGGAGCTTTGGCGGAGAGCTTCGCGCGCCTGGAAGAGCCTGGCACGTCGTCGTTCCTTCGCACCTGCTGGTTCACGGTACGGCACCTCGATGGGCTCCCGATCGGCGCCGATCGACTCGAGTCCGCGGCGAGCCTCGCTGCCGTGGACACTGGCTCGGCTTGGGCCCTCAGCTGTGGTGCGATGTACGCGGCGCAGGAAGGCCGCTGGGATGATCATCGGCAGTTGGAGGAGCGGTTAGATGCCCGGGCGGTACGCTTGCTGGCTGATGGTGACACGTCTGGAGCCCGCTTCAGCGCCGCACAGGCCAACATCGCGCGGGGCGTCGGCGAATGGAAGCAGGGGCGGCCCGCTGCCGGGTTCGCGCTGTTGGAGGAGGCGCGTCGCAACGGCGTCCACTGGCCCGAAATCAGCGGCGATCTTCTGATGGATATGGGCGACTACCAGGCCGCGGTCCGGCAGTACAAGACCGATTGGACCGGCCCGCTCAATCGACTCAAGCTGGCCCGTGCCTACGAGATGCTTGGCGAGAACGAGAAGGCGCGCGATGCCTACTCGTACTTCGTGCAGGCCTGGTCGGAGGCTGACCCCGAGCTGCAGCCCATTGTGGAGCAGGCGAAGGAGTCGATAGCCCGCCTTGGCGGCGACCGTCCCCGCTGAAGCTCAACGTTCAGCCAAAAAGCTCTGGTGCGCGAGTTCCGCAGCGTCTCCGTGATCGACGAAGGGAGTGCGTTGGAGGGGGAGGATGTGCTGAACGGGTTATCCTGTCCGCCTCGCTCCGTCCTCTGAGCGGTACTTCTAAAACCCGGGCACTTTGCGGCCGCCTACGGACTAGCCGGCATGTTCGACAACGCTTCGCGAGCGGCCCTTAGCTTCGGCTCGATTAGAAGCCCTTCGTCGGCGTGCGACAAAGCGCTCAAGAAACGGCCATAGAGAGCCCGCGCCCTTTGGACATCCCCCTCGGCCTCCAGGGCTCGAGCCAACAAATAGACCCGCAGCGTTTCGTAAAGCGGCTCGCCGATCCAGGGTAGCTCGAGCAGATCCAAGGCCTCCGGGCGTGTCTCGGGCAGCTCGGCCATCCTCTCCAGCCAGCGAAACCAGAGCGGCTCGATCGGCGCGCCGCGACCGTGGGGCTCTTCGACCAGTACAGCTTCGAGCTTTCGCAGCGCAGTCACGCTTGGCGCGGCGTCGAACTCTTGAAAGAGTTCGGCTTGCCTCAAAAGCCGCGCGCGCGCCTCCGCGTCCTCCGCATCGCCGCTCGATCGCAGTCGCTCGACGGCCGCTCGAGTGCGTGTGGGGTCTCTCGTGTCCAGCGCAGCGATCAGTTCGGCCCTGGCCCACAGCAAGGTGCCGGGCCCATTGCCGTCCCCGACCCACAGGTAGGTCGAATCGGCGAAGCCGGCATAGACGGGCATACGCGAGTAGTGAACCACGTGTCCGCGCGTCAGCTCACCGCGGGCCGCCGATCTCTCGATCGTACGTCTGGCCTCGTCGAGCCGCCCACCGGCCTGAAGCAGACGTAGCTCGGCGACCCGGTGCGCCTGCAGTTGGGTCTCGGATCTTAGTGTCGACCCCTTTTCGTCGACTCGAAACGAATTCAGAACTCGGCCCTGCGCCTCGGCGTCGAGAAGCGCCGCTTCACGCAGCAGCGGAAGGGTTACGGCGCGCGCCGCCTGCCCTCTCATACCGCCCAGCCCGACGTTGGCGCCCACGGCGGCTCGCAAGCCGCCCGCGAGCGCGTCCAGGTCCTCCGGTCTGCGGAGCGCTTCCAAGCCGGCCGCGTATACGGCCAGAGCGAGCGAGTCGGCATGCAGCGATCGGTGGTAGCGGTCGATGAGCGCGGTATCGCCCAGTTGGAACGCGACCTCCAGCGGGTGAATGAAAGCGGGCGAGAAGCTAGGGTCTAGCGCGTGGATGCGCTCGAACGGCTCCATCGCCTCTTCCACCGATGGTCGGACGGGGCCCAACTCCTCGTAAGAGATATGGTAGCCGGCATCGGTGAGGAAGTAGTTGGCCTCTAGGTCATCGGGGTGGCGATTGACCATGGCGCGAAGCGTGTCCACTGCCTCGGCCCGTGAACCGCTCACCCAGAGCCCGAGAGCGCGCACCAGGCTCTGGGAGCGGCTGGGCAGCCGATTCGCCAGCTCGACCGCCTTTACGGCCGCCCGCTGTTCCAGCGCCCGCAGCTCCGGCGTTCCGCTGGCCCAGCCCGCCGTGTACGACAAGCGCACATAGGCGAGGGCGAAGGTCGAGTCGGCTTCGACGGCGGCGTTGAAGTAGGCGACGGCCGAGTCCCACTGAGAGGCTCGGTAGTGACGTTCGCCGTCCAAGAAATATCTGAGCGCCGTGAGGTCGCCGCTGGTAATCGTGCTCAGGTCTACGCTGGGTATCGGGCGCGTGGTGCGCCAGATGTCGCGCACGAGGTCGATGCTCAGGCTGTCCACCAGGTCCAGGACATCGTCCGCCGATCCCGAGACTTCGGCACGGGCCAACTCGGCACCGTCTACGTCCATCAGCTCGGCATCCATGCGGACGCTGCTGCCAACTTCCAAAACGTTGCCCCAGAGGATCGAGCCTGCCCCGACCTCGCGCCCCAACTGATAGGCCGCCTCCGGCTGTAGGCGACCGTCCTGCGCTCGTTCGTTCCAGCGGATGAGTACAGTGCGCGGATCGACCGTTCGGATCACGCCCAGCTGGTTCAGGTTGCGCGACAGCAGGTCGACCATTCCTTCGCCCAACACCTCAACATCGGACCCCTCGGTGGTGAAGGGGAGGACGGCGATCACCGAGGCGCCGGGCGCGACGTCGCCCATGGCGGCACGCGGCTGGACCCAGACGAAAGCCACGAACAAGACGGCAAAGACCCCGATTGCGGCCGCGGCGTAGAGCGCGACCTGGCCCAGGCGTGCCACGACCGGCCCCGCGTCTCCGTGCTTGCCGGTCCGCCGCACACCCTCCGGCGACAGGTCGTACAGCCAGGCGAGGATGATGGCGACGGGGAACCCGGCCAGCGAGGCGATGACCAGGAAACGAAAGCCCCAGTCGGGGATACCCAGGGCGGGCAGTACCAGATCGGCAATCTGCAACACGACAAAGATCGCCGCGCCGTAGGCGATCCCGACGCGAACGACCTTGCGTCGCTTGAGCTCTGTTAGCAGCGAAGAGGGTCTCTCGGTTTCGGTCATGGTCCTTGCTGGCCTCCCCCGGGCCGGATGTCGAGTTCCGGCACGGTCTGTCCTCTTGGACAGGTGGCCGGTACCTAACGTTGCAACGTCATCGTACGCATGCCTAGTGTCGGAGTTACCGTCACCACGCAGACCTGATTTCGAGTGGAAGAAGAATAGGAATTGCGAATACCCGTAGCAGTGAGAGTCCGTTGTTGAGGAAGCCTTTGCCGCGCCCAACACGGTGGGTGCGGGGCGAACCTAGGGCTCGCCCCTTACCTGTACTACTGGACCTCGGTGAAGACCTGCAGCGATGCGTCGATCACGCCGTCTTCCGCCTTGGCGGCCGCCGCCTCCGGAGATTCCAACATTGCCTGGAGCGCGTCCATGTCAGTGACGCCGATCAAGAGCCCCGTCAGGCTCGGGTCCTGGAGGCTCTGGAACACACGCACGCTCGGTGCGCCATGCTGGGCGAACATCCCGTGCCGACTGTCAGGACCCCGCCAGGCCGCTAGCCAGTGATCGGCATCGGCCACGTTGTGCGTGATCATCAAGCTCGGCGCGGGCATGTCGCTGTTCCAGATGTCGCGCGACACCTTCCACTCGCCGCCGGCCTGATTCCAGACCTCGATGAACTTGCCCCGGTCCAAGACCGAGCCGTCCGGCCCCAGCACCTTGAAGGTTCCCAGCTTGTAACCGAGGTCGCCGGCCGCGATCGCCTCGACCGTCTCGAGCTCGGCATTAAGTCCGGCGTCGATCATCCCGCCGAAAATCGCTCTCACGGCGTCCCGGCCCTGGGCCATCTCGCCGTTGGGCGGCAGGAGCCAGGCGTCTTCCGTATACATCGACGCCAACGCATCGACGTCGGCCGCGTTGAATGCATCAATCCAACGCTCCCCCGCCTGGGCGAGCTCGGGGCTCTCTTGCGATCCCGCCGGCGCGCAGGCGCCGAGGGCTACAACAAGAGAGAACAGTACCGGTGTTGCCAGATCGAATCTCTGCATGGTTCCTCCTTCAGGCCGTTCCCTCGGGCGGCCTGGCACGAGATGGCAGGATGCCGGCGAGGACCGGGACCCTGTGGGGCTCCCACGTCGCCCACTCGTCAGTGGCGACTTCGTGGCTGACGTGGTTCGGACAATTAGGGCAACAGAAGCGCGAATATCGGGCGCGGGGGGTTGGTGGTCAAGCTTGGACGGGCGGGCTAGGCCGCGACCTCCACGTAGGTCGCATAGCTGCGAGGCTCCGGCACGTCGTGCCCTTCGGTCCGCAGCCCGTCGAGATGAAAGGCGATCGCGTCGCGCATAGTGGTCTCGACCTCGGATCGGGTTTCGCCTGAGGCTACGCAACCAGGGATGTCCGGGGAGTAGGCGGAATAACCGGCGGAGGTCTTCTCTACAACGATCAAGACTCTCATGTCTTCAACCCCGCTTGCTTCAGAACGCTATTCAGCGTTCCCGACGCCAAATCATCGTTGCTTTTGCCAGCCACGGTCACAAGTCCCCGCTTTTGAAGGTGCTTGTACTGACGGTGGCTTCCCCGGGTCCGGACCAGGTACCAGCCATCGTCTTCCAGTAGCCTGACTAGATCCCGTACTTTCACTTGAGGATGATCACGCAGTGAGCGTTCGACAAGGGCAGCATCATGGCCCCGCAGTTCCTGGAGATATTGCGCTTGCCGAGTCATGGAATCGTCAACGGTTCCCCATCTCTCCCGACACGCAGTGGAGTAAGCTCGAGTGACGGGTGATCGTCTTGCTGCAAGGGTTGACAAACGGCCCGAGGCCCATTAGTGTGATGGCCGCTTGGGAGTCGCGTCCCGATGCACGTGCCGGCTGAACTGGGCAGTAGTCCCGGATGGCTGGGTCGCAGCAAGGAACTCCGCTGCGTTGGCATCGGCGGCGCGTTTTCGCATTTGGGGGGTTTGAGAAATACGGGCATCGATACCCGTACCGTCAAAGGAGAGCTGAGAGTGCTCAGGTTGAGAAAGCGTTGGCACGCCAGAGGAGAATCCGGCTCGAGGTCGAAGGACCTCGTGGATGGAGACATCCGTCCAGTCGCCAACCCGGCAGACTCGTATTCGCTGCCGGCTGGCAAGTCAGGACTCGACCTGAGGCCAGGTTCGCAGACGAGTGACCGGCCTGTGGGTCGGAGCGGCGGTGCAGGTAACTCGGGAGGTGAAGCTCGCTAGAGCGCTATCTTCCCCCTGGGAGCGACTTAGAACGCCCCACCTGCGCTGCGAGCCGGGTGGGGCGTTCGGCTTGATAGGCGGGTCGACGCTCAGGCGGCAACGTCAAACAGAAGGAGTTGGCAGCTCGGAAATAGAGATGAGTCGGACGCGAGGCCCGGGAGCAGTGCATCGACGCGACTTCCTCAAGCCCGGGCCGAGCGTTCGGTTCGGCCGACAAGGTGTCGAGGATCCGAGCCACAGAGGTAAGAACATGACGAAGGCTAAGCGAAAGGACACCGCGAACTTATTGATCGCGGATTCCATCGGAAGCGACGGGGTGGAGGACGTCGGCTAGGTCCTCCGCCCCTGGGCCGGGAAACCGGCTCTAGGAGGTTAGAGGACAATGGTTATCAACCGACTCAAGGACTACTTCGCCGAGCCGGAGGGGCGTCCACCGGAAGAGGAGTTTTACATCGTCTCTGGTGACGCCGGCTACTTCTTCGTCGCGCGTGAGACCGCGCAGCGTATCGCGCAGGATCTCGCGCGGCGTAGACCGCCGCGCTGGATCGTCTTCCGCGACCTCGCCGGCTCCGAGATCCGCGTGCGGCCTCGCAAGATCGACGTCGTGTGCGAGTCCACTGCCGAGCAGCGGGCTCATGACCGCGCGTTCAACCGCGCGCGTAAGGCGGAGGATGAGCGAGACCGCCGCCTCTGGGATGAGGAGGAGTAGCGGAAACCGGGTGCGTAGGCCGGGAGACCGGCCTGCGCTCCGGCCGGCATGCGGCTCGTTGAGCTCTGCCGGCTCGCCGCCTTGGCGGCGATCGCCTTCACCCGGTCTGCGCGACGTGTGAGAGCAGGAGTTGCCGAAGCGGCGTATTATGTTCGTGCAGTGACCGGGATCAACTATGCTGCTGACAATCACCACAACCCACGAGCCTGCGACCGACCTGGGCTATCTGTTGCATAAGAACCCGGCCCGGCCTCAGTCGTTCGAGCTGTCGTTCGGCGCCGCTCACGTCTTCTACCCGGAGGCAAACGACCGGCGGTGCACGGCTGCGCTCGTGCTCGACGTGGATCCCGTCGGACTCGTGCGTGGGCCCAAGGGACCGGGCGCAAGTGCATCGCTGCAGCAGTACGTTAACGACCGACCTTACGTCGCGTCCTCGTTCCTGAGCGTCGCGATCTCCCGCGTCTTCGGAAGCGCGCTGGCCGGCAAGAGCCGCGAGCGTCCGGAGCTGGCGAGCGCCGCGATTCCGTTGGAAGCGCGGATAGCGGTCTTGTCTAGCCGCGGTGGCGAGGATGCTGTTCGCCGCCTCTTCGAGCCGTTGGGCTACACGCTGCAACTCCAGCGGCACCCGCTCGATGAGAGCTTTCCGCAATGGGGTGAGAGCAAGTACTTCACGGTCACGCTTTCAACCGTTCGGCCCCTGACCGAACTGCTGCGACATCTCTACGTTCTCGTGCCCGTGCTCGACGACGCCAAGCACTACTTCGTCGGTGAGGACGAAGTCGAGAAGCTGCTGCGGAAGGGGCAGGGCTGGCTGGTGGAGCACCCGGAGCGCGAATCGATCGCGCGTCGCTACCTCCGCCATCGCTGGAGTCTGACGCGGGCCGCGCTGGCCCGACTGACCGCCGAGGAGGAAAGCGACCCCGACGCGGACGCCGAAACGCGAGACGCCGAGGAGCAGGAGACGGAGAAGCGGATCGGGCTGGGCGAGCAGCGACTAGGCGCGGTCACAGCAGCGTTGCGCGCGAGCGGCGCACGGCGCGTGGTGGACCTCGGGTGCGGCGAAGGGCGCCTGCTGAGCGCGCTGTTGGCCGATCGACAGTTCGACGAGATCGTAGGGCTCGATGTATCGGTCCGCGCGCTCGCGCGTGCTCGCAACCGCCTCAAGCTCGACCGGATGCATGAGCGCCAGCGGAAGCGAATCGACCTGCTGCACGGCTCGCTCCTGTATCGTGATCAGCGCATCGCCGGCTTCGACGCGGCCGCGGTCGTGGAGGTGATCGAGCACTTCGATCCGCCACGCCTGCGTGCGTTCGAACGCGCCCTCTTCGAGTTCGCGCGGCCACAGACGGCGGTGCTGACGACGCCGAATCGCGAATACAACGCGAAGTTCGAGCAACTGGTCGCTGGCGCCTTCCGCCACCGCGACCATCGGTTCGAATGGACGCGCGCGGAGTTCCGTGCGTGGGCGGAACAGGTCGCCGAGCGATTCGGCTACAAGGTCCGCATCCTGCCGGTCGGTCCGGTGGACTCTGGGGTGGGAGCGCCGACGCAGATGGGAGTCTTCGAGAGTGTTTGAGGTGCATGTCCCATGGACGGGCGGTTAGCGTGAACCTCGAGATTCCAGAGCTGTCGCTCGTTCTGCTTATCGGTCCGTCGGGTTCCGGGAAATCCGCGTTTGCGGCGAAGCACTTTCTCCCCACGGAGGTGCTCTCGTCGGACGCTTTTCGCGCCTGGGTATCCGACGACGAGACCGATCAGGCGGCGACGCCCGACGCCTTCGACGTCCTGCACTACGTGGTGGCGAAGCGGCTCGCCCGCCGCAACCTGACGGTCGTAGACGCGACCAACGTGCAGCGCGATGACCGGAAGCCCCTCCTGGCGCTGGCGCGGGAATACCATGCGCTGGCGGTCGCGGTCGTGTTCGACCTGCCGGTGCGACTTTGCCACGAGCGTAACCGCGATCGCCCGAACCGTGACTTCGGCGCACACGTCGTCCGAAGGCAGGCGAGCGCGCTGCGGCGCTCGCTGCGCGGGATGCCGCGCGAGGGCTTCCGGCACGTGTACGTTTTCAAGTCGCCGGAGGAGGTGGAGGCGGCTGTCGTCGAGCGGGTCCGGATGTGGACGGACCGCCGCGACGAGACGGGTCCGTTCGACATTATCGGCGACGTGCACGGCTGCATCGATGAGCTTCTGTCGCTACTGGAGAAGCTGGGCTACGAGGTTAGGCTGGGCACACAACCGACGGGCGAGCCCGGGTACGAAGTTCGGGCTCCGGAGGGTCGTAAGGTAATCTTCCTCGGCGACCTGGTTGACCGAGGTCCGGATACGGCCTCCGTCCTGCGCCTCGCGATGGACATGGTCGCCGCGGGCACGGCGTTTTGTGTGCCGGGCAACCACGACGTGAAGCTGATGCGGAAGCTACGGGGACGGGACGTGCGGATTACACACGGCCTCGCCGAGTCGCTCGAGCAACTGGAGCGCGAGGGCGCCGAGTTCCGCGAGCGGGTCACCGGGTTCCTGGACAGTCTCATCAGCCACTACCTGCTCGATGGCGGCCGCCTCGTCGTCGCGCATGCCGGGATGAAGCGGGGGATGCAGGGTCGCGCCTCGCGCGCCGTTCGCTCCTTCGCGCTCTACGGCGACACTACCGGCGAGACGGACGAGTTCGGGTTGCCCGTGCGGTATCAGTGGGCTAGCGACTATCGCGGCGGCGCCACCGTCGTCTACGGGCATACGCCGGTGCCGGAACCCGAGTGGTTGAACGGGACCATAAACATCGACACCGGGTGCGTCTTCGGTGGGCGGCTAACCGCGCTGCGTTATCCCGAGCTCGAAATGGTCTCGGTGCCCGCGGCCCGCGTGTACGCGAAACCGATCCGACCTTTCCGCGTCGAGACGCTCGTGGTGGGCGAAACCGCCCGGCACGCAGTCGATGACGTGCTCGACATCGATGACGTTCTGGGCAAGCGGATCGTGCGGACGCAACTGCGTGGCAACATCACTATCCGGGAGGAGAACGCGGCCGCCGCGCTCGAGGTGATGAGCCGCTTTGCGGCCGACCCGCGCTGGTTGATCTACCTTCCGCCGACGATGTCGCCGGCGGAGACTACAGAACTGCCCGGCCTGCTCGAGCATCCCGCGGAGGCGTTCGCCTACTACCGCCACGAGGGCGTCGCGCGCGTCGTCTGCGAGGAAAAGCACATGGGATCGCGCGCGGTCGTCGTCCTGTGCCGGAGCGAGGAGTCGGCGCGGCGTCGCTTCGGTGTGGAGGACGGGATCGGCATCCTCTACACGCGTACCGGCCGCCGCTTCTTCGCCGACACCGCGCTCGAGTCCGAGCTCCTGAGCCGGCTCCAAGCCGCCGTCACGGCGGCGAACGTTTGGGAGGAGCTGGCCACCGACTGGCTTTGCCTCGATGCCGAGCTCTTGCCTTGGTCGGCCAAAGCAGAGGATCTACTCAAGACCCAGTACGCGGCCGTTGGCTCCGCCGGTTGCGCCGCGCTCGATGAGGTGACCCTCGCTCTTCAGACGGCCACCGACCACGGGCTCGATGTCAGCGCTTGGCTGGGCCGCTATAGCGACCGGCGGGTCATGCTGGATCGATACGTCCAGGCCTATCGCGAGTACTGCTGGGAGGTCGAGTCGCTGAGCGACTTGAAGTTGGCACCTTTTCACCTCCTGGCGACCGAGGGCGCCGCTCACTGCGCTCGCGACCACCTTTGGCATCTCGAAGCGCTGAGCAAGATCTGCAGCGCCGACGAGGGGATCCTGCTGGCCACGCCGCATCGGCTCGTCGACGTGACCGATCCACAGAGCGCCGAGGCGGCTGCCGGCTGGTGGGAAGAGCGGACGGGGCAGGGCGCCGAAGGAATGGTGGTCAAGCCGCTGGAGTTCATCGCTCGCGGCCGGAAGGGCATCGCTCAGCCCGGTGTGAAAGTCCGCGGTCGCGAATACCTGCGGATCATCTACGGGCCCGAGTACACCGACGAGGAGAACCTGAAGCGGCTCCGCTCGCGAGGTCTCGGACGCAAGCGCTCGCTCGCGCTCCGCGAGTTCGCGCTCGGAGTAGAAGGCCTGGAGCGCTTCGCGCGCCTCGAGCCGCTTCGCCGGGTGCACGAGTGCGTGTTCGGGGTGTTGGCGCTGGAGAGCGAACCTGTCGACCCGCGTCTGTGAGGTTCGCTCTCTAGCATCGCTACGGCATAGGGCGCGCTACCCGCGAAGCAGAATCTCGTCAGCGGATCCCCGCGCTCACGCCCTCGGGTCCAAGGCTTCGCCAGTACGGTGTGGGCAGCGGTCGCTCTCGGGGCCAGACTTCGTTCAGCGTTTCCGCCTCGTAGAGCCGGCCGTTCTTCATCACGTACCGCAGGCGCACCGTGTTGCGCAGATCCTCGAGCGGGTCTGCGTCGAGCACCAGGATATCCGCTAGCTTGCCGGCCTCGATGCTGCCCAGGTCTTTCCCCATGCCGATGGCTTCCGCGCTGTAGATCGTGGCGGAGCGCAGCGCGTCATGGCTCGACATGCCACCGGAAGCCATCGCCCAAAGCTCCCAGTGATAGCCCAGTCCCTGCAGCTGGCCGTGACTGCCCACACCCACACGCGCGCTGTCCTCGATCATCTTCTTCATGAACTCGGCGTGTTGCGGGAAGACGTGCTCCTCGTCTAGGAACCAGCCACCTTGGCCCGGGTTGGCACCGCGCCGTCGGGTGCGGGCGTCGACGCTGGCGTGCGGCGCGAACCGCCTCAACTTCGCGTTGTCGTGCACCTCCTCGTGCGAGTAGTAGTAGTTCTCGCCGAACGGTCCGCCGTACGAGACCAGCAGCGTCGGACTGTTCGTCGTCTGCGACGCCTTGAACAGCTCGACTACGTCATCGAAGATTGGAGCGATCGGCAGCGAGTGCTCGATGCCCGGGTAGCCGTCCAGCGCGTGGGTCAGTTCGAGCTTGAAGTCCAGGCCGCCCTCTGTGGTGGGCATGATCTCCAGTTCCTTGGCCGCCTGGATGATCCACTGCCTCTGCTGCCGATTGCCCGACATGTACATCTTCAGCGTCTTCGTATCGTAGTACTTGGCGTAACGCGTCAGTACTTGCTTCGCTTCTTTGGCGTTCGAAATGTTGGCGCTGAGGAAGACGCCGGGTCCGGTGGAGTAGATCCGCGGCCCCAGCATCGCGCCGGTCTCCACTCGATCCGTATAGGCGAGGATGTCGGTGGTGGCGGTCTGCGGATCGCGGGTCGTGGTGACGCCGAACGCCAGGTTCGTCAGGTACTGCCAGACCTGCTCGGTGTGGATCTCGGGCACGAGCCACTGGGCGTGGTAGTGCGTGTCCACGAACCCTGGGATGAGCGTCGTTCCCGACACGTCGATGACGCGGGCACCCTCCGGGATCTCTACCGAGTCGGGCGGCCCCACGGCGACGATGCTGTCGTCGGTGATGACGACGACAGCGTTCTCGATGATTTCGTGTTCCTTCATCGTCAGGACGCGACCACCCTGCAACACGACCGTCCCCCGCGGTATGTCCCGCGGCATCTTCACCGCGATCCGGACTTCCGTCGGCTTGTAGACCGTGTCGGGCAGCACCTCATCCAGCAGGCCCTCCCGCACCGAGTCGGCTCGTGCTTCGATGGCTCGCGCACGTGCCTGCATCTGAGTTACGGCCAGCAACAACGAATCGGCCCGGACCTGCACCGAGTCGGCTATCATCCGCTGCAGTCTTTGCTGCAACGAGTCCGGCACCACCTCGTTTGCCGCCTTTAGGCTGTCCACCGACTTACGCACCGCCTTCAGGCTGTCCACCAGTTCCTTAGCCCGCAGGGCACGGAGCGCCGCCTGGTGAGTCGCCTCCTCGGTGCTGTCCTCCTCGAACTCCACGAAGGCCAGGTTGTACGTGAACATCGCGTTGCCGATGGCCCAGTACACGCGCTCGCCGTCGGTGCTCCAGGCGGGAAACTCGCCGCCGAACTCGGTCAGCCTGCGCACCGTGACCGGCGCGGCCGCCGGGTTCGCCACCGTGACCGTCGGCGTAGGATCTTTGAGGGGCGGCAGGTCGACGGTGTAGAGTTGCATTCCCACCTGCGCCACCGCGCGGCCGCCCTGCGGAGAGATCATCACAAGGCTGGCGGGCGGCGGCGGTGCGCCGGGCTCCGCCTGATCGGTGTCCAACCAATCGCTCGTCTGCACCGGGAACACGCGACGCGGTGCGGCCCGCAACTCGTCCTCGAGAGGATTGCCGCCCATGCGCGCCGGCTCGCCCCGCACCATCACATGACGCTTCACGTCGGTGCCATCCCAGCGGAACGAGACGAGCCCCTGGCTGAAGCTGTAGGCGTAGATGCGGTCGGGCTCGTGCATGTTGAAATGCGCGACGTCACGCCCGCCCGTCGGCGCGATGACGGTCACCGCACCGCCTGCAGCGGGCACCCAAACGAACTCACCGCCTATGGGACCGAAGAAGACATCCGGCGCCTTCTTCAACTCGCGTGCAGCCCCGCGGCTGGCCACGATACGGGTGCCGTCCGGCGACCAGGCGAGGTTGTAGTAGAGCGCGGCCACCGACGTCAGCTGCTGGGGCTGACCGCGTCCATTGGACCGCGTCTTCCACACGTGTCCGCCGATGGAGTCGCTCCAGCTGGCCCACGCGATCCACTCGCCGTCCGGCGACCAGACGGCATGGAACTCGCCGTGGCCTTCGGCCTGGGTCAGCCGCTGCGGCTCTCCCTTGGGCAGGTCCTGCACCCAAAGCCGGTCGAACGCGGTGAAGACGATCCGGCGTCCGTCGGGAGAGGGAACCGGGTGTCGGATCTGACGGGCGGTCACCGTATCAGAGGTGTCTACCTTGTAGGAGAACTTCACCTCGGGCCCGACGTCGAGCTTCACTTCCGCCTCGAACGGCACCTCGATGGGATCCGTTCCATCCAGTGGCACGCGCCAGATCTTGCCGCCCCACGCGGCGACGACCTCGCGGGAGTCCGGTGTGAAGGCGTAGCCGGGCAATACGTCCAGCGGAGCGCGGGATTCCAGTTCGTCGCGCTGAACCGGATAGGCCAGCCAGCGCTCGTCACCGTTCGTCAGGTCGCGGATCCGCAGGCCCGTCTGCGTATCGAACCGCGTACCGTAAACGAGCCAGTGTCCGTCCGGCGAAACGGCGGGGCGGAAGCCCGAACCGTAACGACCCGTGAAACGTGTCGAGTTCCCCGTCTCGTGGTCGTAGCGGTAGAGCTGGTACTGAGGGAATATCGCATTGTACATCCAGTCCCCGGTCCGGCCGGCGTACCAGATGTAGCGGCCGTCGGGCGAGGGGGCGGCTCCGATCGTCTTGCGGTTGGCCGGCTGCCGGATCACCGGCATAGGACTCCGCCGATCGACGTTAAGCAGTATCAACTTTGCCGTCTGACCCAGACCCCCCGAGCGGCTCACCACGATGTGCTGGCCGTCTGGCATCCAGTCCGGCGACAGGTAGATCGAGGAATTCCCCCGGGTGACCTGTGTCGTGTCGGTGAAATCGAGCCGCATCGTCCAGACGTTGTCCCCGCCGCTGCGATCGGATATGAAGACGATCGATTCGCCGTCGGGGCTGAAGCGCGGCTGCGAGTCGAATTGGAGTCCCTTCGTGATCTGCTTTGCCTTACCACCGGCGAAGGGCATCGTGTACAGGTCGCCCAACAGATCGAAGACTATGGTTTGGCCATCGGGACTGACGTCCAGGGACATCCAGGTGCCCTCGGTGGCCGTGAAATTCGCGTGCCGCGCCGCTGGCAGCGGGAGCGGCTTCTCATCCTGTCCGCCACGGCCACCCCGCGGCGGACCCTGGGCGAAGGCCGGCGTTGCCACCGCGAGCGTCAGCAGCAGGCCTATCAGCTTTCTGGCGTTCATCGGTCACCTCCTGCCTGTGCGGTGTTGGCCGGTGGAGCGACGTGTCTCCACGGTTCGTCCGGTGCGGCCCGTTCCCGCGGCCAGATTTCGTCGAGTGTATTTCCGTCGTACAGTCGTCCGTTCTTCATCACGTAGAGGATCGTGTTGGTGTTGCGAATGTTGTCCAGCGGGTTCGCGTCGAGGACGATCAGGTCCGCCAGCTTGCCTTCCTCGACGGAGCCTAGGTCGCCCCCTAGCCCGATGGCTTCGGCGCCGATGATTGTGGCGGTGCGGAGCGCATCGAGCTCGCTCATGCCACCGCTCTGCATGGCCCACAGCTCCCAGTGGTATCCGAGGCCCTGCAATTGCCCGTGGCTTCCCACGCCGGCGCGACCGCCGGCCTCGACCAGATCTTTGAGCCACGCCGAGTGACGGTCGAAGACGAACTCGTCATCGTGGAACCATGCGCCCGGTCCGGGCCCGGGGTTGCGGCGCCGGATCCTGGAGTCCAGCTCTTCCTTCGGCGTGAAGTAGGCGAGCTTCTCGTCGTTGACGTTGTCCGACGTGACGAACAGCTGGACGACGTCCTCGTAGGCGGGGATGATCGGCAGCGTGTGCTCGATGCCGGGATAGCCGTCCATCGCGTGGGTCATGTTGAGCCGGTAGTCGAGACCGCCTTCGGTTGTGGGCATCAGACCCAACTCGCGCGACGCCATGATCAGCCACTGCCGCTGCCGGCGGTTGCCCGACATGTACATCTTGAAGGTCTTGGTGTCCCAGTAATCGCTGTAGCGTCTCAGGACGTCTCGGGCGTGGTCCAGGTTGCGGAAGCCCTGGGTCCAGAAGACGCCGGGCCCGGTGGAGTAGACCCGCGGCCCCGGGAAGCGACCGGCGTCCACCAGGTCGCCGTAGGTCAGGACGTCGGTGGTGGCGGTCTGCGGGTCCCGGGTCGTAGTGACGCCGTACGCCAGGTTGGCCAGGTAAATCCAGGGGCGCGTCCAGTGGATCCCCCACAGGTTCCACATGTGCGCGTGGGTGTCGACGAACCCCGGTACGATCGTCTTGCCGCTGACGTCGATCACGCGAGCGTCGCCTGGCGCCGAGCCGCTCGGTCCCACGCTGGTGATACGGTTGTTCGTGACCACGACGTCGCCGTTCTCGATCACCTCGGTTCCGTTCATGGTGATCACTCGGGCACCCCGGAGCACCACTGTGCCCTGCGGGATGTCCCGAGGCGCGCTCAACTGCACGCGCGTCTCGCCGGCGCGGTAGTTGGGATCGCTGCCGGCCGCGTCGAGATCGTAGGTGGCGAACGCGTTCCCGATGGACCAGTGCACCCTGCGACCGTCGGCGCCCCATGCCGCGAATTCGCCGCCGATGTCGGTCAGCTTCGTCACGGGCAGCGAGGCGCTGTCCGGCTTGGTGACGTTCACCGTCGGCACTCCACCGCCCGTCAGCGGGACGGGAATCACGTAGACATCTCGGTTGACTACGGCCAGGGCCAGGTCGCCCTGCGGTGCCATCTTAACCAGACCCGCGGTGGCCTGCGGCGCGGCCTCGCGTGACAGGTCCCTGGGCATCACGACGCCCAGCTCCTCCGAGATCTCGTAGGGGCCCATCCAGATGGGGATCCGCCACGTGACCCGCAGGTGCGTCTTCACGTCGGTGTTGTCCCAACGCGTCGAGATCAGCGCCACCGGCGCCGGCTGACCCGGCTGGAAGGTTGCGTCGGGGATGAACCCGTAGCTGTAGATACGGTCGGGGTCGCTGGTGAAGTGCGGCGTCGACCGGCCTTCCGTCGGGCCGATCACCGTGATGTCGCCGCCGTCCGCCGGGACCCAAACGAACTGGGATCCCATGCCGCTGACGAATGGGTCGATGGATTCCCGTAGCTCCCGAGCGTCAGCACGAACCGCGACGATCCGCTCCCCGTCCGGCGACCAGGCCGGCTCCTCATAGTAGGCTGAGGCGCGGGTCAGCTGGGTGGGACTGCCGCCGCCCGCGGACACCTTCTTGATGTGACCTTCGCGGTCGTTCCAGGTGACGTAGGCGATGGAGCGACCGTCCGGCGACCAGGTCGGATAGTACTCGCCCGTCTCCTCGTTCGTGAGGCGCCTCGGTTCGCCGTCGGGCAGGTCTACTATATAGAGACGGTCCAGCGCGCTGAAGGCGAGCCGGGTGCCGTCCGGCGAGGGCACGGCGTTGCGGATCTGTTTCACGGTGAAGGTGGGCGTGTCCTCGATGGGATACTCGAACTCGACCTCGGGACCCACCGCCACTTCCGCGTTCACCGTGAACGGGATCTTCGTCGGCTCGCTGCCGTCGACTGGCACGCTCCAGATCTCGCCGCCGTACGAGATCACCACGGCGCGCGAGTCCGGCGTGAAGTCGTACCCGGGCAGTACGTCCATGTTGGCGATGGACTCCTGCTCGTCCCGCTGAATCGGATAGGCCAGCCAACGCTCTTCGCCGCTGGCCAGGTCCCGGAGCACCAGGCCCGTCTCGGAATCGTAGCGCGAGCCGTAGGTCAGCCACTTGCCGTCCGGCGACAGCGCCGGCCGGAATGCCGAGCCGTAACGCGAGCTCATCATGGTGACCGTGCCCGCCTCGCGGTCGTAAACCCCGATCTGGTACTGGGGCAGGACGGCGTTGTACTGCCAGTACCCGGTCCGCCAGGCGAACCAGACGTAGCGCGGATCCGGGCCGAACGCCGGGCCCTGGATGCGGATGTTGCCGGGCGCCTGGACCATCTGTAGCCCGCGGCCGCCGTCCACGTGGTACATCCACGGCTTGCTCGCTCCGCCCATGGGCGGCGCCTTGGACACGACGATGTACTTGCCGCCGGGCTCCCAAACGGGCGACAGATAGGTCGCGTCCCACCCGGTGGTCAGCGGTCGCGGCTCGCCGCCGAGCGGAAGGATCCAGACGTTGTCGTCGCCGCTCTGATCCGAGACGAACACGATCCGCTCGCCGTCAGGACTGAACCGCGGCTGCATGTCGTGCGCTAGGCCCTGCGTAAGCCGCGTCGCGGTTCCGCCTGTGATCGGGATCGTGTAGAGGTCGCCGAGCAGATCGAATACGATCGTCTGGCCGTCCGGGCTCACGTCGAGTGAGATCCAGGTCCCGCGTTCAGTTGTGAACGTGGCCCAGCGCGTGGGTTCGAGCGGCAACCCGTCGCCTTCGATCTCAGCGGACTGCGCTCGAATGGGCGTAGCCGTCGCTGCGTACAGGACGGCGGCCACCAGTACGGTATACAGGTGTGTGACTCGCATAAAACGGCTCCCATGGGTGAGATCGCGTCCGGCGGGCTCGGACGCCCGGCCGGTCGCGCCACGTGACCACCAGTTCGTTATCAGATCGGCGTGAATCCAGTTCTACTATGTCCAGCTTATGTTCTTGGGCACCATACGGTAACGAGTTATGGCATGTTTCGGCCGGCAACACAGCCGCACTAGTGGTCATCTATCGAAGCGTCTGCCGAGAGGGTGCCAAGCGTATGGCCTTGGCATCGAGCGCGCAAGAGCGCATGCGGATCTCCTTTAGGCCCCGCAGGAGTACCCGCGCGAACTGGACGCGTCGAAGCTGCCGGCCAATATTGGTCACATGTTGTAGACGCTCTCGGATCCCGCAGAATGGGATGACCAGGATGTGCATTAGCCCTCTTTCGCTTCATTCCCGTGTGACCCTACTCGGAAAGCTGCAGGCATCCGTCCTTGCCCTGCCGTTTGCCATCCTCCTGTTCGTCGTCCCCGCCACTGCCCAGATCGTCACGGGCCGGGTCATAGACGCCAGCGACGACGAACCGCTCGGAGGTGTGACGCTCACGCTCCTCGACGCGCAGGCCGAGACCTACCGCTCTTACGTGAGCAACGATGCCGGCGAGTTCATCATCGCGATCGCGGCTCCGGGCACGTACCTGCTGCGGGCAAGCCGCATTGGCTACACGAGTGTCGAGACACCACCGTTCGCGATCGGGGGAAGCGAGGTCGTCGAGGTGGAGGTGCGGCTCGATGTCGAGGCCGTCCAGTTGGAACCGCTCACAGTGGTCGTCCGCCGCCCCGAAACCCAACTCGAACGCGACCTGCGCGGGTATTTCGAGCGGGCCGAGGAGTTCGGCGAGCCCCGCCTAGGCTCGACACAGATATACACGCGCGAGAGTTTGCAGCAGTGGGA
>JBDHAS010000037.1:0-25830 GCA_039588015.1 Gemmatimonadota bacterium | reverse complement strand
GGACGGCCTCGTAGATGGGCAACGAGTCGGCCGCCACGTTGGTGTACGAGACGATGCGCAGAAGGACCTTGTTGTCGTGCTTCTGCCAGCGGACGGTTTGAGTGTTGTTCTTCTCGCCACCGTACCCGATGTTCGCGGCCGTACGCGCCCGGCGCGACACCAGGAGCATCTCCCGATCAAGCAGATCCACCGGGATCTCGTAGTAGTACTTGTCCTCTACCTTGTGGACGCTGAACAGGCCGGAGTCGCTCCGAGCGTCCGCGGTGATGACCTCGCTGTATGCCTTGACCCCCTCCTGCTGCCTGCCGGCGGTCTGTCCGGCACCCGCGCGCGGCGAAGGTTGGGTCTGGGCCTGACCTTTAGCACAGCCGGCAGCCGCTACGGCCGCGACTAGAACTACGACAGGGGTCGAGATTCGTCGCATCTTGGCACTCCGTTTCGTTCTCCGAGGCACGGATTCGGTTGGCTAGGGTCAAATCGGGCGGAAACTAGACTGAGCCCAGTTGCCACGCCAGGCGTGGTGTCAGCGCCATAGGTGAGACCGTTCCAGCACACCGAGCGGGGCTTCTTCGCAACAGCTCAAACCCAAAATGACCGACTCGAGCTTATCCCACCTACGCTAACTCCAAGTTCCACAACAAGGTACGGACAGAGACGTCGGTCGGATCGATTTCTGCATTGCGCGATTTCTGAGTGCTGAGATGTGCATTGGAGCAGAGCCGATCCGTCTCGACTCATTGGAGATCGGGACTCGGGAGCAATACGCGTGGCTCCTCGGCATTGTGAAGGCCGTTCTAGTCCTCAACCTCCTCGACGCCGTTCTAACGCTCTGGTGGGTCACCAACGGACTGGCCGTGGAGGCGAACACCCTCCTGCGGGACCTAGTGGTGGAGAATCCGTTACAGTTCGTGTTGGCGAAGATCGGCCTGGTGTCCCTCGGCTCGGTGTTCCTTTGGCGTCTCCGCTACCGCCCGTTAGCCGTCATCGCCATCTTCGGCGCCTTCTTCGTCTACTACCTCGTGCTCCTTCACCACATCCGCTACTGGAGCGCATCGACCGAGCTCACGATGGCTTTGCAAGGCGTCCACCTCATGGTCCTGCCCATGCCGTTGCTAGCGTGGCACCCTCGCTCCCCTGGAGATACGTCTCGAGCGGATCTTTCCGAGCCAGCATCCTAGTAGACCCGCTACGCTTCGGGCGAATACTGAGTAACCGAATGTCGAGTGATATAGAGCATTCATCACAGCTTTGGACATTCCCCGGTCGATATTCGTTATTCGACATTCAAGACCTGCATTCTCCAACCCCCATCTTGTCGTCTTCTGTGTGACGAGTCATCTTGGTCCTCTCACCGTACGAGACGCCGAAAGTCAACGGAATGAGCAGGACTTCCAAGGGAAACGGACCGATGGAATTCGAGACGGCAGCCCAAAGAGAATGCTACGACACGGTCGCACCCTGGATAACCGAGCTGTTCAGCGGGTCGGTGCTTCGCAACCCGGACAAACCGCTCCTTGGAATCGTGCATGGCTCGGCCTTCGCCCAGGTCGGCGTATTCCCCTGGGGTGATGATGACGCGATCATCACGACGCGGTCCTACGTTGTCACGGGGGCGGAACTGACGCCCGAGCTGATGCAGTTTCTGCTGCAGGAAAACGGCGGGATGCACTTCGGCGCGTTCGGCCTCGACGATGACCGAGACATCTTCTTCGAGCACTCCATCGTCGGGTCAACGTGCGACAGGAAGGAGCTGCAATCCTCGGTCATCGCAGTGCTGAAGACGGCCGACCACTACGACGACCAAATCGTCGCGCGCTGGGGTGGTCAGCGGGCCCTAGATCAGATCCGTTGATGCTGCCAGGGCGCTGACAAGGACCGGCATCCGTCACATTGTAGAAGTCGGAGCCTTGGGGCTGCGCGAGGTCCTTCCCCTACTTCACCTTCGGGTAGTAGTTGCTGTGCCGCCTCAGGCGGAACACTTCGCCATCCGCCCCCACCTCAAAGGTGATCTCCTCGCCCAGTGCCTTGTCACGCCGGACTCGCCTGAAAACGCCTCCCTCGACACGCTTGAGCTTGGTGATCCCGTCCACGGGGTCGTCGGTTGGCAGATACACCATGGCAAGTCCACCTTCCCACTGAAATACAGCGATCTCTCCGCCCCAGAAGGTGTTGTAAGTACCCGTGTACATGTCCAGTTCCGGTTCCGGGTCCAGCCCTTCGCCTTCGCCCGAAGAGTCGAGCATTTTGGAGATGGCCGGTGCCATGATCGAGTAGGCTCCCCGCGTGAACTTCCCGGAGTTGACACCCATAGCGTTGGTCATGATTACCGCGGCGATCTTCTCGTCCGTCTGGAGCAATAGTTGAGAGCGATAACCCGGACAGCTTCCGCCGTGACCGACGAACGTCTTGTCGTTGTTCCGCCAGACCGCAAAACCAAGCCCCCAGTGGGTCGTCCAGTCGGAATCCACCCAATGCACCCTATGCATCTCACGCAGCGTGTTGGCGCTCAGAACCTCGGTCTCGCCGGTTTCCAGCAGACGGAACTGCCAAGACGCGAATCTCGCCAAATCTTCTACCGTTGAGGCGAAGCCGGCCGCCGGCGCGATACCGCGCACCTGGAGCAGAGTGAGCGGCTCCCGGACACCGTCTCTGCCGCGAGCGCCGTAGCCAGTGGCCAGCCGTGCGCCCAGCTGGTCCGCAGGTATCTCCGGGCTCGTGTCGTCCAGCCCCAGAGGATCGAGAATGTGGCGCCGAACATATTCACCGTACGGCATGCCGGACTCGGAGGCGACGATCTCGCCGGCAAGGGTCAGGCCCAAGTTCGAATACTGGAAGTATTTGTCGGCCGGATAGAGGGTCTGCTGGCTGGACAAACGCTCCATGATCTGTTCGCGGGTGGGGAACGCGAACTCCGGACCTGTCCAGTAGGGATAGTCCGCTTCGCGAGGCAACCCCGCCGAGTGAGTCAGCAGCGCCTGGACCGTGACGGACGGCCCCTCTGGATACGCCTGCTCGATGTCGAACCAGTCGAGATGCTCTCCGGCTTTGTCGTCCAAGTGCAGCTTGCCCTGATCGCGGAGCTGCATGACGCCAATACTGGTGAACAGCTTGGAGATGGAGCAGATGCTATAGATCGTCTTCGAAGAAGCCAGCGCCTCGCGCTCGCGATCGGCATATCCAAACGCTCCACTCCACACGATGTCCTGGTCGTGAACCACAGCCAGCGACAGCGCCGGGATGTCCTCGTAGGCGTGCTGGGCCTCCAGCCAGATCTCCAGCAAATTGATGGCCTCGGCGATGCCTGGATCATCCGTCAGCTCCTGCGAACGTACCGGGAAAGGAATCGCTAGGAACAACGCCAGGACCAGTGCGGTTCTGCTCAGCATGCGTCGCCTCCGATCGATCTGGTATGAGTCTGGAGATTGGATTGTCCAATAGGGCAAATCGGACTGCGGTGCGCAAGGAAGTCCGGGCAAGGACAGGGCGGGCGCCAAGCGATGCCGGCTTTACCGTACGGCTGGCCGTCTCAGAATCGCGACGCCGAAAGCTCCACGACCGCGTGCTCCTACGCGTCGATGAATCGGCGCTCGATTGCGTCTGCTTCCTCAGACCCTGCGCCAGGAGGCTGGAAAGACGGGGAGCATCCCGACACCCGAACCGTCGTACCACCTCAGCGCATCGTCTTGCAGGCTCGAGCAAGCCTGCCCCATCTTCCTTTCCTCTCTTTGCCATAACACCAGTACCGGCCACGGCAGGGACTTGAGCGTACGGACCCGAACGGAAGGAGATCCGTCATGGGAAGAGCGATTGCCAGCGTGGTTTTGGGCTACGTGATGATGGCCGCTACCGTATTCTTCACCTTCACTGCCGCCTATCTCATCATGGGTGCCGACGGCTCGTTCAAGCCCGGTAGCTATGAGGTGTCGGCGCTGTGGCTGATCGTCAGCTTCGCCCTGAGCTTCGTGGCCGCAGTCCTCGGCGGTTATGTCTGTGCCCTCATCGCCAAGAGCCTGAAACCGCCGAAAGTGTTGGCTGCCGTTGTGGTGGCCCTCGGGTTGGTGCTGGCCATTCCAGCACTGACGAGGAGCGGCGACGATCCACAGCCGCGGCCGGAAACGGTGGACAATGTCGAGGCGATGCAAAATGCGGAGCAGCCTCTTTGGGTGATTCTATTGACCCCATTCGTGGGAGCCGTCGGCGTGCTGGTCGGAGCGCGACACAGATTAGGAAGCGGCGGTGAGAGCTGAAGATCAGTCAGATTGACTGATCAACTCGTCGGCGGCCCACTGCTGTAGGACCGTCTCATCTCTTGTAATCCGTTGCCTAAAAAAGACTTACGTTCCAGAGAATTCGATACGGGCGGCGGCACGCCAGTTGCCCTTCGATCAAGACGGCAACAGTGGGCGGCCACGCGGCAGTAGGGTCAGGCGGAGTGGGTGGCCACTCGCCGAGCCGTCTTTCACAGCCCGAATCACGGTAAGGAGACGAGAGTGGATCGATTTGCAGCCTTCTGGGCCGATCTTTGGCATGACGAGCGGGCCGAGATAGGCATCGAGTACGGACTCTTGGTTGCGATGGTGGCCCTGGCGCTGGTCTTGGTATTTGGAGTGTTCGGGACCGAAGTGGGCGAGTTCTTCAATAGGATCACCGGACGCGTGAGCGCGTGCACCGCCGTACCGGGTCAGCCCTGTTGATGTCGGGTCCTCGATTATCCTAGGCGACTGCTGGCCTTTCCAGCGCCTATCGCATCAAATTCCCGATTTGGGACGGCGAACCCTAGCGGCCTCCCGCCGCGTGGGAAGCCTATTTCCAACCCATCGCCGCCAATCCAAATCCGCCTTACCAACTACCCCATCAAGAGTTGATCGACCTTTCCCACGCCCCCACCCGCACCTGCACTCGTGCGCCAAGCCCCAGGCAAGAGTTGCTGCTTGGCTACCGCCTACTCCGCCTGCAGCGCAACCAGCGGATCGACGCGCAGCGCTCGCCAGGCGGGGAGTAAGCACGCTACGATCGCTACCGCCGCGAAGAAGAAGCTGACGAGTACGTAGGTCGCCGGATCAGCAGGTTCGACGTTGTGCAGCATGTCTTCGAGCAACCGCGTGGCTGCGAAAGCTCCGGCCAACCCGAATACGATGCCGATGGCCACCAGTGCGATTCCTCGCCGGAGCACCATGCGCACGACATCCCCGGACCTGGCCCCCAGAGCCACACGGATGCCGATCTCGTGGTAGCGGCGAGTCACGTAGTATGCCAACACACCGTACAAGCCCACGGTCGCAAGCAGAAGAGCGACCCCACCGAAGATGGCCAAAGCAACGGTCCTCACCTTCCGAGATGTCAGAGTCCGTGCGACAACATCTTCCATCGTCCGCACGTCGGCGACTGGTATGTCAGGATTCAGCGCCCAGACCGCGTCGCGCACCGCTCCCACCATCGACGTGGGCGTGGCCGCCGTGCGCACGGCGATTCCCATGTTCAGGTACGGTATCTGTAGATAGGAGCCGTACATCGTCGGGAACTCCTCCCCGACAAGGGAAGTCATCTTGGCGTCCGCCACCACGCCGATCACTTCGAACGTCACCGGCTCCCCGAAGTCGATGACGGCGCGTCGGCCAACGGGGTTGAGTCCCGGGAAGATCGAGTCGGCCATCGTCTGGCTGATGACGAGAACGCGTGGAGCCTCTCCAACGTCCGTCGCCTCGATTGCACGACCCGACAGAAGTGGAACCCCCATAGTCTCGAAGTAACCGGGTAGGACAGCCCGAATGTAGGCCGAGCGAACATCCCCAGGATCCAGCGGCGGGTTCTCCGCGTCGTGCACGTATATGTTGTTCCCCGGATTGCGAATCGGCAGCTGGTTGATCAGCGCAACGCCCTCGACTCCAGGAACGGCGCTGAGGTCCTCCACCAGCCTCGTGTAGAACTGTATGCGTCGCTCGCGCTCCTGATATTCTGTGGACGGCAGTCGTATTTCCGCCGTGAGCATGTTACGTGCTTCGAATCCCAGCTGGGTGCCCATGAGGCTCGCCAGACTGCGGATCAGCAGGCCGGCGCCGATGAGTAAGACGACCGAGAGCGCAACCTGGACGATCACGAGTCCGCTACGAAACCGTGTCCCGCCGGCGTCGGTGCTTCGCACGCCCGACTTGAGTTCTTCATGCAGGTCGCTCCGTGAAACGCGGAGCGCCGGAACCGTCCCGGCCACCACGCCGGTGGCCACGGAGACTGCGATCGCGAACAACAACACCGACATCGGGAAGCCCACGCTAGCGCCGCTGGGTATGTCCACCGCCATCAACTGGAGGAAGAAGGGTTGCAGCCAGGCGGCTAGAAGTGTCCCGACAATCCCACCGACGACAGCCATTACCAAGCTCTCGGTGAGCAACTGACGGACGAGCCGCGCTCCGGACGCGCCGAGCGCGGCACGCACGGACAATTCGATACGCTTGGCGGACCCTCGAGCCAACATCAGGCCGGCCACGTTACCACAGGCGATCAGGAGCACGAGCGCGACTGCGCTCATCAGCATCAGCACGGACTGCCGATAGCCCTCGACCATGGCATCCTGTAGCGGCGTCAGCAGCAACGCCTTTCCCTCATTCGAGTCGGGATACTCGGCTTCGAGTTGGGCCGAGACGACGTCGACCTCGCTCTGCGCTTGCGCGAGCGTGACGCCGTGGTTGAGTCGGCCGATCAAGAGCCAGTTGTGGAATCGGCGGGCGCCGATGAAGTCCGAGTCCGGCCGCATCGGGCGCCAGACGTCGACATCATAGTAGAAGCGGAAGCCGGCCGGCATCACGCCGATCACCTCGTGAGGGAAGCCATCGACGGTCAGCGTACCGCCTACGGCGTCCGGCGAGCCGCCGAATCGCCGCTGCCAGTAGCCATGGCTGATGATCGCCACGTTCGGCCCGCCTTCGAGCGACTCATCCGGAGCGAAGCCACGCCCAACCTGCGGAACGACGCCGAGCGCCGGAAAGAACTCCACGCTGACCGTCACGCCGGGAACCTGTTCCGTTTCCTCCCCGCCAGTGATCGTGTGGTTGCGGGTGAATCCCCACGATGCGCCTAGGTACTCGAACGACGTGCTCAGATCCCGCCAGTCCCAGTAGTCGGGGGCGGAGGAAGTCCAGTTGATGTTCCCGTCGAACGTCGTGCGACCCAAGACCAGACGATCCGGTTCGCCATACGGGAGCGAGCGCAGCATCGCAGTCTCCATGATACTGAACATGGCCACGTTGGCTCCGATCCCGATGGCGAGAATGAGTACGACTACGACCGCGAAGCCCGGTGCCTTGACCAACGACCTCACAGCATAGCGGATATCCTGCCAGACACCGTGCATCATGTCCCCTCGCTCGGATTCTGAACGGACTGCCCCTTCATCTTAGGGGCAAAGGCCGTGCCCACCTTCTCCGCATTCGCCATAACGCGTAAGTATTTTCTAAATAATGAGATACAGACTTCGATACACTCGGGAGGGGAGCGGATTGTCCGTCTACGTGTCGGGCCTTGTTCGACCCCGAACAGACGCGTGCCGCAACCGGACAGGTCAACCGGTCTTTCAGTCCCCTGGAATCTCGAGATGCAACGCTCGGTGATCCGCTCGCGGCTTCGGGAACTCAGCTGTACCCGATCGCGACCGCCGCGATCACGAAGAGCGATCCGCCCACAAACAACACCAGCATGAACTTGAGGATGAACCGCGCCCAGCAAGCCCAGTCGATGTGAGCCACGCCAAGCGTGCCTACGAGCGCGCCCGAGGTCGGCACTATGATGTTGGTGAACCCATCACCGAGTTGGAAAGCCAGCACGGCCACTTGGCGAGTGACCCCGGCGATGTCAGCCAGCGGAGCCATCAGCGGCATTGTCAGGGCGGCCTGGCCCGAGCCCGAGACGACGAAGAAGTTGAATACGCTCTGGAAGACGAACATGAACCAAGCCGAGAGCGTGGCGGGTAGATCGCCGATCAGCTGTCCGGCCCCGTAAAGGATCGTGTTCAGCACCGATGGCATTGTCGGGTCGTCGCCGCCGAGGACCAGCACGATTCCCTTCGCCATCCCGACGATCAAAGCCGGTTCCAACAAATCCCTAGCGCCGCTCCGGAAACTGACGGCAATATCGCGCACCGTCATGTCCTTGAGTTTGAACACGACGCCGATGATTCCGGCGACGAGACCCATTATGAAGAACTGCGTCGCAATCTCCGGAATGTAGTACTGGTGCCAGACCACTCCCCAGACGACCCAGACAATCGTCAGCAACAGAGTCAGAAGAACAAGCTTGTGGCCTAGATTGAACCGAATGTCCAGAGCCGCCAAGTCGCGGAACTCGTGTTGGAACGGGTCGTCGGGTGCGTAAACCGGCGAGCGTCTCGGCTCTTTCTTCACACGCGCGGCGTAGACCATGGCGAAGGCGGTCCCGAGCAACGTGAAGAAGATCCACATACCGATACGGAACGGTGCGCCGGAAAGGACGGGAACGCTCGCAATGCCCTGGGCGATGGCCACGCTGAAGGGGTTCATCCACGATGTGGCAAACCCAACCTGTGTTGCCGCATAGGTGATGAGGACTCCGGTGATCGAGTCGTAGCCGAGAGCGATCACCAAGGGAACCAGGATCATGGCGAAGGCAATCGCCTCCTCGCCCATTCCGAACACCGCGCCGCCCAACGAAAACAGCACGAACATGACGGGGACGATGAGAAACTCGGCACCGGATGTCTTCTTGATAGTTGCAATTATCCCGGCTTCGATTGCCCCGGTTCTGAGCACGATCCCGAAAGCGCCACCGATGACCAAGATGAACATCACGACCCCGACCGCGGCGCCGAACTTGTCACCCGAAGCCAAGCCTTCGAACACGTAGTTCAGAAGTCCGACTCGGTCGGAAGGCGCGAATAGCGGCACACCGCGTCGTACCGGGTCGCCGCCCGAGTCCCGAAGCAATTCGAAGCTCTCGGGTATCAGTACTTCGCGGGTTCTCGTGTTCTCGAACTGATCGGTATAGGTAACCTGGTGCGTCTCGAACCGGCCGACCGGCACCAGGTAGGTGAGCAGCGCCGCAAACACGACGACGAAGAAGATGATGACAAACGTGTCGGGCGCTTTGAACCGCAACTTCGAGATGGCTGCCGGAGTATCGTTGTTCTCAGGCATCCGCGATCATCCTTCACCTGTTGACATTGGACTACCAGGCGCGGTCCAGCACGATAGTTCGGCGCACTCGCGAGCACGCTCGAAATGAATCACCTAACGTTCAGGGACCGGCCGACACCCGATCTCCTCGCTGCCAGCGAGCGCACTAGAAGCGAAGTGCATACTGTACCTTTATGAGGAGTTGATTCGATTCCAGCTGCCAGCGCGTCATTCGGTCGACGACGTTGTGGTTGTAGACCAGGAATAGGTTACCCACCGGCTTGAAAGTCCAACTCAAACGGGTATTCGTGCCCACCGATCGACTCTCGTTGTCCCACTGCACGAAGCTGCTCAGTTGTAGGTCAGGTGAGACATTCAGCCTAAGGCGTGCACCGAAGACCTCCTGCACGAAGTGTCCGGCCTCGAGCCTTCCGCTGTTGCGTCCGACGCTGAACTCGCCGGTCAGCAGCTGCCACGGCTTGACATCGAGGCGCACCTCGACCTGGTCCAGCGTACCGTCGTAGAAGTCGCCGAACCACCAGCTGACTCGACCGCTGATCGGTCGCTTGGCAGCAATATCACCTTCCAACCGGTAGCGAACCCATTCGTACTCACCGGGCGGAATTACCACGCCTTCGGCGATCTCGAACGGCTCGATCAGCCGCTCTCCCTGCGGCATGACGTTGAACTCAAAGCGCTCGCCGCTCTCGAAGCGCCAATTGATCGGTGCCGTGAAGACCCGGTAGCTCTCCCACCTTCCTTCCAGGTCGGTGACCAACGCGGGCCTCAGCTCATAGCGCATCAGCCTAAGCCATGACCAGCCGGGACGAAGGGTGTAGGTGACTCCGGCGGTCCCCTTGTGGATCCCGCGCCGTGGCACGAAACCCAGCGACGGGTCGAAACCGTCGCCGATTCGCGTGTAGACGAGAGCGACGTCCCAAGTATCGTTGGGATAGTCGATCTTCCCGCCGTACGCGGTTCTATCGCCAGCGAGGCCTTCTCGGCCGGTAACCAAGCCCCACGCACCGACCAGGAAATTCTTGTCGCCGGCCAGGCGCGAAGTCTGGAAAGTGAAGTCGGCTCCAAGCAGGTAACTGTCCGCCCGCCCTTCGGGATCGCCCACTGTCGCGATCACGCCCGCCGATGATTCCGCCAGCACGTTCTGCCTGAAGCGCCCCGCGCCCATGGTCGTGGGCTCTACTAAGTCCTCGACATGCCCCGTGTGGGTTACCAGCGCACCGAAGTTGGAGTCCCCGACCTTCCCATTCAGCTTACCGCCGCCGATGACCGGCACCTGCTCTCCCTCATAGAGGCCGATCCTGCGAGTGAAGAACGGGATGATATCAGCGCCGCGAAAAGATGTGAGACCGAGGCCGAAATCGTAGATGTCGGCTCCCTCGAGGAAGAAAGTCCGCTTCTCTGGGAAGAAGAGAGAGAAGCGAGTGAGATTGGTGCGGCGCGTGTCGACTTCCGTTTCAGCGAAGTCCGTGTTGACCGTGCCAATCAACGTGACGCTGGGTCCGAACCGCTTGGCCACGTCCAGACTGGGTTCCAGTTCGCCTTTCCTATCGAGCTCGGCAGCGGGCTTCTCGAACCCACCGACGAGAGTCGGCCGGACGACGAGCCCGAGGCCGGTGTCGAAACGCGGAAGCTGCGCGATCAACCCTGCCCGACTCGTCTGCGTGATCTTCGCGTCACGGATCGGGCTAGCCCAGCGGCTCACTTCCTGGATCCGCTCCGTGCGCCGTTCAATGTTGAAGCCCCATTCCCTCAGCGAACTATCGAACGTGAGGCTCTTGAGCGGAAGGCGAATCTCGGCCGACCAGCCGTAGTCTCCTCGCGCCGTAGCCGCCTCCCATACAGCGTCCCAACGCGCGTCTTCACCCTCACCCCGCCGCGCCACCAAAGCATCGTAGCGAGCCCCACTGGGGTTCACGGCGAACACGTAGCCGGACCGCCCGTCCAGGAACGGATCGAGGACGAGTTTGACGTGATCCTCGTTGTGGAGATGCGGATCGCGGATCATCGAGAAGCTCACGACGCCTGACGGGTCAGGATCCCGCGCCAGCACACCTATGAGGATGTTCTGGGCGTCCGCGAGCACCCACACGGTGGTCGTGGCAACCAGCGGGCCCCCTTCCACCGGCTCGATCATCGTCAACGACTCGATCCGTTCGGCGGCATCCCAGTCGGGCTCATCGAGGATGCCGTCCAAACGCACCTCGCCTGTGAGACTTCCAACCGCGAGGGTCGGGCGACCTAGGGAGTTTGCAGGAGTCGGATCCGCGTGTGTGTCCTGAGCGCGGAGTTGAACAGCACTACCCACCAATACTCCAAGGGCTAAAAACAGCACCGGGAGCAGTCGCCTGTCTCCCGGCCCAAAGCTGAGAACCGCCACCGTGCGCCGCATTACCGGCAGCTCAGTGTATGTGCCAACCCACGCTTGAGCATAGTGAATGGCAACACCAGTTGCTCGCTCCCCGCGCTCGAACGGTTTCCGATGGATTGGGCAGCAGTAAGATCGCGCCCGTCGAGTCCTGGCGCCAGCGACCACGCGCTCGTCTTCTGCTGGATGGTGAGGCTTGTTTACCGGCCGCGTTCCGGGCTCGGCTTGAAGCGGGGGTCAGTTCGAGATGTGCTCGACGTAGATGATGATATGTAGCGGAGCCGGCTCTGTTGTGCGAGCCGCGCGAGCCGGGTCATGAAGGGGCGCGTAACCCTCACCGCTTTGGACGAGACGAGCTACGAGCGGCGTGGCATCGAAACCAAGGCCGCAGTCCACCACGGTCCGACGGGAGAGGCAACCAGGGTCCGCCTGCAGGGACTCACGGACGAGGGTCACACGCGGTCGCGGAATCCCCGCCGGGCTCTCCGCAGGATCGAATACCAAGACCTCGTCACTTGCGTGCCAGTAGCGTGAAGCCAGGGCGTCTGCGATGTCCGCAGCTTCGACCACCTGCGCGTGAGCGGCCCAGCCGGGGCCCGCCTCGACGACGCGAGCGGTGGCCTGAATGGTCGAGCGGACCTGACCGAACGCTTCGCCCGTCATCGTGAGCGACAACAGGGCGAGCAATACGGCGAGTAAGGTAGTGGACGCTTGCAACCGGTTCTGGTCTCGCAACTTTCGGCGCTCCGCTGCATTGCGGCGGGTCCGTGGCGTACGAGAGCAAGGCCGATGCCGCGCCGAGAGGACCGCTACTGCAACTTGCGGCACGGCAAGGGATTATGCGAACGACCTCTAGCTGCAGCCTAACAGGACCAGGTCCCTGACTCGACGATGGCCTCCGGGCAATTCCCTGTAACTGTCTGAATAGCTTATACTTAGCCTGGCGTTCGTAATCATTTGATTAGCTTCAAACCTGCTGGCGAAACGGTGGCACACCCGTTGCCTAGGACTGTTGCGCCCGTCCCCCGCACTGTTCCCCAAACACAACACGGGAAAACCCACAACCACACACGCTAGGAGGAGAGATATGCCTCGGTGGTGGACGAAACTGGTGTCGGGGGGCATCGGGTTGGCGCTGGTCGTGGTCCCTGCGTCGGTTGCCCAGGCGCAGCCGAACTTCGCGGACATCACCGCGAGCGCCACCGTCCTGAGCCCGCTCACCGTGTCATGGGCAAGCGACCTCGATTTTGGCAACGTCTTTCCGGGAGTGGCCGCGGCCGTCGCGATCACGGATGGAGGCGCCGGTGGCTGGACCGTAGCGGGCGCCACAGGAGCTGAGGTCACGCTCACATTCACGTTGCCGGCCAACTTGGTCAGCGGCGGTAACAACCTTCCCATCGCCTTCGCGGCGGGCGACGCAGGCCACAACACGGCGAATGATCCCACGACCGCGACGACCTTTGACCCGGCGGGCGTCGAGACCACAAACCTCAGCGGCGGAGCGCCGGGCGAATTGTGGGTCTGGATCGGCGGGACGGTGACGCCCGCGGTCAATCAGCCCGCTGGCTTGTACCAGAATACGGTCACGCTAACGGTGGATTACACGGGCCTCTGAGCCCAACGGAAGGGCATGCGATAGGCGGGCGCCGGTCGTCCGTCTCTCGACCCTGGTCTTCCCCGCCATGCGATGGCCGTCGCCGTGCTTTAGCAAGCTTGTAACGGGACGCCGGGGGTGGGACGCGGCAAGGCGCTGCCAGACCCCCGTCCTGTTGGCCACCCTCCTGCTCCTGTCATGGGGCAGCGTGTCCGAGCTGTTCGCTCAACGCGGGCGTCCCGCCCTCGTGCATCGCCGGCGCGACTTGAGCGCCGGCGATGTCTTCGCCGGCGTGCCCAAATCGATCAGCCGGCTCGATCCCGCAAACACCGGGCTGTATCGCATCATGGGCCGGCCCGATGCGGAAATATCGCTTTCCTTCACACTGCCCAGCGACCTGCTCTCGGCCTCCGGTCAGACGATGACCATCGATTTCGCGGCCGACGATGCCGGACTCGGTTACGACCAGAACCAGGCGGCCTCAGTACCGTTCGACCCACAGGCGCCGTTGACCGTCCGCCTCGACGCAGACGGGCGGATCTACGTCTGGTTGGGTGGGACGGTGCGCCCCGGCGCTGTTCAAGCGGCAGGCTACTATGAGGCGACCGTCGTGCTAACCGCAGCCTACACGGGAAACTAGTGATGTCGCGATCGTCTATGACCCGAATGACTCGCGCGGCGCTGCTGTCTGCGGCCGTGCTCCTTGTGGCGCCCCTCGCCGAAGCCATCGTCGTGGCGCCCCACTACGCCTTCCTGGACCACCGGACCCGATCGGCCGTGATCTATCTGCACAATCCAGGGACGGAACCGGAGGAGATCTCGATCTCTTTCGTCTTCGGTTATCCAGCCTCCGATTCCGCCGGTAACGTGTCGATCAAGGTCATCGAACAGCCGGCCGTTGACGACCCGTCGGCCGCCGGCTGGATCCGGGCGTATCCACGGCGGGCCACGGTCGCGCCAGGAGAGACACGGGCGGTGCGCCTCCTTGCACAGCCGCCCGCCGAACTTGCGGACGGCGAGTACTGGGCACGGGCAGTAGTCCACTCGCGGGGCGCCGAGGCGCCAGTGACGCTCCCGGACAGCGGCGGCGTGCAGGTGGGGCTGAGGCTCGAAGTGCGAACGGTCGTGCCGGTAACCTACCGCAACGGCAACGTGAACACCGGCCTCGTAATCGCGAACGTCGACCAGGCTGTGAATGGCGATTCGCTGGTGGCCAAGGTAGGCATGCGTCGCTCTGGAAACGCTGCCTTCTTGGGCACGTTGCATGTGACGCTGCTCGACGCGACGGGTGCGGTCGCCTCCGAGGCTAGCAGGGCGGTGGCCGTATACCGCGACCTGCTGAAGCGGGTCTCTTTGCCCGTGAGCGACCTTCCGCCCGGAGACTACACGCTGCACGTACGCGTGGACACCGAGCGATCCGATCTCGAGCCCGAACTCGTCCTCCCAGCCCAACCGCTCGAGACAACGCTCGAGGTGCAGCTGCCATGATAGCCCACCCCGTGACTCTGAAAGGCTGATGCGTCTTCGTGCCCTCTGTCTCGTTCCGCTGCTCCTGAATGCGGGGCCCGAACTTGCCGCGCAACCCGCGGTCAAGTCCTGGGATGAGGGTCACGAGTTGCAGGAGATCCTGCTCGAGATCGTGGTCGGCTCACTAGCACGACGTACGGTCCTCGCCTACGAACACGAGGGAGAGCCTCTTTTACCGGCGACGGAGTTCTTTCAGATCATCGAGCTCCCGGTGAACGTGGATGATGCCGGCCGTTTGTCCGGCGTGCGCTACCCGGAGGAAACCCCACTCTTCCTCGACCCATCCACGAATACCGCCTCCGTGGGAGACACGAGCTGGACGTTAGAGCCCAATCAAGCCATCTGGCGCACGGGCACGCTCTACATCGCCATGCCCGTCCTGGCGCAGATGTTGGGCATTCGCTTCCACCTGGACTGGGCGAAGCTGCGGATCACGGTTACTAACCCCGGCGATCTTCCGATCGCGAGGCGGATTGAGCGGGAGCGCGCCCGAAACGCCAGTGCCGCCCTCTACGGCCGGACTCCAGACCATAGCCTGGGCCTTCAGCGCCCCGGCTGGGACGGGGCTGTGTTCGATTGGGCGCTTTACTACCCCGGCGGAGCACTAATCGACCGAACCTCCTACCGAGCCGGGCTCGGGCTGAACGTTCTGGGAGGTTCCCTCGAGCTACAGCACACAGGGTTCAACCAAGTCGGCGGTCGTACCACCGCCTCCTGGTTGGGAGTGTGGCCCGATCGCGATGACGTTCGCCAGTTCGGGATCGGCGACGTCATCGGCAGCGGCCCCCGTCCCGGCCGCATCCGCGGCGCCTTTCTGACCAACAGCCCGTTCTTACGTCCCGCCTTCTTCGACCGGGAGTTGCTCTACGGCGATTTGCCCCCCGGCTGGGAGGTGGAGCTCTATCGGAACGGTCGCCTCGTGGACTTCACCGAGGCGGGACTGGACGGCCGTTACCTGCTGGACACGCCGTTGGACTACGGGCCCAACCCGTTGGAGTTGAGGGCTTACGGACCTGCCGGTCAGGTGCGAATCTGGGAACGCACGGTCCCGGTCCAGCCGGACCGCCTGCCATCCGGAGTATTCGAGTACGGCCTGGCCGCCGGCCAGTGCCGCCACCGGACCTGCGAGACGGCCGGCAATCTGGACCTGCGGTATGGTGTCTCGCGGGCTTGGACGATTCAAGGCGGCTTCGAGGCATTCGGTCGTGACACCCTCTCCGATCTCTTCCAGCCCTACGCTTCCGTCTTCGGTACCGTCAGCTCTCGCTGGGTGGTACGCGGCGAAGCGCTGTGGAACGGATTGGTGGGCGGCGACCTCATCTACGCGCCGAGCCCAGACCTTCGAGTCGGCGTCCGCGCGGCCTGGTTCGACGTCAGCGTCGACGCGCCGGTCCTGACACCGTACGGCCGCGAGCGTGAGTACCGTGCCTTCGGATTCTGGCGACCAGACCCACGCCGGCGCACGCTCTTCCTCGAAGGGTCAGCCTTCCTTATCGAGGGCGCTCGATCGAGTTTCCTGATCGCCCGCTTGGGAACCTCTTTCCAAACCGGCGTCGTCCGCTGGATGGGCGGGGTACGCCGGGAGCGAACCGAGGCTTCCGGCAGCTCTTGGGGCCGCACGATTGTAGACGTCGCCGCCTCCGCCAATCTGCGCATGCCCGCTACCCCTGCTCTGGACCGTCTGTTTCTTCGAAGCAGTATCGAGGTCTCGCGCCGCGGGTTCGAGCGGTTGGAGTGGGTGGCATCACGACCCATAGTCGGCGAGAACCGACTGGATGCCCGAATCTTCTGGGTGCGTGCTTCCAGCGAGCCGTTCATCTCTCTGGGCGTTACCGCGTACCTGCCCGGCGCCCGCACGATCTCCCAACTGAGCCGCACTCCCGAGAGCCAGGTACAGGCCTCGGCCTTCGCCGAAGGCTCGGTCATCTGGAACGGGCCCGCCGGCCAAGTCAACGTGACGCCGGAGCGGTCACTCCGCCGCGCTGGTTTGGGCGGCCTCGTCTTTCTGGACTCCAACGGTAACGGACGTTACGACGGCGCCGACGAGGCGCTCGACAGCGTTCGGGTTCAGGTCGGCCCCCACTCTTTGCTCACCGACGCGCACGGCCGCTACGCCGTCTGGGACCTCGTTCCGTTCGTCAGCACGAATGTCGCCATAGACTCGATGTCGCTGCGGAACCCGCTCTGGGTACCGGCCTTCTCGCTCGCCACGGTCATGGTGGGGCCCAACATGGTCCGGCACGTGGACATAGCGGTATTGCCGGCCGCCGAGGTCTCTGGACGAGTCTTGTTGGAAACACCGTCCGGGCCGCGGTCGGTAGGCGGCGTGCGCCTCGACCTGGTGAACCGCCGGACGGGCCGCCGATTCGAGGCTACGACCTTCTCTGACGGCGAGTTCTACGTTCTGGGCCTGCCGCCGGGAGAATACGAAGTGTCGATTCCGTATCATGTTCGGAGGGCGCTCGACGTGCTTCCCCTCGGCGAGGTTCGCTTCCAGGTAACGCTCGAGAATGGCTGGGCTCGAGCCCCGTATATCGAAGTCGAACTCGCCCCCGGCAACCCTTAGGACTAAGCCGCACGGATCGGCCGCGACCGGTCACAACTCGACGTAGTCCGTCTTAGCGTCCGCGTGTCTCGAGCCGCGTCGAATAGGTGCGCGCGGACTTCAGTTCGTAGTCGGCCGACGCGACCTCGGTGACGTAAGACCTGTAATCACTCGAATCATCGCCTTCGGCGATCTCGAGCGTTGCGACCACGACAGCCCCGCTCGGGAACGTCGCGCCGGCCTCCGCGATCACGAGGAGTTTAAGCGAACCATTGCCCTCGCGGCTGAACAGTCTGTAGCCGTTCGCGGCGTGAACCGCTGTGAATTCACCGACGACGGTCACCGCGGCCGCCCTGTCCCCCTCGGCGGGCGCGACGAGCACCAGATCGAGTTGGGGTACTGCCGGCCCCGTGCTGTCGCCGCAGCCAGCGAACGCCGTGACCGCGAGAATAGCAAGCCCGCGGAACAACCCGAAGCAGAGACGATCGTTCCGCATCATTTTCCCCCTCGGCTCAGGCTGTCGAGCGACACTGGACTTGCCTGCGCGCCGGTCGCGTCGAGCCAGGCGAGGAAGTCGCCCGGGTCCAGCCAGCCGTTCCCATTGCCCAGATCATCGAGGAACCGCTCGACGATTCGTTGCAGTCGCGGCCCGCCCAGAAGCGCAGCGGCGAATTGCTCGCTGGACGGCGAGTCGACCAAGTTCAGTGTCACTTCAACCGCTTGCGGACTGTTGTCGGCGGCCTGTGACGTCAACTGTACGATCGCGGAGTGGGTACCGGCGGTCAGGCCAGCGATCTTCGGCGACAGCGCCAGGCCGACCGGCACGCCGTCCTCTATGGTGAAGGAGGTATCGAGCCAACCGCTGCCGCCCGCACTGTACTCGATGCCGGCAAGGCTTAGATCCGCCAACGTAGCGCCACCCGTATTGCTGATGAAGACATCACGCTGAGGCGGGTCGCCGAAACCATGCATCGCGTCGAACTCGATCACCATCGAAGAGAGGTTGATCCGCGGCGGCAAGACAGTAAAGGCGGCGGTTATGCTCTCTTCTCCGTTGATCCAGAACGCGCAGCTCGATTGCGCCCCTTCGCAGTCTCCGCTCCAGCCATCGAATCGCGAGGTGAGCGGGCCCTCGTGCACCGGCTCCGCCTCCAGAGTCACCAGCGTCCCGAGCTGGAAGTCGGCGCTGCACACCTCGGGGCCGTGCTCAGCATCGCAAGCGATGCCCGCGGGCGCGCTGGTCACGCTCCCCGCGCCGTTCCCAGCAAAAGTCACGGCGAGTGAGAAATCGGGGATCGGGGTCTGGTAGCGGACCGTGACCAACGTCTCGTATAGCCCATCGCTCGGCTCAATGGTAACGGCGATTTCTTTGTCCACGTAGGTGAAGCTCTCGTCGGTCTCCCAGCGCGCGCCGTAGTCATTGGGGTCGCCGTTCGCATCGGCATCGACCACCCGCGCCGGTCGGCTCCTGCCTTCGACGACCTCGTGCATCACCACCGCATCGCCCGGGATATCCCAATCATAACCGACGCGCCGGCGTGCCTCGACCGTGTAGTACGACCCACCACTGAACGGGAGCTTCACCATCAGGTATTCCGCTCCTGTAGGCATCGCGTCGAGCGGCGCAAGCGCGATCGTCTCCGAACTGCCCGCAGCCGGTACGTAGATGCGATCGACCGGGATCCATCCTAGCCGGTCCTTATGATACGAGATGGTGTGGACACCGACGCATCCGAACTCGGGATCCCTGATCCTGCACACGCCTCTCCCGCTCATCACATCCCAATCGGAGTCGTAGGTGTTCTCGTACGGTCCGGAGGAATGTGGTAGCCCGAATCCGTGCCCCATCTCGTGCGCCAGCACGGCCTGGTTGCCGTAGCCCCACGGCGGTTCCCAAGTCATGCGGTAGCGGATGACCTGTCCATCGCGATCGAGCGTCCATCCGCCCCCCCAGGCGCAGCAGCCTAAGCTCTCGTTGAACATGAGGTTGATGCCAGCGTAATCGGGGAAGTAAACGTCGGCGTCGGCGACGCCGGTACAATCCTCGGCCAGCGCGCCGAAAGCCACGTCGTCTTCACCATCACCGTCGGTGTCCCGTATGTAGTACGAGCGCGGCTGCGGCAGATCGTACCAACCGAACGCACCGCTGCCGACGATGTTGATTTGGTCGTACGAGACTTCCCGCCAGTAGTGATCCAAACCCGGCTTCACGCCGCTGAACATCGCCTCGAAGTAGCCAACCGGATGGGGCTCTGTCGAGATGTCGGAGAAACGGCAGAGCAGGTTCACCCAAGGTTGGCTGCCCATCACCGGAGCCTCTGCCGTCGCTGCTGCGGCGCGCGGCGCGATCTCCGGCTCCGGCCGCACGGAGCGGACGCTGACGGCTTGCGGCCCAGCGGTCGCGCCGGGCGCTCGAGGCTCCGTCTGGCCTACGACCGTGACTCGCCGACCGCTCAGCCGAGATATCCCACCCAGATCACGAACCTGAGCCGCGGACAGTCGCAGCTCGTAGGTGCGCGCAAAGTCATCCGCAAGGAATACGCGGTGGCGGGGCGGGCCTTCGACTGGATCGCCCCAGACGACGTGCAGGCTGCCGGTGATGGCCAACTGCTGGACGACAACCGCAGTGCGGCTCTGCGTCAGGCCCGCACCGGCGAGCGCGGCCACGCCGGCGAGCACGGCCAGGGCGAACAGCCAACGAGAAAGAACGAATCGTGCCGGTCTGAGAATCAACGATGTCTCCGCGATCTACGCTGCTCTCCACAAGTTACTGCCCTCTGCGCACGGGGCCAGCCTTTCAGCGCCCGTCGAACATTGATCGTCGCCACGATGCCGGGTTCTGTAGACAGCCGAAGCCGAGGCAGCCGGCTATTTTGACGGCCGCCGGGCTTCCTGATCGATCCAGGATACTCCTTCAGTTATCCAGGTCCGAGCTTTCTCTCCTCTGAGATAGTAGTTGAACCATTCGAGCTGTCGGTGGTGGTAGTCGACCTGGTTCGGTTTCTTGCGGTTACTGTGGTTTTCGCCACGGTACACCAGTAGGACAAACTCCTTGTCCAAACGGCGGGCAAAGTTGTAAGCCTCGATTCCCTGGTGCCAGTCCACGGATCCGTCCTCATCCCCAAACGCCATCAGCAGAGGCGTCCGCAGCCCGTCGAAGGCCATGACCGGCGAGTTTTGAAGGTAGGCGTCTCGATCCTCCCATAAGGGAACTTCCATCCGCTCCTGCCCATACTCGTAGTGACCGGTCTCGGGAATACCGGTGTTCCAGAAGATCATCCCATACATACTGACGAGGTTCGTGAGAGGAGCGCCCGCCACGGCCGCCGCGAACAGGTCGGAGTGCGTGGCAATGAAGGTTGTCTCGTAACCTCCCCAAGAGTGGCCCATAAGGCCGATGCGTTCCGGATCTACCACACCTGCGTCGAGGACCCTCTCCACGGCGGTCTCGACGCATCGCAAGGCCGACGACCCTGGTTCTCGGCTCTGGAAGGTGATATCGGGCATGAAGACGAAGTAACCCTGGCTGCTGAAGATCGTCGGGTTGTACGCGCTGCGCTCTGACGGCCCGCGGTAGACGTGAAGCGAACCGGACAGCCTCTCATATATGTAGACGACCATCGGGTACTGCTTGCCAGGCTCGTATCCAGCCGGGTAGATGAGGACCCCTTGCAAGCGCGCCTCGCTGACGGGATTGTCGAGTTCGATAAGCTCGGCCCGGCCCCAGGCGTAGTCCTCCTGGAAGGGATTGGTCTCCGTCACCTGCCGCGCGCTCCTGAGGGAGGTGTCCCCGACGAAGTAGTCCGGCGAATCGTCGAAAGCCTGAACCCGGTAGAGATAGACTGAAGCGTCCTTAGCCTTCTGGAGACGGTCCACTCGTTTATCCATCCATATCAGCCGTTCGGGAGCTTCGCCGCGGAGGACACGGGCGTAACCCATCGACTTCGAATACCGACCGAAGACGCTGAGATAGACGGGGGATGAAAGATCGATGAATTCCTCATCTGGATCCAAGCGTACGTACTGATGACCGATCTCTTCATCGGCTCCACGAGTCAGACGGCGCGCACCCGATCCGTCGCTCCTGAGCTCCCAGAGGTCGTATCGATCGTACACGATCACCGAGCTATCGGCGGCGGTCCATCCCGCTACGCCGTACGGGGTTCGCTCGGGTCTCGGGTGGTCGTCCTCCATGTTGACCAGCGGCGTCGGCACGTCGCCGCTGATCTGTACTCGATCGCCGGACTCCAGGTCGTAGGTCCAGAACTGCTCGTCCTCCAAGTACATGACGTAACGGCCGGCGGCGCTCAAGTAGAACGACCCGACCCTCTCCCGAATCAACGTCTTCTCACCGTTGGCCACGTCGATCCGGTAGAGGTCCTGGGGGCCGGGGAAGAACCTGTCGTACGCCTCGTAAGGTGTCTCGTCTACACCCAGAGCAAAACGCTGCCCCTTCGGCAACCTCACCTCCTCGGTAAGCTCGTCGCCCAAGCGAACCAGACGACCGGACTCCAGGTGCCACGCCGTGAGGGAGTTCTCCTCCCGCAGTTCTTTGTCGATCTTCTTCTGATGAGGAATGACCCTCACGTCTCCGGCGTGCCATACCTCGACCGATGAGGAGTCGCGGACAGTGACTTCCCTCTCGGTAACCGGCTTCCGCGCCCGAATCCCGAAGAAGACTGTCGCACCATCATCAGACCATGTGGGCGTACGATACTGGACGATCCGCATTCCATCGGGGAAGCTCGGGTCCTGCGCGGGATCATAGACCAGGGTCTCCCGGCTTCCTGCAGTGAGTCCTCTCCACGCGAGAACTACCTGCGCGGTGTCCGCATAGAGAGTGTCTGGTTCGGCCCGAAGCACCGCCAGGTCGTTCGCATCCTCACGCCACGAAAGTCCCCTGTAGCGGACGCCCTTCGAGTCCAGGGTCCGAAGGGACCCACTGGCCGGATCATATAGACGCACGCCGTTACCCGAGCCGCCGGAGGTCGACAGGGTCATCGCCAAAAGGTGACCCTCGTCCGACCAAGCGAAGCTGGCGATGTTGCCGAAGCTATTGTCGATGCCGCGCTCCAAGTCCCGGACCACCAGATCTCCGCCCAACCCCTCCTTCTGCACCTCCTCGCTTCGGTACTTCTCCATGGCTAGGAAGGCGCCGTCCTCGCTGAAGTCGAACGAAGAGACATCCGCGAAGACCAGCGTGTCGCCGCTGGCGAACTGGACGAGGCACATGGAGTTTCGTACGGGCTTCTTCTCCTTCTCCAACTTCGCCTTCTCTTCCTCCGAGGGTTCGAGTCGGCAGGCAAGCCAGCGGCTGTCGGTCGAGAACTGCGGTGCCGCTCCGTACGGTATAATCCAGCTAGAGCGGTCAACCAGGCTTATAATCCGAAGCTCGTTCTCCTCGTTGTTTCGCGTGATCCGGTACGCGAGCCACTCCCCGTCCGGCGAGAGATTCGCGGCACCCAGCGTTTCCCAATTTCCGTAGTCCTCAACGGTGAGCGGCTTCTTCTGAGCAGCCCCCGGCGAACCCAGCGACAAGAGCATGGATACGACGGCGACCGGAATGAGATTCGGACTTTTCACGGTGTCCTCCCGCTAGATTGGCGGTGTTCGAATCACACGAGAGATGTTGGCGTGTGTAGGAATCAAACTGCGGACAGGGGCCGTAACGCGGCAAGCTACGTCGCGACGACGCGATGGCTCCGTGCCCGCGCCCGACAAGGCAACACTTTCGGCTTGCGAGTCCCCGATCGCACCGCCATCCTAGGCCCATGCCCGACCCGGCACACCTGCTGATGCTGGCCGCAACCGCTGCCAGACTCCTCAGCGTGCAACTGGCCAGCGCCGAAATCTCGATCGAGCTCGCGGAGAACACGGCCGTGGTGGAGGCACGCTATGAGCTCAGCGAGCCGGTCGATTCGCTCCGCCTCAGCCTGATTCGATTTCCCGATCAACACGTCGAGCCGGAGCCGTTCGATGTCCTCGAGCCAAGTACTCGATGGGAAGCGGAGTCGGGTTTAACCTGGGTAACGGTTTCTCTGACGAGCGGCGAACGGATCGCCCATACTGCGCGGCTGCGTTATCGCGTGACCGGTACTCTCGCCCGGATTCCGATACCTGTACCGGAGGTGCCGGCCGAGCCAGGCCTGGAAGCCGTGACGCTCACAGTGCGCGGGCTCCCTTCCGCCCGCCTCTTGGACGGCTTCCCACGCCTGGTACGCTTGCCCGATGGCTCGGCGGAGGCCGGACTCGACAACGTGCCCGGCTTCTTCCGCCGACCGCCCGCGAGTGAGGCTTGGTCGGTGAGTCGTGGAGCGCAGTGGTTCGTGGTGCTGCTCGTGGCCGGCGGAAGCGCCGCCTGGGCCCTTCGGGCGCGTTGGCGAAGACGGACGCCGGGTGGGCCGTAGCACCGTGGGCCTAGTCCTACCGGTCGTCCTCGTCGGCTACTTCGGGCTGGTCCTGGCCATCGCGGTTTGGACCGCCTTCCGTACGCACACAGAGGAGGACTTCCTCGCGGCCGGTAGATCCATCGGGCCGGTCGTCGGCGGAGCCGTCCTCGCGGCCACGCAGATCAGCGCCGGGACCGTCGTCGGCACTCTGGGCCGCCACTACCTGACCGGGGTCTCGTGGTGGTGGATCTGGTTCGGCCTCTGGGCGGGCTGGCTGGTCTCGGCTCTTCTCGTGGCTCCCAAGCTGCGGCGATTCGGAGCGCTCACCGTCCCCGACTACATCGGACACCGCTTCCGCAGCGAGCGTGCGCGCGCCCTGGCGGCAACGCTGATCATCGTCTCCTACACCATCTACCTTGTGGCCCAGTTCCAAGCGAGCGGCGAGATAGCCTTGGCGGTCTTCGGCATTCAACCGCTGACTGCCATGCTTATCGTCGTGGCGAGCACGGCACTCTACACGTTGCTGGGCGGCGTACGCAGCTCCTCATACATAGAGTTCCTGCAGACTCTCATAATGGTAGCCGGCCTCGTGGTGGCCATCCCCGTGTTGGTTGACCACGTCGGCGGGCTCGCCCGAGCCGTGAGTTTCCTCGGTTCGCTCGATGGGCGGCTTATCGGATGGTACTACGGGCCAAAGGAGATCGTAGCGTTCGGAGCTGCCTTCGGGCTCTCCATCGCCGCGGCACCCTACGAGATGACCCGTTTTTACTCGATGCGCGACGAGCGGACCGTGAAACAGGCAATCGCGGTGTCCATCGGTTTTCAGCTCGTCATCGGGCTTTCGGTGATGTGCATCGGGCTGTTCACTCGCGTTATCTTTCCGACGCTCGCCTCTGAGGATCAGGCCAGTTCCGTCATGGCGTTCGAGGTCCTGCCGCCTATCGTTGGCGCGCTGCTGATCGTCGCTATGCTGTCTGCTATCATGTCCACCGTGAACTCGATACTCCTGGTGACCGGCGCCGCCGTGGCGCACGACCTGTACGGCAAGTTCGTGCGACCAGATGCCAGCCAGGCCCATTTAGTGACCGTGAACCGCATCGCCATCGTCGTGCTGGCGATCATCCCGGTCTTCTTTGCCCTGCAGAAGTACGGCGACGTACAGGCCATCGTTGTAGAGCAGTCCAAGTTCATCGCCAGCTTCTTCTTCGTGCCCGTCGTAATCGGACTGAATTGGCGGCACGGTACGGCTACCGGCGCCATCGCGGCCATGCTCGGCGGTTTCCTCGCTTGCCTTGTCTGGGAATTCACCGGCCAGCGCGGATTCTCGAGCCACGGAATAGACGCCGTCGAGGTTGGAGTATTAACCTCGCTCGTCCTATTTCTCGTGGTCTCGCGTTTCACTCGGCCTGTGCCTGAGGAGAACCTGCGGACGTTCTTCCCACCGCGTAACGGGAGCGCACGACAAGATTAGAGCCCTCAGAGGATCAATTGATCTTCGGTTTGGAACGCTCTCCGCGGTACCGAATGAAACACATCAAGGCGTTTCATCCGCGAGCCGTGAAACAGCCCAAGGCCCAACCCGGTTGCCCCGGTTCCCTCAAACGACAAACATAGAGGTACGGGTCGCACTATGAACGCGGCCGGAAACCATGCCGCTGAGTGCTTTCTCCGAATTCTGAAGGCGCTGCAGGGACGGCCGACTGGCCTGCTCCGGTCTGGAGAGGAACTTGCAACGGCCCAGGCGACGCGTGTCTTCAGATCACCGGCCGCGGCGTGAGTGGGAGCACGGCTGGGTTCCGAGAACGGAATCAGCCGGCTGATGGCACCGGGCCGAAACGGATGGTCAAATGTCGCTTCAACGCGCTCTATTCCTCTTGATCGCCATCGCGCTGTTGGCGGGACTCGTCCCAGCGGGGATCGTTCTCGATCGTCGCCTCGCGACCGAGCTTGAGCGGAAATCGCGTGAGGACCTGGTCCTGGCGCCGCGGTTGCTGGCTGATCGAGAGGAGATGCAGGCGGATGCGCTGATGATGCACGCCAAGGATCTGGCTGCTACACCAGGTCTAGTCGACGTCCTTTTGGGCGGCGACCGAGAACGGGCCGTGCAGATGCTGGAGGCAGCCCTGGGGCCGACGGAAGAAGAGGTCATCATCGTGCGCTCGGAGGAAGAGGTGTGGAGCGGCCCGGCTCCGGCGCCGGCGCTTGTCCAGGCCACACGCCGCGGCGAAATGCCGGTAGCTATCGAGCTC
>JBDHAS010000036.1:0-25362 GCA_039588015.1 Gemmatimonadota bacterium | reverse complement strand
CCTGAATCAGGTACTGGATTCCGCCGACTATCCCGAGTACTTCCCTCGCCCACGCTTACGGCTGCGAAGTCAGCACAGCCTGGAGCTTGTCCACAACGATCGCATCTTCACGCTCGAAGAGATCGTCGAGATGAAGCATAGCATGCGTATGCTGCTGGCCGACCGGGTGAAGGACGATCTAATCGCCGCGGTTCGGGCCGCCGAACCAAGCGACGAGGTGCTGGCAGCGATCGATCACATCGAGGCGTGGGACAATACCGTCGCGGCGGAAAGTCGAGGCGGGGTGCTGTTCGAAGTGTGGTTCAGCCGCTACCTGCGAGGCGAGAACCCCCCGCGCGGCGGGTTGACACGCGAAGACTGGGACGCGGCATTCGAGCATCGGGTTGACACGCGAAGACTGGGACGCGGCATTCGAGCATCCCTGGAGCCCTGAGGAACCCACAACGACTCCGCGCGGCGTGAGCGACCCGGGGCGCGCAGCCGCCGCATTCGCCTGGGCGGTAGAGTACACGAAGGAGCGGTTCGGTGCATGGGATCTCGCTTGGGGAGACGCGCATAGGGTTCGCATGGGCGACCTGGACATCCCGATCGGCGGCTGCTCCGGCTCGCTGGGGTGTTTCCGCGTCTTGTTCTTTTCTGAGGATGAAGACGGAAAGCTGGTGGCGGCAGGCGGCGACGGCTGGGTACTTGCTGTCGAATTCGGTGATGTGCCGCGCGCGTATTCAGTGCTGGCCTACGGACAGAGTTCCAAAGAAGACTCGCCGCACTTCAACGATCAGGCCGAGATGTTCGCGACCGGCAGGCTCAAACGCGTCGCCTTCACCGAGCAAGAGATCGAGGACCAGTTGATCAGAAAGTACCGGCCTGGCGAGGAGTGATCTTCCGGGGACGTACTAAGGCCCCGCCGCCCAGCAGCCGGGCAGCGGGGCCCGCCTCATATTGGAGTAGCTGAATGCGGCGGTTTCCCCAAGGGCGCCGCCGTTGCACATTGTACGGCCATGAAAATACCGTACCGATCCCTCACCTTCTGGATCTTCGTCGGACTCTTCGGCGGCATGCTCGCCGGAAGCGTATTCGGCGAGTCCATCTTGCCGATCGCCGAACCGCTCTCGGACGTTTTCCTGCGGCTGCTCCGTATGGCGATCATGCCGCTCATCATCACCTCCCTCACCGCTGCCGTCATCAGCGTCGGCGAGCGAAAGAACCTGGGGATCCTTGGAGCCAGGACGTTCGGCTACTACGTCGTTAGCAGCCTTGCCGCAATCCTGACCGGCCAGATTCTCGTCAACATCTTCAGGCCCGGTGTCGGCTCCGCCATACAACTGGAAGAGACCGTCACGGAGATCCCAGCGGCGCAGCAAAGCGTTACAGACCTGATACTCAACATCATCCCGGAAAACCCGTTTCAGGCGCTGGCCGAGGGGCACGTACTTCCGATCATCTTTTTCTGCATTCTGTTCGGTTATTTCGTCACGCAACTGGACGATCCATACAAAAGCCAGCTGGGGAACTTCTTCCAAGCGTCGTTCCAGGCGATGATGAAGTTGACTCGAATGGTGGTCTGGTCGGCGCCGCTCGGCGTGTTCGGGATCAATGCCAAGATCGTCGCCACGACCGGCTTCGAAGCCTTTCGATCGCTGGGATTCTACTTCGTAGTCGTACTGATCGGACTGTTCATACACGCCACGATTACACTCCCACTGTTCGTCTACGCCATCACGCGGAAGAACCCGTTCCGGCACTACCGGGGCATGCCGCCGGCCCTCGTTACAGCGTTCTCGACTTGTTCGACCATAGTCACGCTACCGCTGACGATGGAGGCGGTCACCGACAATTCGCGTGTCTCGGAGAAGATCTCGTCCTTCGTGCTGCCGATCGGGGCGACCGTGAACATGGACGGCACCGCGTTGTACGAATGCGTCGCCGTCATATTCATCGCGCAGGTGTACGGCTTCGCTCTCACACTCGACCAACAGCTTGTGGTCGTGATCACCGCGCTGCTTGCTTCGATCGGAGCGGCCAGCGTACCCATGTCCGGGCTCGTGATGATGTCGATCGTGCTGACGGCTGTCGGGCTACCGTTGGAGGGGGTCGCTATCATACTCGCCGTGGACAGAGTCCTCGACATGTTCCGCACGACGGTGAACGTACTCAGCGACTCCTGCGGCGCGGTGATCGTGGCGAAGCTGGACGGCGAGGAAGTCCTGACCGACTAGCCGGCCGCCCTCCCCTTCGTACCCACGATGTAGTCCCAGAGCGGGCTGCTCACCCCGTAGTCGCGGGTCGAGTCCTGGTAATGGTGGCGGAGATGGTGCTTCTTCAGGTACAGCGTGACCCGCCCATGCAGCTGCCAATGATGAACGGCGTAGTGGATCGTGTCGTAGATCAGGTAGCCAAGAATGAAGCCCGCGAACAGCGCAGGAGCCACACTGGCGCCAAAAACCAGCCGGAAAGCGAAGAAGAATATCACCGCGAGCGGGACGCTCACCGATGGAGGCATTACCAGCCGCCTTGTGTCGTTGGGGAAATCGTGGTGGACGCCGTGCGCGATGAAGTAGTGCTTTCGCCTGAAACCCTTGATCTTGGACAGCGCTGGCTCGCCGGGCTCGAGCGCGCTGACGGTCTGCCGTACCTCTTCCTCGATTCTCGGCCCGGCATGAAACGCGAACCGATGGCCCACGTACTCGAACAGAGTCCAGAGAACCAGCCCAGCAAGGAAGAGCAGCCCGATACGAAGCGGAGCAGCGCCGTTGGAGTAGCTGACGTACAGCATTACGCAGATGACGGGAATGTAGATCACGTGCGGGACCGCCGGGTGCACGTGAGAAAACCACTCCATGAAATCGCTCTTGAAGATCCGGACGGACACGTCCTTGTTCGAGACGTACTTCCTCGCCATCTCCCCTCCTCGAATGTCGCGCTAAAGGTGCTGATCGTGGCAAAACTGATTGCCCTAATCTTGGCTGAAGCCAGCCGGACGGCAAGCCACGGCGCCCGCCAGATAGCGCTTGCTGGCGACTTGTCCCGGAACCACTATTCGCATACTCAGGACCTCAGGATCGCTTCGCTGTGCCGGCCAAGTTGGGCGTAGGAAGCGTATCCAACCCACTCGACACAGGGGTCTGCCATGCATCGCAAACGTCCGGCCCGGCAGGGATCTCAGCGCCCGAGGCTCGCTGCTCTTCACCTTTGGCTCCTGCCTGCTCTACTGGTCGGTGCCTCCGCGTGCGGCCCGGCGCCTTCCAGCGACCTTCCCCGCAACCAAGCGCTCTACGTCACCATGCGAGACGGGGTCAAAATCGCTGTCGACGTGTGGTTGCCCGCCGGTCTACGACATGGCGACAAGATCCCCACCGTCATGCGTTCCACGCGCTATTGGAGGGCGCTGGACTATTCGAATGGCGATATCGAGGACGACCGCAACTACGCCGAGGCCGAGCGCTTCAACGCCGCCGGATATGCCCTCGTGCTCGTCGATGCCCGCGGCAGCGGCGCTTCATTTGGCAGTCGTCCCTACGAATTGAGTCAAGCTGAGGTCGAAGACTACGGCGAGGTCGTGGATTGGATCGTCGCCCAGCCGTGGTCCAACGGCCGCGTTGGCGCCTACGGCGTCTCCTACGCGGGCAACACCGCGGAGATGCTCGCCGTGAATATGCATCCGGCGGTCAAGGCGGTGGCACCGCTCTTCAACGACTTCGACAACTTTGGCCACCTGGTATTTCCGGGCGGCTTGTTGACGATCGGCTTCCTCGAGGGATGGTCCGAGGCCGTTCACAACATGGACCAGAACGACATCTGCGCTCTCAACAACAGTACGGGCGCGGCTTGCGACCAGCTGAGAGCTCGAATCGCCGGTGTGAAGCCAGTCGATGCGGATGCTGACCGCTCGATGCTCGCCGCGGCGATTAGCGAGCATGAAGCCAACACGATACCGTACGAAGCCGCTCTGGTCTACGAGTTCCGGGACGACCCCTTCGGCCCGGGCGGTGAGACCGATGTGGGCTATAAACGGAGCCCCTGCGGATACCTACCGCAGATCCAAGAGTCCGAAGTCGCCATGTTGATACGCGTGGGTTGGCTGGATGCGGCCACCGTAAACGGTGCCCTCGGGCGTTATAACTCCATCGCGAACGCTCAACAGGTGATCATCGGCCCCTGGGATCACGGGGCCCGCAACAACTCCGATCCTTTCTTGCCCGCCGACGTACCCGTGGAGCCTACGCGTGATGAGCAAAACGATCGATTGCTCGAGTTCTTCGACGAGTTCTTGAAGCCGACGGGTTCCGGAGAGATCGAGACCGGAATCACCTTCTACACGCTTGGAGCCGGCGAGTGGAACACAACCGATGGCTGGCCGCCCGCTGGCTATACCTCTCGAGCATGGTACTTGGCGGCAGACGGCGGCCTATCGCTGGAAAGCCCCGAATCCGACGAGGGGAACGATCGATACACGGTCAACTTCGAGGCAACGACCGGCCGGCATAACCGCTGGTTCACGAACGGCGGCGCCGGCGACGTGATCTACCCCGACAGGGCCGAGGAGGACTCCAAGCTGCTCACGTACACGAGCGAACCGATGGATCGAGATGTTGAGATCACAGGCCACCCGCTCGTCACGCTTAACGTCGCATCGACCCACTCCGACGGAGCGTTCATCGTCTACCTCGAGGACGTGGCGCCCGACGGCCGCGTAACGTACATAACCGAAGGCCAGCTCCGTGCCGTCATGCGACGCGTCACCGATGAACCGCCGCTCTACCGGAAGTACGGTCCTCACCGTAGCGAGCGGCGCGCCGACGCGATGCCGCTGGTCCCAGGCGAAATCGCGGAACTGAGCTTCGATCTCTGGGCGACGTCGGTCCTGATCAGGCGAGGGCACCGGATTCGCGTGGCCATCGCGGGAGCGGACAAAGACAGCTTCCTTCGCTACCCGCGTGACGGAGCTACACCAACCCTCACGGTGGAGCGTAACCACAGCCACCCATCGCGAATCGTGCTGCCGATGAAGGACCGATAGCCGGCCGGCAGACGCAGATCTAGCGCGCCTTGGACCAACCGCGCGAGTGCCGGAGGTGCTTCTTCGAATCGAAGCGGCTCTTTTTCAGCACGGCGTCCAGATCAGTCACATCCAAGAAGCGGCCGTAGGACTGGAATTCGCGGCCCCTCGGCACCACGAGGTTGCCGTCGGGAAACACCATGACATACAGCCGGTCGAGCGTCGCGTGGCTGAGGAAGTTCACCTTCACGCTCGCCGTCCCCCCGATCTCGCGCTCTAGCGCCGCGAATTGTTCATCGCTGACCAGGAGATCTTCCCACTCGACTTCGAACAGCGCGCGCGGGAACGCTTGAAAGACGTTGTAGAAGACACGCGCCGCAGTGCTCCCCGCGTAGGCATCCACCAGTCGTAGAATGCTGGGCACGTCGTCGATGTTGTGGCGGGTCACCGGCGTGCACACCTTCACGTCGATTTCCGGGAAGTCCCGCAGCCAGTCCAACGCCCTCATGATCGCCGCGAAGTGGTCTTTCTCCTTCGTGCGCGAGTTCACTTCCTCCGAGGCGCCGTCCAAAGGTAGAGAGATCAGGTCCACGCGGCCGGAAGTCGATTTCAGGAACTCCTGCGTCAGCTGATCCCCGGTCGTCGAGAGCGCGACCTCGAGTCCCACTTTGTCTGCGTGCTTGATTAGCAGCACGATGTCAGGGCGCTTGAGGGGATCGCCGCCCGTGAACACCAATCGACTGGCGCCCACTTCCTTCACCTTCGACACGATGCGTAGTGCGGTACCTGTGTCCGCAGGCTCGTAGTCCCGTGGGCCCCAACAGTAAGGACACTCCTGGCTGCATTCCGATGTTACGTGGAAATCGATCGTCGCCACTTTCGCTGACATGACTACATCTTGGGGTGCGTCGCGGTCGACGGCCAGAGGACCGGCGCTGGTTGCGTGTGAGGTGCCTACGCATCGAGACCCGTAACGTCGACCGCTTCTCACTAGCGATTTCGGTTGCCGCGATCTCGGTTTGGCTGCATCATAAGGTATTGAAACATGGCTGAGGGGGGCGTAGTCGTCCGAGCAGTCGCGGAGGCCGCAGTAAATGCGCCCTCACACGTCCAGTGAGCAATCGTTAGTCAGCGTAGCTCTTCCTTCCTTTTCCGAAGAACTCTCGCCTCGTCTCTTCATGCGCTCTCTATCCGGTGCAGCAACCCTACATCTGAGAGGTGCAGTATGAATGCGCACACCCTCCTCACGCGGAGCGGCATCGCCAGGGTCCTCCTGGGGTCGCTCTTGCTGACGCTACTGGCCCCCGCCTGTAGCGAAGACCGGGTCACCGGTCCGACAGGCCACCAATCCCCCGATTGGAACCTTGGCCGCGGCGCCGAGGCCGTCACAGTGATGACGCAGAACGTCTACGTCGGCGGTTACGTGGACAGGATCATGGACGCGCAGGATCCGAATCAGATCCCTCTGCTCGTGGCCGAGACGTTCCAGGAAGTGCTCTTCACCAACTTCCCGGAGCGGGCCCAGGCCTTCGCCGACGAGATCGCCCGAACCCGGCCGCATCTCGTTGGCCTGCAGGAGATCTCCTTGATCCGATACCAGTCACCCGGCGACGCCGTGATCGGCGGGGCCGTACCGGCGACAACGGTTCTGATGGACTACCTGGACATTCTCATGGCGTCGCTCGCCGCACGGGGCCTGGACTACACCGTTGCTGGTGTGACCGAGAACTTCGATATCGAAATGCCGATGATCGTCAGCCCACCTCCAAGTCTTGCGTTCGATGACGTGCGGCTCACCGACTACGACGTCGTGCTGGCGCGGGGCGACGTCGGGATCTCCAACGTCGCGGAAGAAAATTTCGCCGCTGCGGATGCGTTCATGGGAATCGAAATCAAGCGTGGTTATGTCGCCGTCGACGCGACGATCAAGAACAAGACGTATCGATTCGTGAACACACACCTCGATCCCGACGATCCTGATGTGCAAAGGGACCAGGCAGACGAGTTGATATCCTTCCTCGAGCATGAGACTAAGCCGGTCATCGTGCTGGGCGACCTGAACACGCAGGCTCCGCATGGAGACGCCTATCAGCAGTTCATGGAGGCCGGCTACGCGGATGCGTGGCTGCGCAACCTGAAGAAAGGCGAGGGCGAGGGCCTCACGAGCCCGCACCACCACCTGCTGATGAATCCGGACATCGAATTCAACCAGCGCATCGACCTGATCTTGGTCCGCAACAATAACCGTGGCACGATGGTGCTTGGACCGGTATTCGCCACTGTTTGGGGCGATGAGTCGCCCGACCGGACCGCGTCCGGGTTGTGGCCGTCCGATCACGCGGCAGTCATCGCGGAGCTGCGAATACCGGTGCTGGGCACGAAGGCATACGACAGATAGATCCGCCAAGAGCTTGGGCGCGCTAGGCAGTCCGCCCGGGCCCTCACTCGCGGAAACCGGCCAAAACAGAGAGGGCAGCCTCGGCTGCCCTCTCGCTCAACCAACGGGACCTAATGGTACGTCTACTGCTTCGCAGGCTCCTCTTTCGCAGGCTCCATCAACGCCTTGATCTCTTCGGGGAGCGCGAACACATCGTCCGCGAGCTCCGTCTCCGTGAACTCGATGATCGTGAAGACCTGTTCCATACCCATCGCTCGCTGCACGGTCTTCGTCGGCACAAGCAGGCCATCATAATCCTTGTAATCGCTCAGAACAGTCGTTGTGGGAACTTCGCCCATGGGTGAGGCCTGGGTCCGCTCGTTCCCCCACATCAGGCCCGATTCGACATCGAAGAACTCGAAGTACTCCTCCTCCCAGCGGGTGGTGACCTTCACCTTGTAGCAGTTGTGGCCTTCGAATTCGACCATCTCTACCGTCTCGAGGGAGGCGACTAACTCCTCAGGGTGTAGCGAGGCGGTTGAATGAGCTTGGTGCCGCATCTGATCCAGCATCCGTCCTTCCAACAACATCGGTCCCATCATCGGGTTCATGGCCCACCCCACCTTGCCGTCGAAGCCGGCGCGGATTTCACCGATGCCGGGAATCTCGATCTTCGTCGAGAGTCTGTTGGGCGGCGCCGCGTAGATCTGCATATCCCCGCCGATGCCCTGCGCCGGGACATCGAGTCGAGCTTTGACCATTTGCGCGGTCTGGTTAACGATGACGTCCTTGCCCCCGATCGCCTCTATGTAGCGATCGATTACGTGACGCCCCGCGGGCAACCCCGTCTCGCTCGGAGTCTCGCGCACGGGAGCCGGAGTTTCTTGCACGGGATCCGCGCCCTTTGCGCAGCTGCTCAGCAGTGAAACGCAACAACCCACGGCCAGCGTAGCAAAAAGCGCTCGGCCGTTCCGTCCGTTGATTCTGAGTCGCATCGATCCTCCTCGTGGTCAGTACTGCCGTGATTCTCCTCTGACTTCGGCTGAACGCTCGCTCGCGATCCAGCGCAACGCCGCCTCCAGCGGAGCGTCGCGTCCGGCAAGCAAGTCCGCGCGATTGAGCGGCACAGGCTCGTCGGGAATCACCCCGCGGCCCTCGAGTTTCACGCCGTCGGGGGTAGTGAACTCGGCGAAGGCATGATAGAGAACGTCGCCGTTCGGCAGTCGATCCATCGACGCCGGGAGCACACCACCTACCGTAGTGGCCCCAAAGACACGAACCCGGCCGATCGATTGCATCCCGCCCGCGAACATCTCTGATGCGCTGCCGCTCACCTCGTCTATTAGTATGGCGACCGGTCCGTCGAAGGGCTCGACACGCTCGCCGTCGGTCGAGACGCGGCGCGGGTTGGCCCGAATCTGCAGGTCGGTCTGCCGCGTACGGAAGGTCCCCAGCGATATCGGCTCATCCAGAAAGTGCCCCGCAAGACCCGAGGTCATCGCGCCCACACCGCCGCGGTTGCCTCGCAGGTCGATGACGATGCCGTCCATCTCGCGGAACTCGTCCACCGCTCTATCTATGTGCCGAACGAGGGGGACCATCCAGAAGTTGAACCAGATGACGCCCACGTCCACGCCGTGCTCCTCGGAACTCACCGAGTAGCTGTCGAAGCGCGAAAAGAAGGTCGGCAGGTTGCCGAACTTCACCGGCTCGCTCTCGTCGGGCTGCAGTTCTAGATCCAACTGGCGAATTGCATCCGCGTGGTCCAAGAAGCCGACGGAGCGCACGGCCCCGGGCTCCCCACCCAGCCTAAATCCAACGCTCTCCCACAGCAGAAAGCCAGTGCTGTAGCGACTCCCGCGCTCGCCAATCATCTCCATCAGGTTGGCCACCGTGTCCTCGGCGACATGGAGTATCACCCAGCCAGGCGCGATTCCGGCCTCGGATGCCGCCCCTCCCTCGTCAACCGACGTGACTACCAACTGTTCGTCGACCAGGCGTGCCTCCAGCCCGACGTCACCCACTTCGCCGCTGACATCGCTCTCGAACGGGTTCAGCGTGTCGACCGCCTCCTGCGGGATGACCGCGAAGTGAGACTGCTCCAGGCGGCCGACCATGTCGTTCAGCACGCGCCGCAGATCACGCAGCGTCCTGGCGGTTTCGGCCTGCGGGCGGAGCTCTTCTTTCAAGGCGAGCCAGTCGACGCCGTTGAACGTCGTATCGAAATGGGTCTCGTAGACGATCCGCCACGCCGTATCGAACGTCTCGAGCGCGAGATCCGGCTCTACGGGAGTCTCTCGCACCGGTTCCGGCCTCTTGGCGCAGCCGCCTAAGACGAACACGGACGTGACAAAGAGACCGATGAGGGCTGTTACTTTGACCCGAGTATTTCTCATCCGATTAGCCTCGATCGCGTTGGTCGCACTAGAGCAATCGGCGCGCCGCCTCGACCGCCACGTCGATTGCTACACTCTCTCCCCGGGCGAGGTCCTCCTCGCCGATCCTATCGCCCCCTGCACTGTTGACCACTCCGGCTATACAGCCTGCCTTGAGGCCCAATACGCTGCACATGGTCAGAAGCGTCGCCGACTCCATCTCATAATTCAGCACTCCAAGCTGTCGCCATTCTTCCGTTGCACCGCGAAACTGGCGCAAGACGTATCCGCCGAACGAGTCCTCACGTTCTTCGCCAGGATAGAACGTGGCTGACGATGCCGTCACGCCCACATGAAACGGCCTCCGAAGTTGCTCGGCCGCATCCACCAGGGCCCGCACGACATCATGATGCGCCACAGCGGGATACTGGACTGGCGCGTAGTGGTCGGAGGCGCCGTCGAGTCGAACCGACCCGGTCGTGATGACGACGTCGCCGATGGCGATATCCGGCTGGATGCCTCCCGTCGTCCCGACGCGCATGAAGGTCCGAATGCCGAGGCGGGCCAACTCTTCCACCGCAATGGATGTCGAGGGCCCACCGATCCCCGTGGACGTCACCAGGGTCGGACGCCCGTGCAATCGCCCCAAAAAGGTGCGAAACTCGCGGCGCCACGCCAACTCGCGCGCTTCCCCATCGAAAGCGGCGGCGATCTTCGGGACGCGTGCCGGGTCACCTGGCAGCAAGGCCAGCGTGGAACCCTCTATGGCAGCAGCATCGAGGTCAAGGTGATAAACGGTCGACAAGGCTATCCACCTTCTGAGGTACGCGTGCTAGAACCACTTTCGCCAGGGTCAGCGGACTCCGGAGCGCAAATCGCCTGGCCCCGGGAAAAATACCGCCACGCCCCGGCCTGGGCCAAGCTGCCGGCCGCCCCCAAGACTTCGTGCTGGCACGAACCGGTCGGGCGGTCCTGGTCCAGACGACGACAGGGCTGGCCTCTTCACTGCGAAGGCGCGATTCTAGAGCCATCTGATACGGACCCGTGATGTCAACGCTACGTGTTGTGCAGACATTGGTTGTTCAGTCCGATCAGGAAGTCTCCAAACGCTAGCCCGGAGGAACCGATGAGCCGCATTTCCCACGAGTACATGCGCCGAATAGGGCGACGCGAGTTCGTCCGCAACGTAAGCCTTGGCGCCGCGGCTCTGGCCCTCCCGACCCGCCTCTACGCCGACCCCTACGCTCCGATCTCTGCCGATGAATACACGGGAATACCCGTACGTATTCACGGCCGGGTGCGCTCCGGCAGGCGCGCGCTAGGTAGAGTAGGCGTCAGCGACGGCCGCAGCGTGATAGAGAGCGCGGATGACGGGACGTTCGAACTCATAACCGCGTCCGACCAGCCGTTCCTTCACGTTTGTGTGCCCTCTGGGTACGAGATCCCGAGAAACCCGACGGGCACGGCCCGTTTCTACCGGCCTATTCGTCCGGACTCCGAAGGGAAGATGGAGGCCGAGTTCGACCTCGTCCCCCTCGACCGATCGGACGAAGACCACGCTGCCCTGCTATTGGCAGATCCGCAGACCGAAGACGCCGTGGAGATGGGCTGGTTGCACGAGCAGACCGTTCCGGACGTCCGCCGCGTGGCAGCCGAACTCGGCGATCTCGAGGTCTTCGGGATCGCATGCGGCGACATCATGTACGACAACCTGGAACTGTTCCCTGACTACGAGCGGGCCGTCGAAGCGACCGGGCTTCCGTTCTTTCAGGTCGTGGGCAATCACGACCTCGACTCCGACAGCTACACCGATAGGGCATCTACTCTGACGTTCTCCCAGCATTTCGGGCCACGCTACTATTCTTTCGAGCGCGGTGAAGTCCACTACGTCGTACTCGACGATGTGTTCTGGCACGGCACCGGCTATATCGGTTATCTCGAGGCCCGGCAGTTGGACTGGTTGAAGGCGGACCTGGCCAGGGTCGAGCCCGGCCGTACGGTGATCGTCTCTCTGCACATCCCGGTTCTCGGCAGCCGTCATCTCAGGAACGGAGAGAATCGGCCGGGTCTGGGCCTGGCGATCACCAATCGCGAAGCTCTCTACCGGTTGCTCGAGCCGTTCAACGCTCACGTCCTTTCCGGGCACACACACGAGCGAGAGCACGTGTTCAAGGGGGGAGTCCACGAGCAAGTCTGTGGCGCGGCGTGCGGTGCATGGTGGAGCGGGCCGATCTGCGGCGACGGCACGCCCAACGGCTATGCCGTCCTCGAAATCCGCGGCTCGGAGGTCACCTGGCGGTACAGGTCCACCGGTCATGGCTTCGACCATCAGATCCGCGCCTACCCGCACGGCGCCGATCTAGGCGCACCTGATGAGATCGTGGCGAATGTCTGGGATTGGGACCCCGAGTGGACCGTCCTCTATTACGAAGACGGCGAGCGGAAGGGCCCGATGGGGCGGCGTGTCGGCCTGGACCCACTGGCCGCAGAGCTGCACACGGGGCCGGATCTGCCTCCGCGTCGCACTTGGGTGGAGCCTTACCGAACCGGACACCTCTTCTACGCGCCGGCCTCGCGTACGGCCAAGGAGCTGCGTGTCGAGGCCCGCGACCGGTTCGGGCGAGTGTATTCGGCCGCGATCGCCGCCGGGTAGACGCGGCCGATCGGACCGGCAGGTCACTTGAGAGAGCGCAGGTCGGCTACAGCGAAACAACGATCCCTATCTGTGCCAGCCTGTCTCTCAGCTCCGCCCTGTCAGTTGCTGCCGCATAGGCGAACTCGGGCTCGACGCGGCCCCCCTGGACAAGATCGAACAGGGCGTCGTTGAGCGTCTGCATGCCCTTGCCCTTGTTCGTCTGCATCACGGAAGTGATCTGATAGGTCTTGCCCTCACGGATCAGATTCGCCACAGCCACATTCACCAGCAGAAACTCCATCGCGGCCACGCGTCCGCCAGCTTTCGCCCTGACAAGCGTCTGCGAGATGACGCCCTTCAGGCTTTCCGCCAGCATCGTGCGAATCTGACTCTGCTGCTCGGCCGGGAACTGATCGATGATGCGATCGACGGTTGACGGCGCGGTCCGGGTGTGCAGAGTGCCGAAAACCAGGTGCCCCGTCTCCGCCGTTTCGATCGCGATCGCCACGGTCTCCAGGTCGCGCATTTCGCCCACGAGAACCACATCCGGGTCTTCACGCAACGCCGCCCGCAACGCGACCTTGAAGCTCTGAGTGTGGACTCCGACCTCTCGCTGATTGATCAGACACTTGTTGTTGGGATGGACGAACTCTATCGGATCTTCGATCGTCACAACGTGGTCAGAGCGCGTTCGGTTAATGTAATCGACCAGTGCGGCGAGCGTGGTCGATTTACCCGATCCCGTAGGACCCGTGACCAGTACCAGCCCTCTCGAGAGCTTGCACAGATCGATGATATCTTGCCTGAGGCCGAGATCTTCCACGGTCATGACACTGGTTGGAATGAAGCGGAAGACACCGCCCATTCCTTTCCGGTCCATGAACAGATTGCACCTAAAGCGCGCCACGTCCGGTATCTCATAGGCGAAATCCGAATCATGCCGCTGCTCGAATTCCTCTTGTTTGTGCGGGGGCGTTATGGAGTACAAGATTCGCCGAGATTCCTCCGGCGTTAGCGGAGCCTCGTCCTCCAGGACCAGTATGTCACCATCTTGGCGAAGGACGGGCGGCATTCCGGTCGAAACATGCAGGTCAGAGCATCCCTTTTCGACCATCATGCGAAACAGTTCCTCCATCTTCGCGCGGCCGGCATCATCCCTGACCGCAACCGTCGGGCCCTCGCTCGCCGGGATCATTCCTGCCTGTTCGGTCCAGCCTGTCGGCACCTCCTCTTGTAGGTCCCCAGAGACATCGCTCGGCGTGATGAGAAGGCCGGGACCGCCATTGCTTTCGGCAACGGACACGCTCACCAGGCCAGAAGGGGCAGTGTACAAAAACTGCTGACGCTGAGCCCCTCCCGGCGATGGATTCGACGACGCGGGTAGAATCTCTCCCAGCAGTCGGTCCACCTGGTCGCCCGTTACGGCTTGCGCGGTGACGGCGTGGCGATCGCCGTCCACGCCAAGGGTCACCTGCGAGCCGGTGGAGATCTCCAGGTGGTCCGCTCCCAGGCGGTGTAGTGCGTCGATGAACCTGTCGATTTGCGCCATGTGTGCTCGATTCCGTCATTCCTCTGACAGGGACACGATCCTGTCCCGGTTCACCAGGTGGATGACATTGTCCTCCCGCAGGGCAATGAATGCCTCGGACGTGTTCAAGAAGTCCTGCACGCGACGCTGTCCGTCCGGCCGCCAGTAGGTCAGATCCCCCGTGACCATCGTTCCATCCTCGAGTCCCAAGCGGACGACTCGCACTACCCTATCGTCTTCTCCCGCCGTGTCCCCCGCGAGCTCCCCTTCATTGTCTGCGTTCACGGTGAGCAGCATCACTGCGCTCCTGCGGAAGATCATGATGCGCCCCTCATAATCGGTCGCAGGTATGAACGCGTCGCCCCTGTTCAGAAGGTCGCTGGGACATTCGATGCCCGTATGTCTTTCCGCCAGCCGAGCCAGGTAGATGAACACCTCCACGGGTGCCTGCCCAGCCAGCTTGAGACGCACCGGGACTTCGCGCTTCGGTACTCGAAATCCTTCGCTCATGGTCTATAGTGGATTGGGAGTATCGGGGGGGGCAGTGCACCTAGCCGCGCTGATTGACAGCATTTCTCATGCCAAGATGACCGCTTCGTAAGTTGGCCCAGAGACAGCGGTTGGAAAACCGCACGGCCCCGGCAAAAGCGCCTATCTTGGCCCACTTTCAGCGGCGGCCCGCGTACGTCGCGCTCAGGCGAGAAGCCGCTCGCAGCGGGGCCGCTTGGGCCTCCACTGGCATCTCGCACGCTGTCGCCTTAGGCTGCAAGGGTTCCAGCCAGCCAGAAAGCCCACCACAGGGAGGACACCATGAGGCTTAGTAGGGGTGCTCGGCGCTTGGCCATAGCTCAAATGACAATCGCTATCCTCCTCATCGCCGTCGCCGAGGGCACGGCGCAGTCAAACCCGCCGCCGGGTCCAATGGCGTTCGCTCTGACGGGTGACGCGATCATCAGCCAGCGGCTGTCTCCGTTCAAGGAGCCGGAGTACCTGAGGATGATCGAGATCATTCGCGGCGCCGACCTGGCCTTCACCAACCTCGAGGTGTTGTTCCACAACTACGAGGAAGCCTATCCGGCCACGCACAGCGGCGGCACTTGGATGGCTGCGGAACCGTTCATCGCGGGTGAACTCGTCTGGGCCGGCTTCGACATGGTGAGCCGCGCCAACAACCATACGATGGACTATGGGGCCGGCGGTCTGCGCGCGACCACCCGTGCCCTCGATGCCGTTGGGCTGGTGCATGCCGGCGCCGGCGAAAACCTCGCCCAGGCGCGGTCGCCGGCCTACCTGGAGACCGCCGGCGGTCGCGTGGCCCTCATCTCAGTCGCCTCGACCTTCTCCGACGAGGACCGAGCGGGTCCGCAAGGGGACGACATCCGGGGCCGGCCGGGCCTGAGTCCCATCCGCTACACGCGCACCTACACCGTCAGTGCCGCTTCCTTGCAGAAGCTGCGCGAGGTGGCGGAGGAGCTGGGTTTCCGCGCCGGAAGCCAGGAGGATCGGATGCGCTTCCTTCGCGAGCAGTTCATCGTTGGCGATCCGCCGGGATGGCGTACCGAGGCGCACGAGGGTGACCTGGAGGAGATCTTGGCCGCCGTGCGTGACGCTCGACGCCAGGCCGACTGGGTCATCGTGACCAGCCACAGCCACGAAGGCGGAAGCTCGCGTGAAGTCCCCGCCGACTTCCTGGTGGACTTTGCTCGGGCAGCCGTCGATGCCGGCGCCGACCTCTTTGTCGGTCACGGGCCGCACGTCCTGCGGGGGATCGAGATCTACAACGGGAAGCCGATCTTCTACAGCTTGTCCAACTTCCTCTTCCAGAACGAAACGATCCGCTACCTTCCGGGAGACATATACGACAACTACGGACTACCGGCCACGGCCACGACCGCCGATGTCTTCGACGCGCGAAACGAGGCCAGTCGTACGGGTGGATTTCCGGGACTGCGAATCTATTGGGAGAGCATCGTTGCGGTGCCCAGCTTCCAGGACGGAGAGCTCGCCGAGATCCGGCTGTACCCGATCACCTTGGGATTCGGGTCGCCGCGGCCGCAGCGGGGGCGCCCGCGCCTGGCCGACAAGGAGGCCGGACAACGTATCATCGAGAAGATGCGTGAACTCTCAGAACCGTTCGGCGTCGAGGTGCACTACCTTGCAAACGAGAACATAGGAGTGATCCGGGCAGCGGACATCCGTGCCACGCAATAGGCGCACAAAGGGCAAACTACGATTTGCACCGAGGGCCAAGAACATGACTGACAGCGGTCGCGTTGCGCGAGTCTCGAGTCTCAGGCGGAGCGGCCTGACGATCGCCTTCTTGTTGCTGAACTCGAGTTGGGCTCTTTGGGCTCAAGAGCGCCGACCGCTGGGGCTCGAGGACTACTATCGCTTCGAGAACGTCGGAACCCCGGTCATCTCTCCCGATGGCAGACAAGTCGCTTTCGTTCGTTCCGTTATCCTTGAAAACGAGAACCGGCGGCACAGCGAGATCTGGCTCGTACCAGCCGACGGTTCGGCGGAACCGGTGCGCATCACCAGCCCGGCCTTCAGCGCTTCGGCTCCCCAGTGGTCGCCCGACGGCCGACTGTTGAGCTTTTCGTCCAGCCGCCCTGTTCACGGTCAGGAGGCCGAGACCAGCAACACGGTCTGGTTCCTCCGGATGGATCGACCTGCCGGCGAAGCGTTCCAGATCGATGGCGTCGGCGCGACCCCGCTCTTTGGTCCCGAGAACCAATGGATCGCCTTCACCAAACGCACGCCGCCCCCAACCCAGGAATCGCCCGACGCACGCTCCAAGTTCGAGCAGCAGATCGAAGAGCGCTTCGACGGGAGAAGCTACGACTGGATGAACTATCGGTTCGATCGCCGCGGGTACCTCGACGATCCGCGCGATCCCGCGGCTAGTCCTCCACGCGAACTCTACGTGGTCGCCCGCGACGGTGGCGACCCGCAACAGCTGACGGCACTCGGTGTCAACGTGGGGGGCGCGGTGTGGGCAGCCGACGCGAGCGCTCTCGCATTCACGGCCGACGCTCACGAGCGCGACGAACACACCTACGAGCGTGCCGACGTCTGGATGGTCGACCTGAGCGGCAGCGTCACTCGGTTGACCGATGACGGGTACCACTACAGCAGCCCAGCCTGGTCGCCTGACGGCAAGGCCATCGTGGTGCGAGGCTACCGGGGCCTGGACCAGGTCATCGAGTCTGGACAGGCGCATGGCTCTCCAATCGATCTCTTTCTCATATCCGTCGAGGGAGGAGGGCCAACGAACCTCACCGCCGACTGGGATCTGATGCCAGGCGAGCCGAATTGGAGCCCCGACGGTCGTCTCATCTACTTCAGCGCATCGGCCGGCGGGACGATTCATCTACATCGCGTGCGTGCGAACGGCGGTCGCGTGGAACAGGTAACGACGGGCGCTCGGCGTCTGAGGGGGATCAGCTTTTCCCGCGACTTCAGCCGGATCGCCTACCGGGCCAGCGATCCCGTCAGCCCGGGCGACATCTATGCGGCCAGAAGCGACGGATCGCGAGAGCGGCGCCTGACGACCGGCAACGGTGGGCTACCGGGCGAGGTCGGACTGGGCCGCGTCGAGCGCCTGACCTATTCGAGCGAGGACGGCACCCAGATCGAAGGCTGGCTCATTTACCCTTACGAGTACGATCCGAATCAGGAGTATCCTCTTATTCTCGTCATCCACGGGGGACCTCATTCCGCGTACGGCGAGGACTTCTCGTTTCACCAGCAGCTTCTGGCGGCGCAAGGCTACTTCGTGCTCTACACGAACCCGAGGGGCTCGACTGGATACGGAGAAAGCTTCAAGTGGGCGACCTGGGGAGGCTGGGGTGTTCTCGACTATCAAGATCTCATGGCGGGCGTGGACTACGTGATCGAACGCTATCCCATCGATCGCCAGCGCATGGGTGTCACCGGAGGGTCCTACGGCGGCTTCATGACGAACTGGATCATCGGTCACACGGAGCGTTTCGCGGCCGCCGTCGCGCGCGCGTCGATCTCCAATTGGGTCAGCGACTACGGCGTAGCCGACATACCTCGCACCAAGGAGAGTGAGTTCTTCGGACCGCCGTGGGAGAAGGAGAGCCGTGATCTGATGATTCGACTGTCGCCGCTCACCTATGCGGGAAGCGTCACAACTCCAACGCTATTCCTTCACGGCGAACTCGATCACCGCGTACCGATAGAAGAAGCCGAACAGATGTACGTAGCGCTGAAGAAGCGTCGCGTCCCAGCAAAGTTCATACGCTACCCGGATTCCTACCATGGCGGCTGGACGCCCTGGCGCCAGGTACACGCTTACTATCAAGAACTGCTCTGGTGGAAGGAACTCCTGTCGACCGAAGGCGAGCGGCAGTGAAGAACGTCGATGCCCGATGCGGGGCGAGTCGTCTATAGCGCGAGTAACCGATTCATGAAAATGCGAGGGAACGAGCTATGCGAGTCGAGCACACGACCTCGAGTCTCCTGATCTTGGCCGCTCTGTTCTTCGGCCTCATCGCCGGCGTGGAAGCACAAGATCGCGCGTCGGATCCCAACACCGTCTACGCCCCGAGCCTGTTCGAAGGGCTGGAGTACCGAATGATAGGCCCGAGCCGCGGCGGACGCGCAACCGCTGTGGCAGGCATCGCTGACCGACCCGCCACTTTCTACATGGGCGCGACGGGCGGTGGAGTTTGGAAGACGACCGACGCCGGCCACACGTGGGTGAACGTGTCCGACGGTTACTTCCAGACCGCCTCGATAGGTGCCATCGATGTTGCCGATTCGAACCCCGACATCGTCTACGTCGGCACCGGGTCCGACGGCATACGCAGCAACGTGATCACGGGGCGCGGAATCTACAAATCGGTTGATGCCGGCCGAGAGTGGACCTTCATCGGCCTGAGAGACGTGGGCCAGATCGGCGCCGTCATAATCCATCCGTCGAACCCCGACCTCGTCTACGTCGCTGCCATCGGGCATGCATTCGCTCCTAGTCCGGAACGCGGTGTCTACCGGACGACCGATGGCGGGGCGACCTGGGAGCAGATCCTCTTCGTCTCGGACAGCACCGGCGCCGTTGACCTCGAGCTCGCGCCGGATAACCCGCGGGAGATCTATGCCTCCATGTGGCGAGCCGAACGCAAGCCCTGGACGATCATCAGCGGCGCGCACGAGGGCGGCGTCTACAAGTCGATCGACGGCGGTGACAGTTGGACGCAGCTGACGAACGGTCTCCCCGCCGGCCTTCGCGGGAAGAGCGACCTGGCCGTGTCGGCCGCCGATCCCGAGCGAGTGTATCTGTTGATGGAAGCTCCGGATCCCGAACGCGGCCTCTATCGATCCGACGACCGTGGCGCGAGCTTCGAGCTCATCAACACCAACGCTCGCCTGACCGACCGGCCTTTCTACTACTGCAACGTCGACGCCGACCCGACGGACGCAGACGTCGTCTACGTCAATAGCACGCAGTTCTGGAAGTCGGAGGACGGCGGCGAATCGTTCACCCGCATGAGCACGCCGCACGGCGACAACCACGACATGTGGATCAATCCGAACGACTCGGACATCTTCGTTCAGTCCAACGACGGGGGCGCGAACGTCACGCTGAACGGCGGCCGCAGCTGGTCGACCCAGCGCAACCAGCCCACAGCCGAGTTGTACCAGGTGGACGTCGACGATCGGTTCCCGTATTGGGTTTATGCGGGACAGCAGGACAACTCGACCATAGCCGTGCCCAGCCGGCCGCCCTACTCCGCACCGGCGGGAGCGACCGCATACTGGCGATCCATCGGTGGCTGCGAGACCGGGCCCGCCGTACCGAAGCCCGGAGACCCGGACATCGTTTATGCCAACTGCAAGGGCCGCTTCGGTCGCTACAACTTCACGACCGGCCAGGAGAAGCAGTACTACGTTGGCGCGGCCAATATGTACAGCCACAACCCGCGCGACCTGAAGTACCGGTTCCAGCGCGTGTCGCCCATCGAGGTCTCTCCGCACGACCCGAACGTCGTGTACCACGCATCGCAGTTCGTGCACCGTACGACCGATGAAGGCGTCACCTGGGAGACAATCTCGCCGGACCTTACGGCCTTCGATCCCGAGACACAGGTGATCTCCGGCACGCCGCTCACCCGCGACATCACTGGCGAGGAGTTCTATAGCACGATCTACGCGCTGGAGGAGTCGCCTCTGACACCGGGAGTGATCTGGGCCGGAGCCAACGACGGCCCGATCCACATCACGCGCGATGGCGGAAAGACATGGAAGAAGATAACCCCCGGCGACCTGCCTCCGCGGGGCCGCGTGCAGACGATCGATCCGTCTCCGCACCGGCCGGAAAAGGCGTACGTCGCCGTTTACCGCTATCTGCTTGGGGACTGGCAGCCGTACATATACAAGACGGAGGACTACGGCGAGTCCTGGACGCTTCTCACGACCGGTAGCAACGGGATACCCTCCGACTATCCCACCCGCGTCGTGCGTGAGGACCCCGACCGCGAGGGGTTGCTCTATGCGGGGACCGAGTTCGGGATGTTCGTCTCCTTTGATGACGGCGCGCATTGGCAGCCGTTCCAGCTCAACCTGCCGGTGACACCGGTTACCGACATCAAAGTGTACCGGCAGGACCTGGTGCTTTCGACGATGGGTCGATCCTTCTGGATCCTCGACGATGTCACGCCACTGCACGAACTAGATCAGCGCGTCGCCTCGGCGAACGCACACCTGTTCCAGCCCCGCGACGCCTACCGCATGCGCTACTCGGCGCCGCGTCGAGGGACGGGAGGTCCGGAATATCCGCCCGCCGGCGTCATGATCGACTACTACCTGGCCGAAGTGCCGGACGGCGACGTGACACTGGAGATCCTCGACGAGAGCGGGAAATTGGTCCGCTCCTTCTCGAGCGCCCCAGCTGAAGCGGGCGCCGAACCAACGTCTCCCGGGATGGCCGGCTTCAGGTTCGGGGACGCGCCCGCACCACGTCTTTCCGAAGACGCCGGCATGCACCGGTTCGTTTGGGACCTGGGCTACCCGGGGGCCTGGGATGCCAATGCCAGACGGGCCGCTCGCAGAGGGCCGGTGGCCGTTCCGGGTACGTACCAAGCGCGCCTGACGGTGGGAGATTGGAGCGAGACGCGGAGCTTCGAGATGCTCATCGACCCGCGGGTAGCGGCCGATGGGGTGACGCAAGGCGACCTCGAAGAGCAGCTGGCTCTAAACCTTCAGGTTCGTGATGTGCTCAGCGATGCCCGCAAGACCTCTCATCGCATCGACACGGTGCGGAAGGAGGTGAAGCAAAGGGCGGCCGAAGCCAAGGCCGGCGAGATCTCGACGAAAGCGGAACATCTGCTCCAGCAGCTAGCTGGGTTCGATGCCATCCTCGTCACGAAGGAAGGCCGATATCAGCAGCCGATGCTGATCGATCAGCTCAGCTACCTTTCCAACATGACTGGACGCGCCGATCAAAGACCGGGCGCGGACGCTTACGTTCGCTTGGAGGAGCTGAAGCAGGCACTGTCAGGATGCGCGGCGGACTTGAAGCGACTACTCGAGACGGAACTTGCTGAGTTGAACGGAATGTTGGCGCGACACGGCGCCGCTCCGGTAAGCGTGCCATAGTCTCGTAATCAGCATGCTTGCGTGACGGCAAAGGTGTCGGCTCGCGAGCTCAGGAGTCTTATTCAGAGTCTAGTTCTACTCCTGGCTCGCGAGCTTTTCGCCGTACTGCGACCAAACCTCACCCACAGTGCGTACCTGCACGCCGCTCTCAGCGACTAGCCGCGCCAATCTCTCGAACTCGGCCGCGTTGTAGTCGGTTTCCCAGCGTGGCAATTCGACCAGGCGGTGAAACATGAGGATCGCCCACTGCCCGTGCTTTTTCGCTCGGTCAACGAGCTGCAACACTTCCTCGGGCGAAGTATCCCGAGTCACGTTGACGGCGCGCAGCAAATGCCAATCCGCCGGCGGCAACGTCTCGAGCCAGCCGCTGGCGAGTCGCGCGCTCGTATACCATTCGCGCACGACGTTGAGCACGAATTCAGTGTTCAGCTTGCCGAGCGGGTAGGCGAGATGTCCTGCTGTCTCGTGGAACCCGAGGTCGGCCAAGGTACCGAGACCGAAGTCGATCTCTTCTGCCAGGGTCTCGCGAGTGAACTCCGTGAACGGATCGGCATGATGGGAAGCGACCTCCCAACCGTAGTCCTGCGTCAGTTCACGTAACTCCTCCGGTCCCATGTAACCGACCGAGCCGATCTGCCGCGGCATGACGTAGGCAGTGCCCGCAAGCCCGTGCTTCGCCAGAATGCGCGCGGCTTCCATCTGAATCGAATATCCGTCGTCAAAAGTGAAGGAGACGGCGCCTTCTCGCGGCCGCGGCACGAGCTCGATTTCGGTGAACTCGAAGACGACCTTCCCTTCCCCGTTATCCCGGACGTACCAACCGACGTGCGTTAGTCGTGTTAGATCGGGATCATCGCTTAGGCGGGCGTCACCGAGACCGAAAGAAACCGTTGTCCACTCACCCGGCTGTACGCGGTTGAACTGCTCGTCCGTGAAGAACGGTATCTGGAATGCAGCGTAACTCTCGAAGCCCGTGGTCTCGCTGAGGCGCAGCTCGAGCCCTACCCTGTCAATCAAGTTCGTCCGGACACGGCACTGCAGGTGGTAACGCTCCAGATCGAGCGATTCCCACCGGGGCTCCCGCAGCTTGGCGAAGGCGGCTCTTCCGTTTCCCAGCGTCGTGACCGAAGTCCACTCTCCTTTGGCCGACTCGGGATACGCGATCTCGGCCCGCCCCCAATCGATCACCATCGGGCCTTCCGAGGTGGGCGTCGGCCGAGCTGCGGGCGTTGCGCTGGGCTCGGGTGTTGGGCTGGGCCCGGAGGCGCATGCTTGGGCTGCCAACGCGAGAAAGACGATCCACCCCACAGAAATCCAGATGGGCCGCATCGTACTCGGTCTAGAGTGCCAGGCGGAACCTCGCCCCAGCCATCGCAGCGGACGCCGAGCAGCCACGGAGACAGGACCCGAATGCAAGCTCATAGAAAGCACACGAAGAACGGTGGTGAACATGGGAAACGCAGTCGCGGCGGGGACACACAACACGACGCTCAGTGGCACGACGCATGCCACCGGCGTTCATGGAACTAACCTGCTGTAATCTACAGGCTTACGCTGATAGGCCGACCACGTTGTCACGTCGGAGCAGGAGCATAATGCCACTGTTCGCCGGACATTGCATTCAGCGAGTCTGAGCGTACCGGATACATCTGTTCACTGTCGAGACCAGAGTTTGACCCCGTGGCCGAACTCGGCTCGGCAGATGGATTGTGACTTGTTGGTGCGCTGCGCGGCGGGATAGATTGTTCCTTCCCCAACCTCGAACAGCTAACTGCAGTCGCAACGACCCGCGCGCAGCCCGCTAGGAAGAAGAGGGTACGAGGCGGTCTGGACGTCTCTCGCAAGCTCCGAGGAATCCAATGAGACGACTTCTTGTTACGACGCTTCTTTCGATTCTACTCATACAGGCCTGCGCCGAAACGTCTTGGCGTGATACCGTTCCCCTCGATTGGCCGTACTCACTCGATGCGGCTCCGGTTCAGGCCCAAAACGGAATGGTGGTCAGCACCGATCGCTACGCCAGTCAGGCGGGAGTAGACGCGCTGAAGGCGGGCGGCAATGCGGTCGACGCTGCCGTCGCTACGGCGTTCGCGTTGGCTGTGGTCAACCCGGAGGCCGGCAACATCGGCGGTGGCGGATTCATGGTGATTCGCTTCGCGGACGGAACCACAGCGGCACTGGACTTCCGGGAGCGCGCCCCCGGTGCCGCTGCGCACGACATGTATCTGGATGAGAACGGCGAACTGACCGATGGATCGCGAGTGGGCCATCGCGCGGTGGGCGTACCGGGAAGCGTGGCCGGGTTGTGGAAAGCACATCAGCGCTTCGGGGCTCTGCCGTGGAGCGACCTGGTCGCGCCGGCCATAGAGTTGGCAGACGGATTCGAGATCAGGGAGCGCCAGGCCAAGTCACTTCGCCACTACGCGGACGATCTGGGCCAGTTCAGCCACACCGCCGAGATCTTTCTCCCCGGTGGTACGCCGCCCGGCGTCGGCGACACCCTCGTGCAGGCGGACCTCGCGCGCACGCTTCGCCGCATTCAGAAGCACGGTCGCGACGGATTCTACACGGGCGAGACCGCTCGACTAATCGCGATGGAGATGCAGCGGCACGGTGGACTGATCAACGAGCAGGACCTGGCGTCGTACGAGACGGCTTGGCGCGAGCCGGTCGAGTTCACGTACCGCGGTCACACGATCGTCGCCATGGCGCCGACCTCGTCGGGCGGCCTGACCCTGGCACCGATGGCGAAGATCCTCGAGGGATACGATTTGTCCGAAATCGCGTGGCACTCGCCGCAGATGGTTCATCTGTTGGTCGAAGCCTGGAAGCGCGCCTACGCCGACAGAAACGAGTACCTGGGCGATCCCGATTTCGTCGATATCCCCAGGGAAAGGCTCTCCTCAAGCGAGTACGGCGCCGAACGCCGCGCCGGCATTTCGTTGGACCGCGCCACGCCTTCCGCTGCGGTGGCGCCGGGCCTAGGCCCTTACGTGGAAGAAGAGAACACTACGCATTTTTCGGTGGTTGATGCGGCGGGCAACGCCGTGTCGATGACCACGACGATCAACTCGTTCTACGGCATCAAGGCGGCTGTGGAAGGCGCCGGTTTCTTCCTCAACAACGAGATGGACGATTTCTCGGCGCAACCGGGTACGCCCAACATGTTCGGCCTGGTTCAGGGCGAAGCGAACGCGATCGCGCCGGGCAAACGGATGCTGAGCGCCATGACGCCGACGATCGTTGTGCGGCCCGACGGGTCGCTGCTCTTCGTCGTCGGGTCGCCGGGCGGATCTACGATCATCACCAACGTCTTCCAGAACATCATGAACGTAGTGGACTACGGTATGAGCGTCGTCGAGGCGGTCCACGCTCCGCGCCTGCACCACCAGCACTTACCCGATCGGATCGACTACGAACCAGGCGCGCTCGACTCCGCGACGATATCGGCGCTCGAAGCGATGGGTCACACCCTGCGCGAGCGGTACAGCGAAACCGCGCTCTACCCCTACATCGGCGACATCCAGGCGATCATGGTGCTGCCGGATGGGACTCGTCAGGGCGTGTCGGATCCTAGAAGAGGCGGAGCGGCGGTGGGCTATTAACGCCCTGTGTATCAAGCGCTCAACCAGGTTGGCTGAGCATCGAATCTAGAATATCGAACGTCGAATATCGAATATCGAAGAGAACTCGCACATCGATCATCGGCTGTCCAATATCGGGTAGTATGAACTTTCGTTGACATCGAGGTTGAAAACAAGAAGCATGAGGCACCACCCCGTACCCGGTAGAGAAAAGGGGGTGCCCCATGCTTTCAGTGGAGACCGA
>JBDHAS010000035.1:0-25039 GCA_039588015.1 Gemmatimonadota bacterium | reverse complement strand
GCCTGACAAAGCGCGGTACCGACTATGAGTCGTTCGCCTACCTCGAAGCGGGAACCGACTATCGGGAGTTCGGACTTGCAGCGGAACTCGACCGGGTGGCTTCAAACCTCGTGTCGCTGACGCCCGAGGAGGAGAAGCAGGCCGAGCGTCTGCTGGCAGAGCACGTCTACATCTCGCTCCACGAGCACCTGGGCGTTTTCCCATCGGACATAGACGAATCTCCCGAGTACACGCACGAGGGGCGTATGGCCACGGGCTTTCGAGGGCTGGCCGCGTCGCACTGGGACGCCGTGTTCGACAACCTCATGGACGGCATCCTCAACATCGAGTCGAAGAGTGGCTGGAAGTGGACCGAGGTGATTCACGACTTGGGGATGCGACTCTGCGACCTGGCGCATCAGGATTTCGTCGTCCACGCTACCACCGTCGATGACATCCTCCGCGCACACGCCGCGGAGCGAGTCGCCTGGATCGCCTCGATCGAGGGTGCGGCGATGATCGAGAACGAAATCGACCGGATCGACGTACTTTACGGGCTCGGTGTACGTGCCGTGGGGATCACCTACAGCGAGTCCAACGCTCTGGGCTCGGGTCTCAGAGAGGATAGGGACGGAGGTCTCACCGTACTCGGTCGCAGCGCCGTTGAGCGGATGAACAAGGTGGGCATGCTCATCGACTGCGCACACTGCGGTGATCAGACCACGCTCGATGTGATCGAGGCCAGCGTCAAGCCCATCGTTCTCAGCCACATCGGGGCTCGAGCCTTGTGGAACTCCAATCGCTTGGCGCCTGACCAGGTCCTGAGGTCATGCGCCGACAAGGGCGGCGTCATTGGTGTGGAAGCGGCGCCGCACACGACGCTCACGCGTAACCGAACGACGCACTCGCTTGATTCGGTGATGGAGCACTTCCAGTACATCGAGGACCTGGTCGGGATCGACCATGTGGCGTTCGGCACCGACACCATCTACGGCGACCACGTGGGCCTGCACGGCGTCTACGCCGCGGCGCTCTCGATAAAGCACGCGCATGGCTCCGGTGGCAGCGGCCCCGAGAACCCTCCCTTCGAGAAGGTAGAGTACGTCGCCGGCATTGAGAATCCGACCGAAGCGTCGAAGAATATCGTGCGCTGGCTGGTGAAGCACGGGTATTCCGAGGAAGCGATTGCGAAAGTCATGGGAGAGAACGTGCTGCGGGTTCTGGGGGATGCATGGAGCTGATGCCTATTCAATCGGTCCGGATTCTCGGATAAGCAGTGGCTCCGACTCCGGGGTGCGCGATCGCGAGCAGTAGCTGCGGTGCTTGCGTGCCGGCGTCCCGGGCCCATCGATAGAGAAAAGTTTCCTACTCGTGTGCAGGCTTTTGCGCATCGCGCCGCCGCGGTCTGTGGCTATTCGGACCGCCAAGCGCCGTCTTGCCCTACCAGCAAACGATTATCAGTAACCCTGTTGCGATCGGCGTAGCCGGGCATTGGTTTTGCCTCCCTTCCGACTAGCACGAGCCATTGTCCGATGCAGCGACATTGCTGAGTTCCCTGCCCTGACACTCCCGCCTGTGGGGATCGTGCGTCTTCAGCGGATTGCCTAGGCGACTCGCGAAGTCTGAACGACACAACCGGTTCGACAGAGCCCACTAGTCTCGACCCTCGCACCGCGAGCATCCGCCTAACGGGGGACCGCCCTAGGCCAGCGATGCTGGCAGCGCTTACGGACTGGACCGGCACGCGGATATGACTCGATTTCAAATGGTAGTAATCCCGTATTTGCTTCTTCTTACGCTGTTCGTTCCCTGCCGAGAAGCTGCGGGGCAGTTGCTTTCGCCAGGGAAGCTGTCAACCCCGCACGGCGAGCTCGAGGGCCTTCTCAAGTGCCAGAGTTGTCACGAGCTCAGAAAGCCTGGTGCGTCAAACAGCAAGTGCCTGGAATGTCACAAGCCGCTGCGCAATCGGATGGACGAGCGACGAGGCTACCACGCCACCGTGGCCGCGAAAGCCTGTAGCAGCTGCCACTCGGAGCACCGAGGCCGCGACGTTCCGCTCACAGAACTGGACACGATCCGATTCGATCACACGCAGACCGGTTTTACGCTGGTGGCAAGGCACGCCGAGGCTACCTGCCGGGAGTGTCACCAGGTCGACTTCATCACGGCTTTGGACGTTCGCTCGTACAAGGGCAAGCACGGATCGCTCGATCGTACCATGCTCGGACTCGGCACGGCCTGCACGACCTGTCACGATCGCGACGATCCTCACACGAATCAGTTCGCCGAGCGCGGCTGTGAAGATTGCCACTCGGAATTTTCGTGGGAGCAAGCGGAGCGCTTCGACCACAACAGGACGCGCTACCGACTGACCGGCCGACACCTTCGAACGGAATGCGCGGATTGCCATAAAGCGACCCGCACCCGAGACGGCAAGCTGAGCATACACTTCGCACCATTGAAGTTTGCGGGCTGCGAGTCGTGTCATCGTGACGAGCACGAGGGCAGCCTTGGCGCTAACTGCACGCGTTGCCATACGGCACGGGGCTGGCATCGCGTGCAGCGTTCAGCCGTGGAAGACCGCTTCGACCATTCCAACACGGAATTCCCGCTTGCCGGCAAGCACGCGAACCTCGAATGCTCCGCCTGCCACGTCAAGGGCGACAGACACGAGATGCTGCTGAGGATTACTGTCGAACCAGCGACTCGCCAATTCGCCTACCCGCTACCCGTCGCCGATGCATGTACATCGTGTCATCTCGACTACCACCGAAGAGCTTTTGTAAAGACGAGCGGCGGTAGCCTCTGTGACAACTGCCACAACGAACAGGGTTGGGACCCCGCACTGTATGACGTGAAGCGGCACAACAGCGACGCCGCCTTCACCTTACGAGGCGCGCACCTGGCAACTCCGTGTACCGAGTGCCACCCAGCACCGGATGAGGGTAAGGAAGCCGAGCAGTTCCGGATCAGCGAGGATAATTGTGGATCCTGTCACGAAAATGAAGATCCGCATCGGTCTCAGTTCAGTAGCTCTGCCTGCAACGACTGCCATGATTCACGTGCCTTCACGATCGAGGATTTCGACCATGACAGCACGCGGTACGCACTCGACGGAGCGCATCAAGAAGTGCCGTGCATTTCATGCCACCAGCAGGAACGGGACGCCGACGGGCTCACATTCCAACGCTACAGACCTCTTGGGACGGGGTGCCGGGACTGTCATGCCGGCGAAACAGGCCGTGGCTAGAGGGATTCTGCTGGGCATGGCACTCATCGCTGCCTGCCCCGTCAGCAGCCGGGCACAGCTGGCGAAAACGTCCAACCCGCACGGCGGCCTCAAGACGGGCATGGACTGCAGCGCGTGTCACACGCCGGAGGCTTGGAAGCCGGCAAGACGGGCGCCCGACTTCGACCACAGAAAGTCGAGTCGATTTGCCCTCGTTGGCAAGCACGAAGAGGCTAACTGCAGAAGTTGTCACCTCGACCTGCGTTTCGACCAGCCCAGCATCGCCGCCTCTGATTGTGCAAGCTGTCACGTGGACGTACACTTGGGGCAGCTATCCAATGAATGCAGCAGTTGCCACACCACCCTCGGCTTCGCCGACGTTCCCGGACTGGCACTGCACTCGCGGACCAGTTTTCCGCTGTCCGGCTCCCACCTGCAAATCTCCTGTGAGAGTTGCCACCGCGATGACAGGGGCGGAGCCTACACCACGCTGCTCGCTGATTGTGTAACGTGTCACGAAGCCGATTATGCCAATGCCGAGAGCGTAGACCATGTCTCCCTCAACTTCCCGACCGACTGCGAGCGCTGCCACACAACGCTCGGTTGGGGCGGCGGTGGAACCTTCGATCACATCACGGCCTCGAATGGATTCGCTCTGACGGGTGCCCACGCGACTCTCGAGTGCAACGCATGTCACGACCCGAACAGCACAGCCCTTCGCTTCCCGGCTCCGGCCAACCAGAACGATTGCGCCGCGTGCCACTTGGAAGACTACGCCCGCCAACATGGCGGGAGCGGTTTGCCAACTAGCTGCCGAGACTGCCACGGCAATGTGACCTGGGGTGATGCCAGCTTCGATCATACTGCGGTCTCCAACGGCTTTCAGTTGCTCGGCACCCATGCGACGCTCGAATGCGACATTTGCCACGAGCCTACGACCAACAATCTGCGCTTCCCGCCGCCGGCGAGTCAGAACGACTGTATCGCTTGCCACCAAGACGAGTACAACCGCCAGCATTCGGGAAGAGGGTTCCAGGTCAACTGCCTCGAATGCCACTCACAGACGACATGGTCGGGAGCCAGCTTCGATCACATAGCGGCTTCAAACGGTTTCGATCTGTTGGGTGCGCATGCAAACTTCTCCTGCACGGCCTGTCACGACCCCGCAACCAACAGTTTGCTCTTTCCACCTCCGGCGGGTCAGAACGACTGTATCGCCTGCCACCAAGATGACTACAACCGTCAACACAACAGCAGTGGATTTCCGACCGCCTGCTTGGATTGCCACAATCAACGGACATGGCTCGGCGCCACATTTCAACATGACCAGCTCTTTCCGGTGAACTCCGGGAAGCACTCGGGCAAGTGGAGCGGTTGCGATACGTGCCACAACGTGCCCGGAGACTACCGAATCTTCACCTGTTTCGACTGTCACCAACACTCGCAGACCCGCATGGACCAAAAGCACGGAGGCGTCAGCAGCTACAGCTATGACAGCAACGCTTGCTACTCCTGTCACCCGAACGGAAGAGTCTAGCTGCGACAACGATGCGAGGTGTTGCCATGACCCGATCGAATGCCTTGTTCCTTCTCCTGCTGAGTTATGGCGTGATTGGTCAACCGGCGGCCGGCCAGGAGCGCCTGAGCGTCGTTGTCGAGTACATCGCCGGGACCAATATCTACCTCGGCGCCGGCACAGACGTAGGGATCACCGTGAACGATACGCTCCTGGTGTATGGCGCATCGAACGATGAGAAACTTGGGCTATTCCTCGTGATGAGCTCTACCCAAGAGCGATCGATGGTGACCTTCGCCGGCGATCCCTTCCCCGTCACGCGCGGAAGCGTCTTGCAGATCGCGCCGCGCTCGGAGGCTACAACGGGTTCGCGACCTGCTGACACACCGAGGGGCGGCCCAACCGACCTCCCGGTGAGCCGGGCAGCGAACCGTGCGGTCAAGCGGTCGCCTCGCGCCAGCGGGCGCCTCTCGATTGACGTCAACGTGCTCGACTCCACCACCAAGCCTGGTGGTGACCAGGCAGTGGCTATCGACCGTCGTTTCACGACGCCGGCCGTCCGTCTGCGAATGAGGATCGCGCAACTGCCGGGCGGCCTGACCTTGAACACCAATTTCCGCGCGGCGTCCCGATTTGCCAGCGGCGCCGGCATCGAGCCGACACAGTCGTTACGGATCTACCAAGCGAGCCTCGAAAAGTCGTTCCAGAGTGTGCCGGTACAGATGCACGCGGGGCGCTTCTACAACCCGTTCGAGACGTTCAGCGGCTATTGGGATGGGTTGCTGTTGCACGTTGGAGGTGAGGGACTCGGAGTGGGCGTTGCCGCCGGCTTCCAGCCCTATCTGACTAACGAGGACTTCAGAACCGACGTGCCAAAGTACAGTGCCTTTGTCAACTACAGAAAAAGCAGTGGGGCGGTCCGCTATTACGCTGACCTGTCAGGGCATAAGCTGCAGCCAAGCGAAGCGCGTCTGGATCGCACCTACATAGGCCTATCTCAACGCCTCTATTGGAACCGCTTCTCCATCAGCCAACGGTTGCAGGTCGATCGGTATCCTCTTAACGACCGATGGACAGTCACCCAACTCGACGTGCGGTCGTCCATCCCTATGGGCCGCAACCTCTCTCTTCTCGGCCGGTATTCTCTTAGAAAGTCCTCGGTCGCGGCACCAGCAGACGACCCGATTCCGACGTCCCGGGAGAGAGCAACAGTAGGTTTCGCCTACTACTTCTTCAGCGGGAACATCGGTGCTGATGTCACAGCGAACCGGTGGGACAGTTCTGACATCAGCCTCACGTACGCATCGCACTTGAATTTCCCCCGAACCCCTCTTCTGGGTTTGGGGTTCCGCGCCGCGGCAAGCCACTGGAAGAGAGGCAACTTAGCTACGTTGTATCTGTCCCCCGGGATCCGGCATTCCTCTGGCCGATTGCAATCCGAGTTGTCATACCAGCGCTACTCGACAGAGGGTTCGTCACAAACGGTCGTATCGGAAGCGCTTGAACTGTTTCTGACGTTCCCGATCGCGAGGAAGCTCTTCTACACTCTACAGGGACGCGGACAGTGGGGCGACGTCCTGAACAGCAACAGCCTATACACGGGCATCTGGCTGAGTTTCTGAGTTGCGGCCTCCCAGGCTAATGTCGAAGCCAGTAGGTGCACTGCTACCGTTGCCCGCCCATTCTTCGGCGAGTTCGATCCCTCTTTGGAAGTACCCTGAGTAAGGGGAGTCCGCACAGTGACGTGAAAGGAAGACGTAGATCTTCGTCGCATCCTGCGATGCTCGCTTGCGAAGCGCCGCTTCCGCCACTTTCATCAGGCAGTCTACAGCGACCCCGTCCCGAGAGTCCTGGAGAATCCTCACCGCAGCTGCCTTAGCAGCCGTTCGCAGATCCTGCTGCCCCAGGAACGTCCGGATGATTGCGCGCCACTCCTCGCGGTTCAGATTTACATCCCGGACTTCGGGCCAGAGTTCCCGGAAGAGCCCCGCCGTCAAGCTCCAATCGCCCTCGCGAGCAGACTCTTCCATCGCGGCTCGTCCATACGCGATCCAATGCTGGCGCCGGCTTCCGCTCCGCAGACCCAGCACGATCGCGCGTAGCCTGTTCGACTGCAGAAGGTGGACGCCGTCAGACGTGGCGTCCGCAGTGTTCGCGACATTCCCACCGTTCCCTTCGTTCGTATCGCGCATTGAATCCTCTCGACTTGCGACAACGTCGGCGCGGCCTGTCAAGGCTTCGAGTTGACTGGATACTGGGGTAAGACGGCTTCCCACGTCATACCCGGAAATCGTCCTTGTTTCGGGCATTGGCGATTCACAGTCCTCTTTGCGCGTTCTCTCAGCGGCTAGAATTACCGCTGCGGGCGAGCTGTCTTCGAAATGTTCACGAAACCATCGGCGGTGATGGTGCTTCGCCCATCGACGATCGACAAATCCGGAGAACATCCCCTGCAGGCCTTTGCGGGTACTGGAGGGAATCGTCGCCATGAATATGTGGCCTAGGATGAACGGCGTCGCCAGTATGGCCATCCCGAAATGGATCAGCCAAGCCCAAAGCGCAGCTCCAGATATCCACATGACAAGACCCGTGCAGATGTAGATAGGGTATGTAGACATGACCATCATGAAGTTCAGCTTCTGGGCGGCATTGAACTTCCCCTGTTCAGGCAACTGAATTCTCTTGAAGACGGCCGCGAATCCCATCAACAGCAGCCACTTCACGTCGGCCAACACCCAAACCCACGCCTGCTTGATATTGTAGAAATGGATTCTCACGTCACAGACACTTCTCAGGATCGCATAGGTCGGGAAGAGCAGCAGGCAAAGTCCCGAAATCTTGTGGATCCATGATACCACTTCTCTATAGGGGCGAAGCGGGTCAGGGTTGTACACAACCACCAGAATCAGGGCCGTCGCGTAACATGCCAAGAACGGGATGGCGATGGCCCAGTGAACCCTACGTTCCGAGACCCGAAAGCGTAGGACCTTGTCACTCCGATCCGATGGACTGCCTCCAACATTGCCCATGCCGCCCCCTCGAACCTCTTGACGAGTATGTCTGGAAACCCTGCAACAAATGCGCAGGCCCATGATCTTCTTGCTTAGAGACTTCGGCTCCGCGTGTCGCTCCGAAGATCGATACCTTTGGCTCCTGCTTGACTGCCGACGGAACCTTGGGCCTTGACTGGATGAGATGTGGCAAGACCTAGACCGAAGAATGGGACATCAACTGCTGGGCATACTAAGAGCCCGGAGGGATACCCTCCGGGCGCTGATAGAACCGACCGTGAGGGAGCCCGCCTCGCGGCCTAGCTCAGGTCATCTCTTTCGCGGACGGCTTCCCTACTCCTCCTGGGAGTCCTCTTCTAGCGGGGGCACATCCTCTTCATCGCGGTTCGTCGTGAACCACGCTCGCAGCCATTCACGCCAAGTCTGCGACTCGCCGTCCGGGCCCTTACGACGGCGGAAGGATGCCGTGGCGAACAGGTGCCGATCGATCTCGCTGCGATAGACCGGGGCGACCTTGGCTTTGTATCGCTTGTAGTACGAGAGCATGCTGGATCCCTCCTCGACCTTCAACAGCAAGTCTCGCGCCGCCGACTCGCCTTGTGGTCTGTAACTGCCATATGAACGAAGTCTCAGTTACAAGATAAGGCAAGGCGGGCAATATGGAAACCACATCCGCGCTCGGTGGACTCGTATCTGATCGACCGTGTCTTCCTCCGACGCGTTAACGATGCACGGCCGGTGGAGATCCGCTCAGGAGCCGTCCTCGGCTGAAGTGGGCCTCGGATGAACCAAGCGGCTCATCTGGGCGCGCAGCCACTCTCGCACAGCACCGGCGCTCTTGCCCCGCTCACGGAACGATGCCGTAGCGAACAGGTGTCGGTCGATCTCGCTCTGGTACACCGGGGCGGGCTTGCGCTCTATCAGGTGGCCGTGCGAGCTATCATGTGCCAGTCAACTGCGCTGCGGCGGAGCTTGCATCGGATTTTTTGATACCCAGAACACAAAAAAGTCGCCCACAGCGGTCTCCACGCCGGGAACCCCAAGGCTCCAAAATGCGTTTCCTCTTCGTGCGCCCATTACCCAACCCGACCATCTCAGGAGGCCAACAATGTCCATACGACTGGGAGATCATGCGCCGAACTTCACCGCCGAGACCACCGAGGGATTGATCAACTTCCACGAATGGAAGGGAAACAGCTGGGCCGTCTTGTTTTCCCACCCCGCGGACTTCACCCCCGTGTGTACGACCGAGCTTGGTACCGTGGCCGGGCTGAAGCCCGAATTTGACAAGCGTAACACCCGGATTATCGGCCTCAGCGTCGATCCTATCGAGAGCCACTGGGGCTGGATCCAGGACATCGAGGACGTAACAGGAAACGCCCTGAATTTCCCACTCATAGCGGACCGTGACCGCCAGGTTTCCGATCTGTACGGTATGATCCATCCTAACGCGGACGACACGATGACCGTGCGCTCCGTGTTCATCGTTGGCCCCGATAACAAAGTGAAGCTCACCCTCACCTATCCCGCGAGCACCGGGCGTGACTTTCACGAGATCGTGCGGGCGCTCGACTCGCTACAGCTCACGGCTGACTACGCGGTCGCCACACCGGCCAACTGGAGGGACGGCCAAGATGTGATTATCGGGACCGCAGTGACGAATGATGAGGCTCACGAGAAGTTCCCGGGCTTCGTCGCGCAAAAGCCTTACCTGCGTGTGACTCCGCAGCCCGGGCGCTAGACTCCGACCCACCCTAGTACAAAGGAGCGGGCACCCGCGTAGGGCGCCCGCTTCTCGATTGGCTCGAAGAGGTTTAGCTGGAAGCAGCGCGGCGCGTATCCGGCCTTCGGTCTATGGTTTCCTCGGCAAATCTAGCGCCGGGTTGCGATCGAAGAAATCGAATGGCCGCAGCTCGAGCGCGTGCGCGGCGGTCGGCATGACCGGCCAGTCCTCTGCCCGCACCACGTGGTGCATGCCTACCGTGTACCAGACGACGATGTCGGTGTCGGCGATCGGCCGGTCGGCTGCGGTCCACGCCGGCAGCCCTTGCCCTGGCTCGCTGAGCGTTGGATGGAGTCCGGCGGCGTAACGTTCGTTCGCCTGGTATGGCGTTACCCATAAGTGATGGTCGACAAAACCGGCACGCCGTTGCGGATAGTCGTCCGCCGACATGAGCGACAGAGCGTTCGCCCGCGGCAGCAGATGGTAGCTAGTGTTGTAGCCGACGTGGTTCCGAGCGTCCGGGTTGATCACGCGCCACAGCGCCGGACGCTCGAAGTCTATGCGCAGTTGCGCGTTCGACTCGGTCTGTGCCACTCCGGAGTCTACGACCCAGAGGCTCTTGCGTGGATGGTCTTCCGCCAGCCGCTGTGTCTGCAGCCGGTCGATCTGCATGCTGTTCTGCATGCCGTCCACGTCGAGGTCGAGCCGGAACGAGAAGAAGTGATCGTGGTTGACCGCCACGACGTTCGGCTCGACGAAACGGCCGTAGGCATCGGCTCGCTCGGACTCGCCGCTCGAACCGTTAGTGCCGTTACTGCCGGCATGGACGATCGCTGTCGGCGCTCGCACCGCCTTCGCGGCGGCGATGCCGGTCGCAGCGACCACAATCTGGATCGTTCCATCTTCCTGGAAGATCCAATCGAAGTTGTAGTCGTAGTTGCCTAGCACCGCGTAAACGCGCGCCACCAGGTCACGCTTCGGCCGACTATCGATGACGCCGCTCATGCCGTCGCGGTGACGCCATGCTACGTCGCCGGTGTAGCGCTCGAACAGACACGAGGCGTTTGGGATGTTTTTCGGTCGACCATCGTCGCCGGCGATGACGGCATCAAGAAAGACGGCGTTGTCCGGGCAATCAAGGCCCGGCGCCATGGGCTTCACCAGTCCGCCGGCAGGGAACTCACCCGAGTCGAGGAAGTTGTACCGCGATCGGCGCCCCCTTGTCGCGCAGCGACTCGACGACCGACTCGTCGTAGCGGAAGTCGTTGGGCGGCATGGGGACCACGCCGTCGTCGATCACCTCGAGCACTTCGCCGGCGTTCACGTCCACAACGACCGTCAGGCCGCCGACACCGCGCGTCCATGGGAAGCCCCGGGCGCGGCGCATGTCATAGCACTCGACGTTGGCCAGCCGCCGGCCCATTTGCTGATCGGTGCCGAAGTAGCCGGGCGGCACTCCGAAGCAGTAGATGTCCGACAAATCCCTGTAACCTAGCCGCTCCAGCGCCGCACGTACTTCAGCGTTATCCAGCGCGATCTTCCCCGCCAGGTCGAATTCTCTTTCAAGGAAGTTGGGCTGCACGCCCGTGGCCTCTTTCCAACTCGTCAGCTTGCGAGCGCGAGGGTCCACCACAGCCTCGTAGGTCTGCGGGCCTTGCTTCAGCACCGCAAAGGCGGCCCGAGGCAGTGTTTGCCCTCGCTGCCAACGCCACACCGCATCCTTATCGGGAGGCGCGAGCGTCACGAAAGAGACGCCCGTCAGGTTGTCGAGCCGGCCGGCCTCCCGCAGCACCTCCAGCAGAGTCCAGTGCTCATCCCATGAAAGCGGGTCGAGCGGGTGGCCGGATTGGGCGTCAAGGGAAACGGGTCCGCCGAGGACGAGCACGAAAGCGATCGCAGCAGCGTAGAGGCACGCAAGCGCGTGGCGCCCGCGTGAGGCGCCTCTCGGTTGGAGCATCATGACCTAGCTCCTGTCGCTAGCGGGTCTCAGCCTCGTCTTCGAGCACGACCGCCCGCATGGCGGCGGTGCGTTCCCCGACGCGGCGCACGAGATCTTGAAATCGCGGATCCTCGCGAAGAGAGTCCAGTGCTGCTTCCTGCTCCCAAACCCAGGGAATGAGCATTCCGTCGCGATCGTACAGCGCTTCTGCCATCTCGATCGCACGATTGCCGTCCCCCGACAGAGCGTGCAGCATGATGATCTGCCACTGCTTCCACATGTCGAGGTCCCGCTGGCCCGACTCCGACTCCAAAGTCTCGAGGCTCTCGCGAAGCAGGCGTTGGCCGGTTTCGGCGTCCCCGCGTGCGAGTGCTACGCTCCCCAACACCGTCTTGGGGTCTTTGTAGGTAATCGAGTAGGCCGTGGGCGCCAATCGGCTGGCATCCCTAGCATATCCTTCCGCCAGCGCGAGCTCATCTGCCCAGAGTGCGATCCACGCCGCGTTCGCTCGGATCAGTGCATCGGACGGGTCGAGGTCCGCGTACCGTTTGGCCACGACCAGCGCCGAATCCTTCATCCCCTGCGAGTAGAGAGCGAGGATCGCCGCCCACTGGTTGTTCGAATTGAGCCCCTCGATGCCGATGTCCTTGCGTCTCCAATCATCGCTGTGGTCCGGCAGGCCGAGCCACGTATAGAGGATCGCCAAATTGGTACGCGAGAAGGTATGGGGGCTCACTCGTTCGGAGAGCTTGTACAGTTTGATAGCCTCCGGGAACCGGCCACGCAGCTCGAGCTCGATACCGAGATTGTTCGCTGCATTTCCGTTGTTGGGGTCGAGTTCCAGTGCCCGCTCGTAAGCGGCTATCGAACTGTCGGGGCGGCCAGCCTGGGACTGCGCAAGCCCAAGCGCCTTGAACGCTTCAGAACGTTCGGGCGCTAGCATCACCGCACGCCGGGCTGCATCGACGGCCGAATCGGCCCATTCGATGGCGCCGCCAAAGCGACCAGCGTACTGGGCATAGGCGTCGGCCAAGCCGGCCCACGCGAGCCCGTAGGTCGAGTCGCGAGCGGCAGCCTGCTTGAACAGCGCGATGGCGCGCTCGTTTTCGCTCGGTTCATAGAGGAAGTACGCTTGCCGTCCTTCCAGCACCAAGTCGTACGCGCTGAGATCTTCCGTCGGCGCCGTGTTGACGCGACGGACTTGGTCCGGCGTCAGCGTCGCCTGCAGCGCTCGGGCGACCTCGAGCGCGATCTCCGACTGAACCGCGAACACATCATCGAGTGTGCGGTCGTAGCGCTCCGCCCAAAGATGCGTCTCGGTCTTCGCATCGATGAGCTGTGCCGTGATGCGTACCTGGTTCTCGAAGCGGCGCACGCTCCCCTCGAGGACGGCTGTCGCTCCCAATTCATCCGCGATTTCCCTGATCGGCTTCTCGGTGTCTCGGTATCGGAGCACCGAGGTACGCGACAGCACCAGGAGCCCATCGAGCTGCGACAGGTTCGTCAGGATGTCCTCGTGCACGCCGTCGGCAAAGAAGGCGAAGTCCTCGCCGCTACTGAGGTTCGCGAACGGCAGCGCAGCGATGGCCGGCAGGTCGGCCTCGGCGCGTTCCGCGATTTGCGCCGCCCTCGTTCCCAAGAGCGCTCCTCCAGCACCGGCCACGCTCAATTCGGTTACGTCGCCCGCGGGCATACCCCCACGCAGCAACCAGATCGTGGCCACGACGCCCCAGGCGGCGAAGGCAACGACACCGCCGGCGATAGCGTTCCGCCAGGTGAACAGGTTCGCTACGCCCGGCGGCTTGGGCGAGGCCGCCTCGATTGCGGCGCCAGCCTCAGGCTCCCGGCGCGCCGCCGCATCCCTTTCTCGAGGCCTGGAGATACCCTCCTGCACGAACGCCGTCGCCATGACGATGGGGAACCCTATGATAAGGAGCACGACGGCGAAGGCCGGGAACCAGGTGGGTAACTGAAGACTCTCCGTTAGAGTCTGGACCACCTGAATGGCGATCCAGCCCCCGATCACGTAGATGCCCAACACCTGCCAGAGCGAGCGGCGGTGGACCTCGTGGATCAGCTGCTTCAGTCGCGACATCGCCTAGCGGTCAGAAGTCGGCTCTCAGTTTTACGATGGCTCGCTTGGCCTCCTCGACCATCGGCTGTAGCTCAGGATCGGCGTCGACCCACGACTCCACGAAGTAGAGGTAGGCGTCCCGCGCCTTCTCCTTCTCTCCCATGCGCTCGTACACCCGGGCCAGCCTCAGGCGAACGAGCGGATCGATCCAGTCGGTGCGGTAGTGGCGAACGGCGACCTCGAGGCTGTCGGCCTCGGCATAGAGATCGCCCAAGACCACTGCAAAATCGTACCAGGTGTCGTCCGCGTACGCGGCCAGCGTCAGGCCCTCGAATTGGCCCCTTCTCACCTGGCCGTAGCCGCGAGCGAAGCCAGCCATCCCGTTGAGTGCCTGTGCATAGGAGCTGTCGCGCGCGGCCCGCACGCGGTCAGCCTTGCGTTGGATCCACGCGATGAACTGCTCGTGATCGTCCCAACGTTCTCGATCCGCCGCATACCACGCCGCGCACATGTTCGCGAACTCGGCCGTGCTGTCGAAGGCCGAGACAGCCATCGCCGATTCGATCAGGTCTTCGTCCACGGGGACCCCGCTCGAAAACGCGAAGTTCAGCGTGCAATTTCTCCAGCTTGGGCCCAGTCGCGGGTCTTGAACTCGCTCTACCCACTCGGCCAAAGCGCCGTGCCTCATGCTGATCATCACGCCGCGCCCGAGTTGAAACGCACCGGCCTCGCCGCGACGCTCCAAGGCCTGGACCAGTTCCTCCTCAACTTGCCAGGCGCGGGCGTCCACGGCCTGCACGGTACCCAGAGCCACTCGGATCTCCTGGGCGTCCAACGTATCGAGCACGGCTCCGGCCCAGGCCCGGCCCGCCGAATCGCCATGGGCCAGCGCGATGCCGACACGACTGCGGGTCAACTGCTGCGTTGCGCCCGGAGCCAAGGCCTCGAAGTCTTCCAACCGGTCCGCGATCAAAGCGCTGTCGTATACCGCAAAGGCCAGGTCGATCAAATGGATGCGATAGGGGGCGAAGCTGGGATCGAGTTCGACGGCACGCGAGAAGGCCTGGTCGGTCTGCTCCCAAGTCGGGTTGCCATATCGAGAGTGCAGGTACAGTTCGCCCAGAAGGTACCACGCCTCCGGGTCATCGGGGTAGCGAGCCACCGCGTCCAGAGCCAGATCGAGACTTTCTGGGTCGCCCCTGGCGTTTTCGATGCGCACCAGGAGTGCCTGACGCTCTGGAAGGCGATCCACTAATTGCAGCGCTCGCGCCCGGTTCTCCTGCGTCAGCGGGTGATTTGTTGTTTCCTTCCACCCGTAGGAATTCGCCAGCCGATAGTAAGCCAGAGCGAACGTCGAGTCGGTCTCCACCGCTCGCCCAAGCGCCTCGATGGCCGCATCGAAGTCGGCATGCCGAAAGGCGGCTTCACCCTCGAGATAGGCCTTGAGTGCCGGCACCGATGTCGTGGTGATTCCGGCGAGGTTCACCGAGGGCAGCTCACCTTCGCCACTGCTCATTATGGCGCCGATCACTTCGATCGACAGTTGATCGACCAAAGCCAAAACACTGTCCGGCGAACCTTCCACTCGGGCCTGTCGCAATCGGTCGCCGCTGGCCACGTCGTAGACGTCGGCGGTGAGTCTTACGCTGGGCCCGATGCCCACCGCGGACCCGAGCAGCGCGTAGCGCGCCTGAGTCGCTTCCGCCACCCGCAGGCTCGTAGCCTCATCGACGCGATCGTCATCGCCCGCCAACTCGTCCCAACGCGCCATGACCGTACGGCTGTTGATGGCCCGGAGGCCCGCCGCTCCATCGAGGTTCGTGGACAGCAGATCCACCATGCCCTCGCGCCACTCGCTCAACTCACCGCCGGTCACACTGAACGGCAGCACCGCGATGCCGGGGAGTGCCTCGCTGCTGGCGATGGCCTCGGTCGGGGCGAGACTTCGACCCTGGTCCTTGACTACGATGTAGAGGCCGGCGAACCCGAAGAGGAGAAGGAAAGCGACGCCGCCGCCCAGCAGCGCCCGCGCCCAGGTCAAGTGCGGCAGCCTCCCCTTGGCGAGCGCTTCGGTGATCTCGCCCGGTTGCAGCTCCCATGCCTCGGGTACCTCGTCGCGCGCCGCCCGCTCCGCCGTCGCCGGGTGAGACTGAACCCACGCGGTGGCGGCGATGATGACGAAGCCGATGACCAGAAGCAACAAAGCTACCGGCAACACCCACTGCGGTAGCTCGAGCGACTGCTGGAAGATGTCGGTCACCTGGAGTATCCCCCAGGAGACGGCGAGGTACGCGACGAGGACCTGGACGATCCGGGCGTTCTTCACCCGGGTCCAGAAACTGTTGGGGCCAGTCATGGTCGGAAAGATAATTGCTAGTGCCACAATCAACAAATGCGACGCACGGCGTTCTCCTAACCGGGTTAGATATTCGATCTGACGGCCGTCCTTTTCCATTCACGTCCAGGTTCGCCTTCGCGGTAGTAGCAGATGCCGGCCAACGCTCAGCTTGCGCTATTCATCTCCTCCGGGTATCGTGCAACTGACGTTCAGCCCCTTTTAAGTAGTACAGTACTCGTGCGAGGCCCCGGTTCCTCCCTCATCGGCGCGGAACCGCGCTGCCTCAAACTGGCAAGTCGTTACGCCACCGAGCTCACGCCGCGGGCGCGATAGCGTCGTGCCTCGCGCGGCTGTAGGTGACAAAGGAGGGAGAACATGAAGCGCATGACTGCCGTGCTGTTAGTCGTCCTCTTTAACGCTCTCGCGGGTCCCGCCGCCATCGAAGCCCAGGTCTGGAAGAAGGCCAAGAAGACGGTCGAGAAAGCCGCCGAGGACGAGGCACTAAAGGCCCTGGACAATGCCGTGCGAGATGGTGTCCGCTGTGTTTTCGACGACCTGGATTGTATCGAGAAGGCCGAGAAATCTGGGGAGCCCGTGGTCCTAACGGACGATCAAGGCAACGTGATCACAGATGATGAAGGCCAGCCGATCACCGATCCGGATAAGGCTGCCGACAAAGCGGAGGTCAAGCCCGGTGAGGGCGTCTGGTCAAACTATGACTTCGTGGCCGGCGACGATGTCCTGTTCTACGAGGACTATGGAAAGGACAACATCGGCGACTTTCCGCGCCGATTGGAGTTCGTACGCGGCAATTGGGAGATCGTCGAATGGCAGGGCCAACGATTGCTCCGCAACACAGGACCCCGGTATGCCACCTTCAAAATCGTGCTGTCCGAGAGCCTGCCGGAGCAGTTCACGATCGAGTTCGACGCCCACTTCCCCCACGGTAACCAGCGCATGGGGATCAGCACCGAGCCGCTGCCGAAAGCCGGTATGAATCACCAGCCGGGCAACTACTTCCAGGTAGGTCAACTCGGGACCGGCGTGGTTGCTGGCCAAGAGGCCGAGGTCGAGGCTCTGAACTCCACCGAAGGAACGATCGACGAGCGGCTGACCCCGATTCGTATCATGGTAGATGGGCGCTACGCGAAGGTGTACGTGGGGGAGCGCAGGGTCGCGAACGTGCCCAACGCGCAGCTAAACCGCTCCAACGAGATCTCTTTCGTCAACACCTATTTCGCCGACGATGAGAACCCGATGTACCTCGGGTCGATTCGAGTCGCCGGCGGCGGCAAGGACCTGTACGACGTCCTCGAAGCGGAGGGCCGCGTGACGACGCGCGGTATCCTCTTCGCCACCAACTCGGATCGCATCCGCCCGGAGTCGACGCCGACGCTCAAGGAGATCGGCGAGATGTTGACAGATCACGCGGACCTGTGGCTTTCAATCGAGGGGCATACGGACTCGGACGGCGACGAGACGTACAATCAGGAGCTCTCGCAGCGCCGGGCGGCCGCGGTGAAGGCGTATCTGGTCGAGTCGTTCGCGATTGAGGAGAACCGGCTGGAGACCGCAGGCTTCGGTGAGTCGAATCCGGTGGCCGACAATAGCATTCCCGAGGGTAAGCAACAGAACCGGCGCGTCGAGTTGGTGAAGCTCGATGCCGCTTCCAGCTAGGATAGCGCCGTCGCGTCGCGCTATCCTAACCGCAGAAGAGCTGCGCTACGCGAGGCCCGGAGTGTTCCTCCGGGCCTTCGTGCACGTGAGGCCTGACTAGAGGCGGTCGCACACTAGATACGCCAAGCGAAGCCAACACCCAGAAAGTAGTTGAGGTCTGGTTCGCTGACGCCGATGCCGGCCCGAGCGTCGAATTGCAGGTCATTGTTTGCCAGGAAGGTGAACCCGCCGTTGAAGAAGCTCTCGTCTATGCCCCGCGTGTTCGGAGCTGCGAATCCGAAGTACTCCAAGTAGGTGCCCAATCGTTCACTGATGGCATAGCCCATCGCCAGGCTGCCTGAAAACTGGCCGAATCGATCGCCGTCGACTCGAACCGAGGCGACGTTCAGGTTCGATCCTAGCGAAAATCGTTGCGAGACGTCCCAACCCAAGGCGAGCTTGGCTTCCGGCCAGACTCCCTCCGCACCGAACCCTCCTTGACCAGTCGGCAACGACGTGCCGATCAGCAGGGCCAAGCCGGGACGCAGCAACTCGAAACCGGAAGCGACTTCTAAGAGCGCGATCTTGGCACCGATGAATACGTCCTCGAATCCGCGTTCATCTGCGGAGGTGCGCTCCTCGAAAGCGTACGAGTTGAGGCCCAGCCGCAGTTCCAGACGCGAGATCAAGCCCACCCGTACCAGGACCTCCCCCACGGTGTGCGACTTCACCTCGGCTTCACCGCTGAACGTGTAGCCCGCCTCGAGTTGTACTCTTCCGGGCCCTACCGCGAGAGCACTCTCCGTGAAATCGGGCCGGTCCGTGACTAGGGGCCCCGGTGTCTGTGCCACGGTCACACCGGGGTTCAAAGTGAACAACGACGCGACTAACAGCGTTGGGGATACTCGCACGATGCTCCGGCCATGGGTTGAGTAGTGGCCTGTTTAGGTTTCCCTAAAACAATATTTAGTGACAGCAAAAACGCAAGTCCGGAACGCTCTCGATTCAGCGAGCCTCCTCCTCCCGCCTCAGCCCCTCCATTCAGCGCCCCGACCCGCACATGGCTCCCAGTCAGCGTCGCCTATTTCGTTGCCCTCGTTGTGCTTGCTTCCAGCCGCAGTAGACCGCTGATCAAGACCCAATGCGGTGGCGCGTTACGGCCATCTCTGCCATCTTTCGTCCGTCCAAAATCTCTCTACACTGCACGGAGGAACATGACTCAGAGTCCAAACCGCTTGGGCAACCTGCTAGCCGAGCTGAAGCGGCGGCAGGTCTTCAAGGTGGCCGCCGTCTACGGCGGCGTCGCCTTCGTGGTCATGCAGGCGGCGGACTTTCTGGTGCCCGCGCTGCGGCTGCCCGATACGGTGGCCACGGGGATAGCGCTAACGATGATCCTCGGGTTCCCGGTGTCGCTGGTACTCGCCTGGGCACTCGAGATGACGCCACAAGGCGTGAAGCGAGAACATCAGGTCACACAAGAGGAACTGGCAGCGATTGCGGCCGAACCGATGTCGCGGCGCTGGCCCATAGCCTTGCTCGCCGTGGCAGGCACGGCGCTCCTGCTCGGCGGCGTCTGGTGGTCGCTCGTCCGTGGTAGCGAGGCTCGCGTCCTGGCGAGTGGCGCACCAGCGGCGGCCTCCATCGCCGTCCTTCCCTTCCTCAACCTGAGCCCCGACACGGCCAACCAGTATTTCAGCGACGGGGTAACCGAAGAAATCATCGCGGTGCTCTCGCAACTCGATGATCTTCAGGTGATGTCGCGCAGCGCCACGTTTCGATACAAGGGAAAAGATGTAGACCCGCGAGAGGTAGGACGCGAGCTGAATGTGAGCACCATCCTCGAGGGCAGCGTCCGCAGGCAGGGTGACGACCTGCGGATTACGGCCCAGTTGATCGACGTGGAAAGCGGTTTCCACCTCTGGTCGGAGAACTACAACCGGAAGTACATGGACGTATTCGAGGTACAGGACGACGTCGCCCGGAGGATCGCCGAGGCGATGCAACTCAACCTCACCGACAGCGAAGTCGCATCGCTCGAGCGCCGAGCTAAGAACGCTACCGACAACCTGGAGGCATTCGAGCTCTACTCGCGGGCGCGGAGCGAATTCTACAAGTACACGCCGGAAGGGAACGCAGCCGCAGCGGCCCTCTACGAGCAAGCGCTGGCCATTGACGAAGACTATGCCCTGGCCCTAGCCGGGCTTTCCATGTCCCAAACGCAGAACTACAACTCGGGTTGGAGCCAGGATGAAGTATGGCTGACCCGAGCAGAGGCCAGCGCGCGCCGGGCGCTTGAGATTGACCCGCAGCTGGCGGAAGCGCATTTCGCGCTCGGGTTCGTGCACGAGCAGCGACGCGAGTTCGACCTGATGGCGGAGCAGATGCGGAAGGTACTGGCCCTCAACCCGAACCACGCTCATGCCCACGATTCGCAGGCCGACGTTCTGTATAGAATGAGCGGTGAGATGGACTCGGCTCTGGCGGAGTACGAAGTGGCTCTGCGGTTGGACCCGTTCCTCCTACCGGCGCACCTGAACAAGGGCCTGGCCCACAATTACAAGGGTCAGTTCGTCGAGGCAGATCAGCTGCTCGAGGAGCGACTCAAAGAGAACCCGGTGCCGTTGCTCTACAACGGACGAGGCGAAGCGTTGCTGCAGCAAGGAAGATATCAAGAGGCAAAAGCGAGCTACGAAGCGGCGCTCGCCGCCGTCCCTTCGCTCACCGAAGCGCGAGTCGGTCTGGTCAGAGCATTGATTGGACTGCGCGATCTGGCTGCCGCCGAAGAGGTGGCGGTTGAGTTGCCGACTTATGCCACCGCGGGCGAGTATGCCGTAGCCAGCGAGGCCTACGTCCTAGGTATCATCGCCCTCGAGCGCGGCGACCCTGCGACGGCTATCGAGAAGCTGCGTCAAGCGGCCGCTCCAGCATTGAGAAACTGGGCCGGTACATCATACAAAGCGGCTTTGGCCGATGCTTACATGGCCAACAGCCAACCTCGAGAAGCCGTGCGTCAGCTCGAGGCAGCGCTGAGCACTGACCCTTATCGGCAATCCCTCTACTACAAGCTGGGCGTTGCTTTGGAGGCCGCTGGAAACCCCGACCGGGCGGCCGCCGAGTATCGCCGCTTCCTCGACGCCTGGCGTGACGCCGATCCCGATGCGCCCTTCGTCGCGGACGCGAGAGATCGTCTCGTCGCCCTGAGCACCGAATGAGCGAATGCCCCGACAGGAGACAAAGCCTTGAGGCCGATCGGTTCCTTTACCGTCTCACCGACATTGCCGGAGCGCTTGGAAGGCCTGCGCGAGCTGGCCTACAACCTTCGCTGGGCGTGGGATCACGCGACTGTAGAGCTCTTCCGCCGACTCGATAGCGACCTTTGGGAACGCACCGGGCACAATCCCCTGCTCATGTTGGGGATGATCGACCAGTCGCAGCTCGTCGCGGCGGCTGCGGACGACGGGCTGGTCAACCACCTGGACGGCGTACGCCGCCATTGTCTCGAGTACCTGACGGGCGAATCGAGTTGGTACCGTCGCAAGGTGGGCGCCGCCGACGAGAAGCTGGCTGCCTACTTCTCCGCCGAGTTTGGGGTCACCGAGTGTCTGTCCATCTTCGCCGGCGGTCTCGGCGTTCTGGCCGGCGACCATCTGAAGTCGGCCAGCGACCTCGGCCTGCCGCTGGTCGGTGTCGGCTTGCTCTACCAGCAGGGCTATTTCCGCCAGCGGCTTAACGAGGCGGGCTTGCAACGAGAGAAATACGAAGACAATGACTTCTACAACCTGCCGCTCGCGCTGGAGCACGGAGCGGATGGGGAACCCATCTCGGTCGCGGTGGAGTTCCCCGGCCGGCAGGTAGCAGCTCAGGTCTGGCGTGCGCAGGTGGGCCGTGTGCCACTCTATCTGCTCGACACGAACATGCCGCCGAACAGCCCCGAGGACCGAGACATCACCGAGCAACTCTACGGCGGCGACTTGGAGATGCGGATAAAGCAGGAGATCGTACTCGGGATTGGCGGTTGTCGAGCGCTCGAGGCGCTGGGTGTGCGACCGACGGTCTACCACATGAACGAAGGACACTCGGCCTTCCTTGCGCTCGAACGGGTCGGCCAGCTCATGCAAAGCCACGGCCTGTCGTTCGCCGAGGCACGTGAGGCTGCAGGCGCTGGGCTCGTCTTCACCACGCACACGCCGGTGCCGGCCGGCCATGACAGTTTTCCCGCAGACGTGATGGAAAGGTACTTCGGCTCCTACATCGGCCGGCTAGGACTATCGCTGGACGAATTCCTTGCCCTGGGGCGGGAGGACGAGAAGAACGCTAACGAGCCGTTCACGATGACCGTGCTGGCACTACGCATGGCCGATCACGCCAACGCGGTCAGCCGGCTGCATGGTCTGGTCAGCCGGCGGATGTGGCACAACCTCTGGCCGGGCGTCCCGGAGGACGAGGTGCCGATCGGTCACGTGACTAACGGTGTGCACTTCCGCTCGTGGATCTCCCTCGAGATGAACCAGCTGTACGACCGCTACCTGGGTCCGCGCTGGCGCGAGGAACCGGCGGACCAAACCGTGTGGGAGCGAGTCTGGGATATCCATGCGGAGGAGCTGTGGCGAACCCACGTGCGGCGGCGCGAACGCCTTGTGGCCTTCGCACGGCGGCGGCTGCGGGCGCAGGCCGAACGGCGCGGCGCGCTGCGGTCCGAGCTGGAGGCGGCGGACGAGGCGCTGAATATGAGCGCGCTCACCATAGGGTTCGCGCGGCGCTTCGCGACCTACAAACGGGCGATGCTCCTATTCAGAGATGTGGACCGATTGGCCCGCATACTCGACGATGAAGAGCGACCCGTTCAGATCATCTTCTCCGGAAAAGCGCATCCCAAAGACGACGCGGGCAAGCACATGATCAGCGATATCGTGTCCTTGTCCCGACGCGAGCCATTCCGCGGGCGGCTGGTCTTCCTGGAGGACTACGACGTCGCCGTTGCCCGCTACATGGTGCAGGGTGCCGACGTCTGGCTGAACACGCCGCGTCGGCCGCTGGAGGCGAGCGGGACGAGCGGCATGAAAGCCGCCGCCAATGGCGCACTGAACATGAGCACGCTTGACGGCTGGTGGGCGGAGGCATGGGAGGCTTTCGAGCCACAAAAGACCGGGGGCTGGGCGATCGGCCGAGGTGAAGTCTACGCCGATCCGGAGGAGCAGGACGAGGTGGAGGCGGAAGCGCTCTACGCTATCCTCGAACAGGATGCGGTTCCGCTGTTCTACGAGCGCGGCGCCCACAACGTGCCGCGTGAGTGGGTCGAGCGGATGAAGGCGTCCATCGCCTGCTTGAGTCACAGATACAACATCCATCGCATGGTCAAGGAATACACGGAGCGCTTCTACCTGCCGGCGGCAGCGCGGCGCGGCGTGCTCATGGGGGATGACGCTGCTGGCGCCCGCGCGCTGGCAACCTGGAAGGCTGGCGTGCGCGAGGGCTGGCCGGACGTACGGGTAGAGGTCGTCGAATCAGGTTCGGGTGCCGACCTGCGCGTCGGCGGCGGATTGCAGGTGACGGCGGAAGTCCGGCTGGGCCAGCTTACTCCTGACGACGTTACGGTCGAGCTATACATGGGGCGCCTCGATCCCAGCGGCGACTTCTTGGATGCCACGGGTATGCCCATGCAGGCCGTGAGGTCACTGGGGGACGGGCGCCACCTGTTCGAGGCTTCCGGCATCACGTGCTGTGACAGCGGGCAGCACGGTTATACCGTGCGGGTCGTGCCCTGCTACCCTGGAATGGTGACGCCATACCTACCGGGGCTGATCAGCTGGGCAGAATCGGACGGCGCCTGAGGCCAGCCGCGCCCGCGTTTCGAGGTACTCGATAGGGTCTAGCTCACTAAGCATGAACGTTCAAGCACCGCGATCACGCCTACTGTTCGCCGCCGCGCTCGTTATCGGGACGTTGGCGCTCGCGCTCTGGCACCCATGGCGCCGCGACCCGCTCTCCGCATTCCAAAACGTCCGATTCGTTGATTCGGTCGCCGTCTTGCCGGTAGAGAATAGGACTGGCGACCCAGAGTTGCAGCACGTATGCGCCGGCATTACGGAGGAGGTGGTCGGGCGGCTCAAGCGCGTAGGGGTCATAAAAGTCAGCGACCCTTATTCGGTCGGCAGCTTCGTCGAGTCGGGGCTGACGGCTCGCCAGTTGGCCGATTCACTAGGCGTCGGCAAGCTCGTTCTGGGCTCGCTCTATCGGACGGTCGATGGCGTGCGACTAAACGTCCGAGTTTCGGAAGGGCGATCGGGCGAGGTCCTCTCTACCGACCGATACGAGTGGAATTCGCAGTACGGCTTCGAGGCTGCGCTCAACTTGGCACAGTCCTTCGTCGACGACTACTTGGCCAGGAACTTCGTCCAGGTGCCGGCTCAGAGCGGTCCCGTAGCACATAGCGCCGGACATGAGAGCTACCTGATCGGGCGCGCCTGGCTCGGCCGTCGGACGGCGCAGGGGATGGCCCGCGCTCGCGCTGCGTTCAGCGAAGCCCTGGCGATCGACTCGGCCTATGCCGACGCGTATGCAGGGCTGTCGAGCGTTTACGCCCTCTCGCTGGCCTACCGTTACCGCATCGGGATAGACGGCTATCGTGCTGCCGGTTACGCGCTCGCCATGGCCGAACGGGCCATCGCACTCGATCCGGCGTCGGCCGGTGGCTACACCGCTCGCGGATACGTGGCGAGCCGCTCGTTCGCACCTGTCACAGAGGTAGCGTCCGACTGCCGGAAGGCGATCGACTTGGAGCCGAGCACGGCCGATGTGTTGAGTTGGTGCGCTCGCGTCCTCAACCAGAGCGGCCAGGTCGAAGCCGCCTTTCGCGTGGCCGAACAGGCAATCGCCATGGATCCTCAGAACGCGGGACGGCGCCTGGCGCTCGCCTACGATGCCCTCGCGTTTGGACGCTACGATCGTGCGGCTCGCGAGGCGCGCATGGCAAGTGAGCTCGAACCAGACCTCATGCTGTCCCGCGCAATCGAAGCGCGCGCTCACTTGCTGGCGGGGCGAGCCGAGCGCTGTGCAGCGATGGAAATGGGACCGCATGCGGCGATTCGCGCGATGTGCCTGCACGAGCTAGGTAGACGGGCCGAGGCCGCCGCGATCGTCGATTCCCTCGTTGCGGGGCTGGCGGCCGGCGAGTTGCAGGACTCGGTCTTCACCGACGTCATTCGCGCCGAAGACTTGGCCACGTACTACGCGTGGGTAGGAGAACCCACACAGTCGCTCTCATGGGTCGTGCGCGCTTACGCGTTGTCACCGAGTGGAGTAGAGCCGCGCGTTCTGGAGTCGGCTCTTTTCGACCGGGTGAGGCAGGACCCCGGATTCAGTCGCGAGGTGGCGCGGCTGCGCGAGGGCATTTGGGATCGCGTCCGGCGCGAGAGCCGCGCATCCCCTTCAACCTATTGAACGCCTGCAACGCGCCTCAATCAACGCCCGGAAGTGCCAGGAAGGGTTGGGCCTTTCAGCGCGGCGCCCGAGGCCCGCTACCTGCGTCCGCGCTTGCCCTCCACCCACGGCTCGTAGAGGCCGAACGTACGCAT